>JBBRDZ010000045.1:0-16904 GCA_038203435.1 Burkholderiales bacterium
TGCGGCTGGTCAGGACATGATGCGCGAGGTGCAGATAAGCACGGCAGGATTTCAGTCGCTTGACGGTTATCGCAACGCCGCGCTGCATGGTGCGTATTGCGGCTATCTTGGCGCGCACCATGGCGCGGTAGCCGAGATAGAAACGCAACACGCCGCACCCTTGATAATCGCCGGTTTTTTCCAGATAGGCGTTGAGCAAACGCCAGGCCAATTGCGGCTGGCCGCGCCTGCGCAGATCCATCACCGTGAAGCTGATCTCGCTGATCACATCGATACAACGCAACGCCGCGCTGAACTCGATGCAATCGAACGGAGTGGGCATCTCGTCCAGTACCACGATGTTGCCGAGATGCAGGTCGCCGTGGCATTCGCGCACCCAGCCTGCTGCGGCGCGCGCCGCGAACAATTGTACGCAGGCGGTGAACTCGCGCGCGCTGGCCTGGCGCACTATTTCCAGCATGGCCAGATCGTCAGTCTGTTCGAGTTGTTGCTGCACCGGTTCAAAGTTCTGCAAGGCGGCCTGTTCGATTTCGCCCGCTGTGCCGGCATCCGCAGCAGCGGGCGGCAACGCGCTGTGAAAATCAGCGATGATGCGAGCCAGGCTGTCGATATGGGCGGGCGTGATCTGCCCATGCGCCAGCATGCGATCCATCATCTTTGACCGCGAGAATCGTCGCATGTGTACTGCATATTCGATGGCGGGCAGTTTGCCCAGGCGCGGTTCGTCGGGATCGCCGCCGATGGCGATGACGTCCAGATACAATTCGGCGGCGAGACGACGATTGAGGCGCAACTCCTCTGCGCAATAAAACTGCCTTGCCGCCAGCGTGGAAAAATCCAGGAAGCCCAGATCGACCGCTTTCTTGATCTTGTACGCATCGCGTCCGGTGAGCAGCACCCAGGAGATGTGTGTCTCCTCCAGACTGACCGGGTGTTTGAAATATCCGGGGGCGCACAGCGCATCCAGCAACGCCTGCTGGCGTGACACATCTGCCGGGATGTTTGCGGGCAAGGTTGGTGCGGACATCATGGATATCTTCCCTTCATACCTCGGATACTTTAGCACGTCAGCCCAGCATTCGTCCGGCGTAGGTGACGTGGCACAAACCGGGAATTAAGGACGAGTGGTAGCGCAGCGGGATATGAGCGGCATATTTCCGGTATGAGCGGTATTGCGGCGGGCGATTGGAAAAGGCAGAGTGCGTTTTGTCGGTGTTCGGCCAGCGCGCCCGTACCGGCAATCGCAATGGCCGAACCCGGGCATTGCGGTAGCAGACATCAACGATGGGAGGGATTAGCAATGATCGACCGAAATTCGTGGTTGTTTTGGCCGGACAGCGTGGCACTGTCCATCCTGGCTTTGGTCATACTGGTGATGCTGTTCCTGTATGCGGCACGCAAACCCATGCATGGCGTGATCCACTCGCTGTGCAATCTGGTGACCCAGTCCACCCGTTTCATTTCCCGCTGGTTGTTCCTGAGCGCGGACAAGCTGCGCTTGCGCAATCAATCGGTGTTGCTGGCACACAGCCAGGAAAGTACCGCTTCCATGATAGATCGGGAATTCGAGCGCGTCGGCAATGTCATCCGCAAGGATATGCAGGAATTCCCCGCCTTGCAGCGCAAGCTGGCCGAAGAAGTGACGCGCATCGAGGAGGACTACCGCAGAAGCGGCGAAGTCCCGCCACCGCCGCCCGAATGGGTGGAGGCGCTGGAGTCGATCTCGCAGATCAAATCCGGCGGGGACATCCCCCGCAAATTGCTGGAAGACATCAACAAGTCCATCCAGAAGATCCATGACAAGACGGTGTCCGAGTATCGACGCGCCTATGAAGAACGCCACAAGATCCTCAAGGGCATGCAACCTTCATGGCGTTCGGCGGACAAGTTGATGGGCGAGATGGACAAGAAGATGCTGACCCTGCACAGCAACGCCAAGCAGATCGACGATCATATGACCAGGTTCGCCGGCATGCGCGCCAAGGACAGCAAGGCTGAACACGCGCTGACGGTGTCGGCGTTCGTGCAATTGGCGATCTCCTCGCTGGTGATGGTGATCGCGCTGGGCGGTGCCTTTATCAACTACAAGCTGATCGCGCTGCCGATGTCGGAGATGGTGGGTGCCAGCGATTACATCACCGATAACCTGAGGACCTCGGATGTGGCCGCGCTGGTGATCATCCTGATGGAAGCTTCGATGGGTTTGTTCCTGCTCGAATCGTTGCGCATCACCCAGCTGTTCCCGAAGATCGCCAGCATGGACGATCGCATGCGGCAGCGCCTGATGTGGGCGTCGCTGATCTTTCTGGTGATCCTGGCCGGTATCGAATCGTCGCTGGCGCTGATGCGCGATATGCTGATCGCCGACAAGGCATCGCTGCTGCGCGACCTGTCCTCGTCCGCAGCGCCGGTTTCGGATGGCTGGATGACCAACATACCGATGGCCGGCCAGATGATCATGGGCTTCGTGCTGCCGTTCGCGCTGGCGTTCGTGGCGATCCCGCTGGAAAGCGTGGTGCATTCGTTGCGTACCGTGATCGGTGTGCTGCTGGTGCAGTCCATGCACGGACTCGGCTTCGTGCTCAGGTTCACCGGCGTGGCGTTCAGGCGCCTGGCCAGGGTGCTGGAACTGGTCTACGACATTTTCATCGTCATTCCGCTGATGGTGGAACGCTGGGTGCTGGCGTTGCGCGGCACCGTCAGCACACCATCCAAACCCGGGAGCGCATCATGAACCGTTATCTGCTCGCATGGATCATGCTGTTCGGGACCCTGGTCCTCGGTGCCTGCGGCGATAGCCGCATGCACACCCAGGGTGTGTATATGCTGGTGGATACCTCCGGTACCTATGCCAGGGAGATCACCAAGGCGACCCGGATCATCAATTATCTGCTGGCCACGCTGAACCCCGGAGATTCGCTGGCGGTGGCCAAGGTGGAGACGCGCAGCTTCACCGAAAAGGATATCGTCGCCAAGGTCACCTTCGACAAGCGTCCGTTCCAGGCAACCCAGCAAAAGCGCGCATTCAAGGCAAAGATCGAGGAGTTTGCGAAGGCCGTCAATGGTTCCGCTTATACCGATATTACCGGCGGCCTGATCCAGGGCGCGGAATACCTCAACGAGACCAAGGCCGGCAACAAGACCATTGTGATCTTTTCCGACATGCAGGAAGAGCTGGGTAAGGGCACGGTGCGCGATTTCCCGATCAAACTCGATGGTATACGTATCGTTGCACTGAACGTGACCAAACTGGGTACCGACAATGCCGATCCGCGCATCTATCTGGATCGGCTGGAACGCTGGAAGGCGCGGGTACTCAAGGCCGGCGCAAGCGAATGGGTGGTGGTGAACGATCTGGACAACAACATGCAATCCATTATGGATGCCCGTTGATCGTCACTCGACTTGCCGATAAAACAGGGCCGGTCAACGCCGGCCCTGTTTTATTGTGCTAACCATCAGACTGGCTAATGTCCTCTGAGCGGGCAGTCGCCTTTCAGTTCGCCGTTAATCACACCCTGCTTCTGTTGGGCCACCGCTTTTGCGAGTACCATGATCTGACCGCCTACTGCACCGGTCTAGATGGACATTTTTAGCGCTTTCGATTTCATGCCATCTCTCTTGCGAGGACATAAACGGCTAAAGCCGCATCGGTTTCGGCTTCACCCAAATGCCAGTTGAGTTTGCTAAGATGACTGTTCAGGATATACCGGCGAAATGGAAACTTGCCGCACCCGTATCCGGGTACAAAAGATGAAGATCGGCATACCAAGAGAAGTTAAGGCCAATGAATAGCGCGTTGCTTCAGCCACAAGCGGGTCCGGGCTGCGATACCACGCTGTGGTCTTTTGTCACCTGAAGCGCATTTGGTCAACGCAAGGAACAAGCACATGTACAGACTGCTGTTAACGATGTTGCTGATACTGCCTGTATTGCCCGCACATGCTGTGGGCGTGGGTGGCATGTTCGCGCAGGGCCGCAACCAATTCTCGCTGATGGGCGGGAATGGCTATGCCTTCGGTAACCGCTATTTTGTGCTGGGCGCGAGCGTGAGCCACTATGTGCTCGACGGTCTGGCTGCCGGTCTGTCCGTTGAGAAATGGTCTGGCAGTGACCCCGGTATCAGCAAATATTCACCTTTCGTACAATATGTTTTCTATCAGTCCGGTTCTTCCGTACAACCCTACGTCGGTGCGTTCTATCGCCATACTTCAGTCAGCGGGCTGCCCGGTATCAACTCGGTTGGCGAACGCGCCGGCATCAATATCACTGCCGCACCCAATGCCTATATCAGCCTCGGTTTTGTCCGGGAAGCCTATCTGGATTGCCGGCAGGCTATCTATCGCAGCTGTAACGAAACCTATCCCGATCTGGGATTCACGATGGGATTTTGATGCGGTACTGTGCATCGCTTCAAGAACCATGAGTTGATATCCATTGTGCGGCAGCGCACATGAATCGAATATCGGCTGCGTTACAATTTTGCTGCTGATTCCGGTAACCCACCAAGATTCCACCCCATGAAGCTCATCGATCCAAGAACACGCCAAATCCTGAAAAATCCGGTCGCCTTTGCGCTTCAGGTTTTGAAAGCCTTTCAGGCTAACCAGGGCCTGCTGCTCGCCGGCGCGGTCGCCTACTATGCGCTGCTTTCCATCGTGCCGCTGCTCATCCTGATGGTGATCGCGCTGTCGCAGGTGATCGACCAGGATGTATTGATGGCGACGCTGAACACGGCGCTCGAGTATGTAGTGCCGGGTGAAGGGAAGGCGGTGGTGGCGGAATTGCAGGCGTTCCTCGATCACCGCGAGTTGATCGGCTGGGTATTGTTCGTCACGATGCTGTTCTTCAGCTCGCTTGGTTTCAAGGTGCTCGAGAGCGCGATCTCGGTGATCTTTCTGCACCGTGTGGAGAAGCGCAAGCGACATATCCTGGTGTCTATGCTGGTGCTGCCGTCAGGTTATATCCTGTTCATCGGCACGGGATTATTCCTGGGGACGTTCGCAATCGTCGATCTGTTGGCAATGGGCGGCGAGCATGTGGTGATTCTGGGGCATCGTTGGTCGCTGGGTGGTTTTTCGCGCTGGCTGATCTACGTTGCCGGCGTGCTCGGAGAGATACTGCTTATTTCCGCAATCTACTATTTCATGCCGGTGGGCAGACTGACTGTGCGCCACGCGCTGGTGGGCGGTGCCACGGCGGGTTTGCTGTGGGAGATCATACGCCATGGATTGAACTGGTATTTCGGCACCTTGTCGCAGGTCAGTCTGGTGTATGGCTCACTCACCACTGCGATCATCGTGCTGCTCAGCCTGGAAGTGGCCGCCACGTTGCTGTTGCTGGGCGCCCAGGTGATTGCGGAATACGAGCGCATCGAGATCGAAGCGGTTGATATACCATCGTGATTGGAGAACAAAACTGCCGATAAACAGAATATTGCTAGCGATATCGTTGCTGTGTATGTCAGCGGAACCTGCACTGGCTGGCACAGCTGAGCTGACTTATGTCGATCAGACGCTGATGGTTGACGGCGAGCCCCGGACAGTGCAAGTGCCCCGGGGTTACCGACTGGAACTGCTGGCCCGCATGGATTCCCCGCGCATGCTGACATTTGCCGCCAATGGCGATCTGTTCGCCGGATCGCGCTCCGGCAAGGTGTATCGCCTGCCCCCGCCCTATACCAGGGCCGAGGTACTGGTGCAGATGGGTGGCTATCCACACAGTGTGGCGTTTCGACCGGGAGAGATATTGATCGCGCATACCGATGGCGTGTATCGCGCACCATACTCGCCGGGGCAGTCCGTCGTTGCCGCGAATACGGTTTCCTTGCTGGCCGCATTACCGGGTGGAGGTGGGCATGACAGCCGCACCGTGGGGGTCGGTCCGGATGGTCGGGTCTATGTGAGCCTGGGTATCCAGAGCAATTGCAGCGACCAGTATCTGGGCGAAGGTTACGCGTTCGACGATCAGCGCGGCGGTGTGATGGTGCTGCGCGAGGGCGGCGGCAAGGCAAGCTGGGAACCTTACGCCACGGGTCTGCGCAATCCGGTCGGTTTCGCCTGGCAGCCGCAGACCGGTATACTCTACGCCAGCAACAACGGGCCGGACCATCTGGGATATGATCAGCCGCCGGAGTATTTCAGCAAACTCACTGCCGGTTCTTTTCACGGCATGCCGTGGTTCCAGTTCGATGGAGAGCGATTGCAGCGCGACGATTGTGTGGGTAGCAAGCCGCCGCGCCCCGTCGATCAGGTGGTATTGCCGGTTGCGCTGTTCCCGTCACGCAATGCACCGCTGGGTGTGGCTTTTGTGCCCAGGGGCGCGATGGATGCCAGCCTGGAGTCGGATGCGGTGGTCGCCTTGCACGGTTCATGGGGCACCCGGCCCGGCGGCGGATTCCTGGGTCGCGCCGCGACGCGCCGTCCGCCCAGGATCGTCGCGGTGCGATTCAAGGACGGGCAGGCGCAGCGCGTGGATGACCTGATCAGCGGCTTTCAATTGCAGAATGGAGCGCGTTGGGCGCGACCAGCTGGCGTCGCGATCGGGCCGGACGGAGCACTGTATTTCAGCAGCGACAGTGAGTTAACAGGGCTGTTCAGATTGATGCGGGAGCACTGAGTGCAGTCTATTTTCCAGTCCGCGCGGAGTAATAACTTTATTGACCGGAGCCATACGCAGTGAGCAAACTATTTTCGCCCATCACACTGGGCAAGCTGGCACTGAGCAACCGCATCGTCATCTCGCCGATGTGCCAGTATTCCGCCGAGCAGGGCCGGGCGAGCGATTGGCACCTGATCCATCTGGGCCATCTGGCCTTGTCCGGTGCGGGCCTGCTGTTCATCGAAGCGACCGCAGTGTCGCCGGAAGCGCGCATCTCGCCTGACGATCTGGGTTTGTGGTCAGACCAGACCGAGGCTGCCCTTGCGCGGGTGCTCAAGTCGATACGGCAATACTCGGGCATACCCATCGCGATGCAGTTGTCGCACGCCGGACGCAAGGCCTCCGTGCAGGTACCGTGGCAGGGCGGGCAGCCGCTTGTGCCTCAACAGGGCGGCTGGCAAACCGTCGCGCCATCCGCCTTGCCGTTCGCACAGGGACACAGCCAACCGCTGGCGCTGGATGAAGACGGCATGCGCAAGATATTGAACGACTTCGTGTCCAGTGCACAGCGCGCGAAGCGACTCGGTGTGGATCTGATCGAACTGCACGCGGCGCACGGTTACCTGCTGCATCAATTCCTGTCGCCGTTGTCGAACATTCGCGATGACCGCTATGGCGGCACGCTGGAGAACCGCATGCGCTTCCCGTTGGAAGTCTTCGATGCGCTGCGCGCTGTGCTGCCTGATATGCCACTTGGCGTGCGCATCTCGGCGACCGACTGGGTGGCCGGCGGATGGGACCTCGAGCAAAGCATGGTATTTGCAGAACAACTCAAGCGCCGCGACTGCACCTTCATCGATGTGTCCAGCGGCGGCCTGTCGCCGCTGCAGCAGATCCCGCTCGAACCGGGCTATCAGGTGCCGTTCGCGGCAAAGATCCGCAGCAAGACCGGCATGGCCACCATCGCGGTGGGTCTGATCACCGAACCGGAGCAGGCCGAAAACATAGTGTCGTCCGGGCAGGCAGACATGGTCTCGCTGGCCCGTGGCATGCTCTACGACCCGCGCTGGCCATGGCATGCAGCGGCGCAACTGGGCGCGCAGGTGGTCGCACCGAACCAATATTTGCGCTCGCAACCGCGTGAATTCAAAACCCTGTTCAAACCGTCATGAAAACGATACCGCGCTTGAATCTGTTGGTCGTACTTGTGCTGCTGTCCTGCGCATGTTCGGCGCAGGAGGTAAAGGCTGACGACCACCCTTTGACCGGCAGAATATGGGATATGAACAGCCGCGGTTTCATCGACGAAGCCACCTTGTTGACCAGGACCAACAGCGCCGACGTGTTGCTGCTCGGCGAAGTGCATGACAATCCCGGGCATCACGCATTGCAACTGAAACTGCTCAACGCACGCATTACGAGCGGGTCCCGACCGGCGCTGATGATGGAACAACTGAATGCCGAAAATCAACCGTCGCTCGATCTCGCATTGTCCGGCACCGATCATGATCAGGTGCTGAAACGCGTCAATGCGCTGGTCAGATTCTCCAATGCGCAGGATTACGCGGCGCTGCTTACGGTTGCGGTCGACAACAAGTTGCCGGTGATCGCCGCCAATATACCCAACCAGCAATTGCAACCGGTGATCTGGAACGGCTTCGACGCGATCGATGCCGGCGAGTTAAAACGCCTGGACGTCGAACAAGTGTGGAACGAGAAACGCCAGCGCTATCTGGTCATGCATATGGGTGGAGCACACTGCGGGCAACTCAGAGAATCATTGCGGGTGGGTCTGACGCGCAGCCAGCGGCTGAAAGACGCGATGATGGTCGATAGCGCGGTGGCCAGCATCCCGCGCGGCGTGGTCGCGATCGTCGGCAGCAGCCACGCGCGCCGCGATATCGGCTTGCCGCTGTACTTTGCCGCTCGCGATCCGCAGGCACAGATACTCTCGGTCGCCTTTGTCGAAGTCAGTCCGGGGCATGATGACCCGATGGAATACGCAGACACGGCCACCGGCGAAGCGCCATTCGATCTGATCTGGTTCACGCCGGGTGTTGAGCGTGTCGATCCCTGCGCCAATTTCAACATGCCCAAACTCGCGGCACCGGATGAAGGTGACCCGGCTACCCAATCACCGGCAGTCAAATAACATGGGGCTGACCATGCCTACCGGGATGTCTTCATCATGAGCGTATTCAAAGCGATGTCCCGCGCGTTCCGCGACCTGTTCCAGTTCAGATTATTGTGGATCGTGATCTGGCCGATGCTCGCCGCGCTATTGCTGTGGCTGGTGTTGGGCGTGGTCTTCTGGGATACCTTCTTGGGCTGGCTCGTCAACGTGCTGTCCAGCCTCGGTGTCCAGCATTGGCTCGACGGTCTGGAACCGCGCTGGGTCGCCAACGTGATCCAGGCGATAGTGCATATGATCCTGTTCGTTCCGATGGTGTTCGTCACTGCGCTGCTGATTACCGCGTTCTTTGCAATGCCCGCGCTGATCAGTCTGGTGGCCGATCGCGATTATCCGCAACTCAAACGGGAGGCCGGCGGCAGCATTGCCGGCAATCTGCTCAACATGCTGCTGGCGTTCGTCGCGTTCATCGCGATCTGGCTGATCACCTTGCCGCTGTGGTTCATCGGCATCGGCGTGTTGATGCCCTTTGTCGCCGCGACCTATCTGAACCAGCGACTGTTTCGCTACGATGCGCTGGGCGAACATGCCAGCGGCAGTGAAATGCAGACCCTGTTCACCCGCTACCAGTTGTCATGGTGGGGACTGGGCTTGCTGACCGGCTTGCTGCAATTTGTTCCGCTGCTGAACCTGTTCGCCCCGGTACTCACCGCGTTGGCCTTCATCCATTTTGGCCTGGCGCGTCTTGCCAGGCTGCGCGAGGCAGTGTGACGCAATGATTCGCATTTGAGTGTATTGTCGCGCACGAAGTTTGCATTCATCAACAGGGACTAACATGAGCAGTGAAATCAAGAATGATATATCGCCGCAAGCGGTCGAAGGCGCGGTGGCGTGGACTTACCTGATCTACGGGCTGCACGCGGTGAGCGCGCTTGGCGGACTGTTGACCCCGGCGTTCGTGTTGACCGCATTCATCAGCGGCTGGCCTTCCATCATCGCGGTGATCATCAACTACGCCAAGCGCGGGGACGTGCGCGGCACTTATCTCGAATCCCATTTTCGCTGGCAGATACGCACCTTCTGGTTCGCGCTGCTGTGGGTGTTGGTTGCACTACTGTTCGTGATGACCCTGCTCGGTATCCCGTTTGCCATCATCATCGCCTGGGTCGCGGGTCTGTGGGTACTGTATCGAATTATGCGCGGCTTGCTCAGGCTGCTGGACGGGAAAAACATGCCGCAGTGAATGCAGTAGACAAACAAAAAGCCCGGCATTCACATGCCGGGCTTTTTTGCCAATTCTGGGGAGCGATCAAGCAGCCTGGATATTGGAGGCTTGCTTGCCCTTGGGACCGTCGACGATATCGAAGGAGACCTTCTGTCCTTCGGTGAGTGTCTTGAAACCGTTCATGTTGATTGCGGAAAAGTGTGCGAACAGATCATCGCCGCCGTTATCAGGAGTGACAAAACCAAAACCCTTAGCGTCGTTGAACCATTTAACTGTACCAGTTGCCATGTAATTACTTCCTTACTTAAAAATAGCGGGAAAAACTCCCGCGGAACTATTCGAAACGAAGATTGCGCATGGAAAACCAGTACTGCAAACACTTTGAATCAAATACCTGCGCACATTGTACCTCAGATAACCCGGTTGCGAGCGAACCAATGAAAAAATCTGGTATGCCGGCATGCTCCGACCGGTTGCAGTTGCAGAATCGGTGACGACGAACACACCGGTATCCGCTTGAAATTTTCAGTGTTGCAATATTCCGGCAGTTGGCGATTCACGCCACGCGATCATGTGGCTCGCGCCCGGCGGTGATCGCATCTAGATTATCCAGCGCACGATAGCCCATCGCATCGCGGGTTTCGAAGGTGGCACTGCCGATATGCGGTAGCAGGAGGGTATTGTCCAGTTTGCGATAGCCGGGGTGGATGTGGTCGGGTTCACCGTTGAAAACATCCAGACCGGCTGCTGCCACCTTTCCTGATTTGAGTGCGGCGACCAGCGCATCGTCATCGATCACGCTGCCGCGCGCGGTGTTCACGATGATTGCGCCGTCGGGGAGCAGGGCGATGCGTTCGGCATTTAGCAGGTGGTGCGTTTCGGGTGTGGCCGGGCAATGCAAGGCGAGGTAATCACAGTGCGGCAACATCGCTTCGACGGATTGGTAATAGGTCGCGCCCTTTTCAAGGTCGGATGCCAAGCGACTGCGATTGGAATACAGGATGGTCATGTCGAAGCCGCGGGCGCGTTGAGCGGTGGCCTGGCCGACTCTTCCCATACCGACGATGCCGAGCCGCTTTCCGGTGACCTGTGTTCCGATCATGAAAGTTGGGCTCCAGGATTGCCATTTGCCGGCACGTATCAGGCGTTCACCCTCGCTGGCCCGTCTGGCCGCGCCGAGCAGCAGCAACATCGCAATCTCGGCGGTGGCGTCGGTCAGCACATCTGGCGTGTTGGTGACGATGATGTTGCGCGACTTGGCGGCGGCCAGGTCGACGTAGTCGGTGCCGACCGAGAAGCATACGATGGCTTTCACGGATGCGGGCAGGCGCGCGATGACGTCGGCGGATAGTTTTTCGGTATGGCAGGGCAGGATGATGTCGGCACCCTGCGCCAGTTCGAGCAGTTCATCGGTGGAATAGAGACGGTCTTCTGCATTGAAGCGCGGTGCGTAATCGTGGCGCAAGCGGTCTTCCACGTTCGGTGGCAGCTTGCGGGTGACGAGTACCACCAATTTATTGCTCATGGACAAGTCCTTGCGCCAGTAGGATCAGAGTTGCGATATTAACAATAATACGGCGTGGAGACACTTGAAATGATGCCCTGTTGCCGAGAGGCTGGATGTAGTGCGCTGCTGTTCCATATTGAGCGGCCCAGCCATCCGCGGTAATGTTTGCGGTGACCACGCATGCTGAAGATATCCCTGTGACTGCCAATGTTTTTTCAGTGCATGAGCTGTCAACTTTCCTCTTTTATTTTTCGATAAACAGTCTAAGATGCATGCGCAAGCCGAGCAAGTATGTAGATACTTTCAACCTCATAAGGAGACAGGTCATGAAAAGCAAAATACTTTTTGGATTCGTATCGATGGTGGGTTTGATGTTGGGTGCGCAGTCTGCGCTGGCGGCAAGCGCGCCGGTACGCGAGATGGCCGGCATCATGGATCACATGGAGCACTACGCCAGTGACGCGGAAAAGATGAAGCTGAAGGGCATCATCGACGGCAAGGGCAGTTCCGCCCATGAACGCGTGCTGGCCACCGCCATCAGCAATTTCAAGCATCATCCCGCCGATGGCGACACAGGCAAACTGAAGCAGCTGATGAACGATACCAGCGCACCTGCCGAAGACCGGGATCTGGCCGGTATCATCCTCAATATGAACCATATGCCGAATGCGATGGACAAGGAAAAGCTGGAAAAGATGATGAAGTGAAACCGGGGGCTGCCGGTTGACTACAGCCAAGCATCACGAATTCCGCAAGACGGCCACCCGTGCCGGGTTGCGCTACGTCACTGACGGCTTGGCCGGTATCAGCCGCAGCCGCTCCGGCAGGGGGTGGAGTTATTATCATTCGGACGGGACGCTGGTCAGGGACAGTGTCGCGCGCAAACGCCTCAGTGCGCTGGGCATCCCGCCGGCATGGACCAATGTGTGGATATGTCCAGATCCGGACGGGCATATCCAGGTGACGGCGCGTGATGCGCGCGGCCGCAAACAGTATCGTTATCATCCTTCCTATCGCGAAGCGCGCGATAAATCCAAATTCTGCCGCATGCTGCAATTCAGTGAGGTGCTGCCCGCGTTGCGGCAGCGCGTGGAACGCGACCTGCGCGCTGGCGAGCTGACAAGGCGCCAGATACTCGCCACCGTGGTATATCTGCTGGACAGGACGCTGATCCGCGTCGGCAACGACGAATATGCGCGCGAAAACAAATCATATGGATTGACCACGCTACGCAGAAAGCACGTGCAGGTGAAGGGCTCGCTGTTGCGTTTCAGTTTTCGCGGCAAGAGCGGGGTCGATCACACGGTTGCGGTGGACGATCCCCGATTGGCGCGCATCGTGCAGCGTTGTCAAGATCTGCCCGGCCAGGAGATATTCCAGTACCTGGATGTGTTCGGCAAGCGCAAGCCGATCACGTCCGATGACGTGAACGACTATCTGCGCGAAGTCAGCGGCCGCGACATCACCGCCAAAGATTTTCGCACCTGGGGCGGCACCATGGTGGCGGCGGTGGCATTGCGGACAATGGGACCCGCCACCAGTCGCCGCGAGGCGGACCGTAATATCGTCCGCGCACTGGACGCGGTGGCGGAACGCCTGGGCAACACGCGCGCGGTATGCCGCAAGTACTATGTGCATCCCGCGCTGGTCAACGCCTATCACCTGGGCCTGACGGCGCCGGCTTTCCCGGGTGAGTCGCGCACCCCGCGTCGTATCGTGTCACAGGCCGCATTGCGTCGCGACGAATTACTGGTGCTGCAGTTCCTGCAGGAATCGGTTACGTAGCGTGGTCGCCTGACGTGTCCCGCACGTCAGGCGACCGTACGGATATCGCCGGGCGGTTATTTTCCGTCGATGACGGTCACGCGATTGACGAAGGTGATGCTGTCGAATTTGCGGTTCAGGGCTTTGCTCTGGAAGTTGTTCATCGTCGAGCCGCTGTCAAACCTGATGAGGTCGCCCTGTTTTGCGTCTACCGTTGAAGTCGCGATCCAGCGCTTCTGTTTGTCCTGCATGACTTCCAGATAGGTGAATTGGGGTATGTTGATGGCGCTGACCACCGTGGCCGTCTGCGATTGCAATACTTCGGGTGTATCGGCGATCGCGCCCTGATTATTGATGGGCGGGTGCCCGGCGGGCAAGGCACCGGAGGGGGGTATCACCGGATCCGGAACGAACGGCTCCTCGGCCTTTTTCTGGCATGCCGTGAGGGTGAACATGAGCAAAGCTGTGATGATCGCGATGTTTTTAATTTTGGTTACCTGCTTGAGATAGACGGATAAGCAATACTACTCAAAAATGTGCCGCTGTTGTATCGTTTTTTCACATGTCCGGTAGCGATAGTCCCACGGGTGTTCCGGCAGTCGGGTGAGCCACTCGCATCGGCGCTGCGTGTTTCACGCACAGTGAAACTGTTTTAAGTTCGCTGCCACCGGAAGAATTTGAAAGATCGATACTCGGCAGATCGCGGTAAATTCTTCGTCATGCATATCGCGCAGTCGTTTAAACAGGCTGCTATAGTTGGGCTTCCGCGCTTCGCATGAGGCAGACATGGCAGTCGAAACCGAACTCAAACTACGCATCGCCCCCGAACAACTCGCCAGGCTGAGACGCCATGCGCTGCTCAAAGCGCATGCGGTGACCCGCCCGGTCACGCGCCGCCTCTACAACATCTATTTCGACACCGCGAAGCTCGACATGTACCGCTCGGCGATGGCATTGCGGCTGCGCCATGCCGGACGGCAATGGGTGCAGACGTTGAAAGGCGGGGGCTCGGTGCAAGCCGGCTTGCATCAGCGCAATGAGTGGGAGGTGCCGGTAAGCGGACCGGTGCTGGATTTTTCCGCGCAACCGGCAAGTGAATGGGATCGCAACCTGCCGCGCACATGGCGCAAACGGCTGCAGCCGGTGTTCGTCACGGATTTTTCGCGCAACAGCCGGATGCTGCAATGGCAGGGCGCGCAGATCGAATTATGCATGGACCGGGGCGAGGTGAGCACCGAGCAACGCCACACGCCGATCTGCGAGCTGGAACTGGAGTTGATATCCGGCGCGCCGCATCAGTTGTTCGAGCTGGCACTGAAGATACTGGAGATCGTGCCGTTCGAATTGGAGGCGGTCAGCAAGGCGGAGCAGGGCTATCGCCTGCTGTCGGGGTACGCCGAACAACCGGTCAAAGCCGTTGCACCGCGACTCGCCAGGATGGACACGCTAGCCGAAACCTTGCGTGCGCTGGTCTGGTCCTGTTTGCAACATTTCCAAAGCAATCTGCATGGTGCGATGGAAAGCGCCGACGGCGAATATCTGCATCAGATGCGGGTTGCACTGCGCCGCTTGCGCGTGGCGCTGCGCATGGTTGAAAAGTGCCGTGCCGACGCGGTGCTGGCGGGATTAAGCGCTGAAGTCGCCGCGTTGTGTGTCGCGCTGGGGCGGATCCGCGAATGGGATGTGTTCATAGCGCAGACGGTCAGACCGATGTGCGCACGCATGCCCGGCCATGCCGGGCTGCAGGCATTGCGGGCGGCCAGCGAACGGCAGCAGGCTGCCAGCTATGCGGCTTTGCGCGGCGCGGCGCAGGCGCGCGAATTGCAGCGATTACTGCTGCGCTTCGCGATCTGGATGCACGGCGCTTATTGGCAAAGGACACAATCAGCCCGGCCCACCCAGGATTTTGCGGTGCAACAATTGGACAAACTGTCGAAACGGTTTGCGCGTGACGGACTCAAGTTGCACAGCTTCGATGCGGAACGCTTGCATGCATTGCGCATCCGCGCCAAGAAACTCCGCTATAGCGCGGAATTTTTCGCCTCCCTGTACGACAAACAAAGAACCGGGGCGTTTATCGCAGCGTTGGGAGAGGTGCAGGATGTGCTCGGGCAGATCAACGATGTCGCGGTGGCGCACCGATTGCTGGAAGGATTGGCAGAGAATTCGATGATGGCTGTTCACCATGAGGCGGTGATTCTGGCCCAGGGCTGGATAGCACATGATCTGTCGCGCCAGTTCGGGGTGTTGCGCAAAACCATACAACGCTTCAAAAAACAAGCCGAGTTCTGGCAAAAATAGTTAATATCTGCTCATTGTCGGCACGGACATTGCAGTTTATCGTGCGGGCATGCGCCAACCGATTTTATCCGAACCGTGGGAATTGCTTGGGAAAGGAATAAGATGAGCATCACACCTGCACAAAAAACTTCGTTACTCGTCGTTGCTTTGCTTATTGTCGGCGGCGCGGCATTCGTGTATTTCGACCCTCTCGACCTCGATCTGCTGGGCATGAAACCAGCCCCGATAGCGAAACCAGAGCCTGCTGTTCAAACTGCAGCGGCCAAACCAACAGCCGTACCAGCAGCTAATCCGATCCCGGCCAAAGCACCCGTAGCACCGCTCAATCCGCCCAAACCAGTCGCACCTCCCGCACCTGCGGCTGTGCCCGTTGTGGTCGTCGCAACTGTAACAAATATTCAGCAGGCAATGCCGTCGCAAAAGAAGGCGGAGATGAAACCCGTGCCGGTCAAGACCGAAAGCAAACCGGAGCGTCCCAAAAATCTTGATCTCAGACATTGTCTGGATCTGGACACCAACGCCGCGATCACCAAATGTGCAGGTGAATAGGCGTGGCGAATCCGCCGCTTGAAGCGCGGCACCAACCATCCGGTCTGAACTCTGGGTTTAATGGCGAACAGCTGGAGTTTTCAGATTATATTGCGCGCAATCGCGCCATGCTTAGAACGGCACATGCCGGCGCCGCCGATCCGGAAAAGATCGTCGACGGCAATGCCCCGTTCGAACTGAAGCCCGCTTCAGTTTCTTGCGCGGGGCGAGACAAACCCTATCGTCGCGGCGTCCTGATCACGCATAGTCTGACCGGCTCTCCCTACATGATGCGGCATCTGGCCGAGTTCTTTCGGCACAATGGCTATCGTGTGCTGGCGGTATTGCTGCCCGGCCATGGCACGCAACCCGGCGATCTGCTCGAGGTGAAATGGCAGGAATGGGCCAAGACGGTGGCGTATGGCGCGAACAAGCTGGCCGAAGAAGTAGAGGAGCTCTATCTGGCTGGATATTCCACAGGTGCAACGCTGAGCATTTACCAGAGTCTGCGCGACGACCGCGTGCGTGGCCTGTTCCTGTTCTCACCGGCGATCAGGATAACGCCGCGCGCAGCGCTGGCCAACCTGCACAAGCTGTATAGCTGGCTGATGCCTTCTGCCAAGTGGGTGGACATCAAACCCGACCTGGATATCTACAAGTACGAATCGTTCACCAAGAATGCCGCTGCGCAGACCTATGCGCTGACCAGGGTGCTCAACAAAAAGTTGCGCCGGCATGGGTTGGATATCCCGGTATTTAGTGCCGCAAGCGAAGATGACACCACCGTCAAAATCTCGGCCACGTTGGGATTGATCGCACGTGCACGTCATCCTGCCAGCAAACTGGTG
>JBBRDZ010000046.1:0-16113 GCA_038203435.1 Burkholderiales bacterium
GGGTGGCAGGCAGATTTATGCATTAAGGCAGTTCAGGCAAATAATCAGCCGTTTTGTTCTAACCCAAGATGGGTAATCAAGAATGTTTCAGCAAGAAACTGAAAAATGGACGACAATCTCAAATGTCAGCAACTGGGACGAACTCGCCGGTCGACCCGATTGTATTTCCCAGTTTCGTTGGGCAGCTTAGCACGCAGGTGCAGTCGTTCAAAGTCTTGTTTATGACGGGCTGCAATGGCCGAGAGCCGGTCATACACCACGCCTGCCTTTGCTGTGAGCTACTGGAACTAAACCGCCTGCCCTGCTGCATAACCGGAAGCCCACGCCCACTGGAAATTATAGCCGCCCAGCCAGCCGGTGACATCCACCACTTCGCCGATGAAATACAGACCGGGGACTTCGATGCATTCCATGGTCTTGGACGACAGTGCGCGCGTGTCGATCCCGCCGCAGGTGACTTCGGCCTTGCCGTAACCGGCCGTGCCGGATGGCGTGATCTGCCAGTCGTGCAGTTGCGCGGTGAGCAGTTTGCGCTGCTTGTCATTGTACTGGTTGAGCGGCTTGTTCTCGACGCCCTTCAACTGCGCGCACCACACCTCTGAGAAGCTCTTGGGGAACCACTGGATCAGGAAATTGCTGAGCAATTTCTTGCTGGTCTTCTGCTCGTCGAGCGTTACTGCCATGTCGAGATCCGGCAACAGATTGATGTGCAGCGCTTCGCCATGCTGCCAGTATGAAGATATCTGCAAGATCGCCGGGCCGCTCAGACCGCGGTGGGTGACCAACAGGTTCTCGCGGAACGACTGCTTGCCGAAACTCACGATCGTGTCCAGCGAGACCCCGGTCAGGTCGGCGTAGGGTTTCCAGTCATCCGGTGCAAAGGTCAGCGGCACCAGGCCCGGCTTGAGCTTGGTGATCGGGATGCCGAACTGCTCGGCGATGTGGTAACCATAAGGGGTCGCGCCGGTCTTGGGTATCGACAGTCCTCCGGTGGCGACCACCAGCGAGGCCGAGTTGAAATCGCCGCGCGAGGTGCTGACATGGAAACGGTGCTGTTGCTGCTTGGTCTGTCCCTCTTCTGCTGCGGGCGAATAATTGATCTCGTGCACCTCGCAATTCATGAAGCGCTTCACCCCTGCCGTTTCGCATTCACCGCGCAGCATCGCGATCACCGCTTCCGATTCGTCATCACAGAACAATTGACCCAGGGTCTTTTCGTGGAAGCCGATGTTGTGCTTCTGCAGCAGCGCGATGAAATCCTGGGGCGTGTAGCGCGCCAATGCCGAACGGCAGAACGCCGGATTTCCGGAAATGAAGTTCTCCGGCTTGGTATTGAGGTTGGTGAAGTTGCAGCGTCCGCCGCCGGAGATGCGGATCTTTTCCGCAAGCTTCTTGCTCAGATCGAGCAATACCACCGAGCGCCCGCGTTGACCGGCCTGCAGGGCACACATCATGCCCGCTGCACCCGAGCCGATAATGATCACATCAGTTTTCATATTATTTCGTTACCGCTCATTGAAGAGAATTTGTTTAGGGAATATCTGATTATTGATCTTTACTTAATTTGCGACACACCTGCCGTCATTCCGGCGTAGGCCGGAATCCAGCAAGAAAAAAGCATTTTGGTTAAACCCACTGGATTCCGGCCTCCGCCGGAATGACGAAACCAGGGTTCCTCAGCGGTTCTTTAGTATTATTGAATGCGGGTGACCGTGTATCTCACACCGTTTCATCCAGCTGCTTCCACAGGCACGCGCCTTTGCTCGCCTTGTCGATATCGGCGAGCTGTTGGGTGTGCTCGGCCAACTCTTCCTCGCTGGGCAACAGCACGCGCAACTTGGGCCGCGATGCATCGGTGCTCAACACCGCCTGCTTGCGCGTGGTTGGCGCATCTTCACCGAGCAGGCTTTCCTGGCCGCGTGTCATCGCGAAATACACTTCGGCGAGCAATTCGGTATCCAGCAAGGCACCGTGCAGGCTGCGATGCGCATTATCTATCTCGTAACGACCGCACAGCGCATCCAGGCTGTTTTTCTTGCCCGGGTGCATCTCCCGGGCCATCTTGAGCGTGTCCATCACCGCATTATTCAACGGCGGCATGCCGATCAATAACAGCTCGTGATTGAGGAAGCCCATGTCGAATGGCGCGTTGTGTATGATCAGTTCGGCTCCCGCGATGAATTCCAGAAAGCCGGGCGCGATGTCGGCGAACTTCGCCTCGTTCTGCAGCCGCTCGTAGGTCAGGCCGTGTATCGCCACTGCGCCCGCATCGATCTCGCGTTCCGGATTAAGATAGCGATGGAAGCGGCTCCGTGACACTTTGCGCCCGTCCAGCTCGACCGCCGCCAGCTCGATGATGCGATGGCCCTGTTTGGGGTCCAGTCCCGTCGTTTCGGTATCTACAACAATTTTACGCATCGATGTTCTCCTGCGGGTGTCCGGCCAAAAGTTTTTCGGAGATCATCTCCACGCCGCGATTCGCCAGTTCATCGGCACGCTCGTTACCGTCGTGACCCGCATGGCCCTTGACCCATATCCACTCGACACTGTGCTGCACCGCCAGTGCATCCAGCCTGCGCCACAGATCCTCGTTCTTCACCGGCTTCTTGTCGGCGGTCTTCCAGCCGCGCAGCTTCCAGCCGTGTATCCAGGTACTGATACCCTGCTGCACATATTTCGAATCGGTATGCAGCCGCACATGACAATGCCGATTCAGCGCCTCCAGCGCGGCGATCGCGCCCATCAGTTCCATGCGGTTGTTGGTGGTATGCGCCTCACCGCCGAACAGCTCGCGTTCCTTGCCCTTGGTACGCAGCAGCGCACCCCAGCCACCCACGCCGGGATTGCCCTTGCATGCGCCATCGGTAAAGACCTCAACGGTTTCATGAGTGGAAGATGTCGCATGGGCTGGCTCTTTACTGTGTGCTGCTTTGTTCATTGCGGATCCGTCTCGTTGCGCTGCGTTATCTTGTTGTTCAACTTGGGTGCGGCCGGCAACAGTTTGCTCACCAGCCCCTCGTTCCATTTCGGCTTGATCAGGCGCATCCCGTGTACACGCTTGATCGCATGCACGAAATACATCCCCCCGCTCACTGGCCACCAGCGTTCGCCGGCTGCTTCCACAAAGGAAAAGCGCTCCAGCCACTTTGCGCTATGGAATGGTGGCGCATACGCGGCATAGCGGCAACCCACCACTTCAAAACCGAGCAGCGCGAGCCAGTCCTTGAGGCGGTGCAAGGCGATGAACTGGCCCTGCCACGGATAACCGTCCCGCCTGCCCAGCGAGCGGTGCAAACCCCACAGACTGCGCGGATTGAAGCCGCTGATCACCAGACTGCCTTCCGGCCTGAGCACCCGCTCCGCCTCGCGCAATATCTGGTGCGGGTATTCGGCGAATTCCAGCACATGCGGCATTACCACCAGATCCATGCAATCGCTGTCGAACGGCAGTTCGGTGCACATCAGGCGCACCGCGTTGCCCGGCAGATTGCCGCCGCTGAAGCGCAACGGTATCCGGTTGCCGCGCAAAAAATCATGTTCCGGCAAACCCAGTTGCAGCGCGTTGTAGCCGAATATATCGGTGACGGTGCGGTCGAAATAGCCCTGCTCGCGCGCCAGTACATAACCGCCCTGCGCGGTCGTAAACCATTCGCTCAAACTTTTTGCAGTTAATTTACAATTCGGCATCGCTTCCGTTCCACTCGCTCGATGACTGCCAGTCCAAAAATTGAAATCACCGCCATCCCCGCGCTGCAGGACAACTACATCTGGGCCATCCACGACGGGCGTCATGCCGCCGTGGTCGATCCCGGTGAAAGCGCCCCGGTGCTGGCCTTTCTGGATGCACGCGGACTGAAACTGGAAGCTATCCTGTGCACCCATCGCCATGCCGACCATATCGGCGGCATCGCAAAACTCCGCGAAGTATACAACGTGCCGGTGTATGGGCGGCGACATCCCAACAATCCGCACATCACCGACGAACTGCGTGAGGGCGACCAACTCAAGCTGGACGCGCCTTTGATCGCATTCGACATCATCGAGATCCCCGGTCACCTCGACGATCACATCGCGTTCATCGCACCGGATATCCTGTTCTGCGGAGATGTACTGTTCGGCGCCGGCTGCGGCAGGAACTTCGAAGGGACACCGGCGCAGTTGCTCCATTCCCTGCAGCGCCTGGCCCGGTTACCCGACACCACCCGGGTGTATTGCGCCCACGAATACACCGCCGCCAACCTGCGCTTCGCATTGGCCTGCGAACCCGACAACCCCGCCGTGCAACAACGTGCCGAAGCCACCCGGCAACTGCGCGCGGCGAACCGCATCACTCTGCCCTCGACCATCGCGACGGAAAAAACCACCAACCCTTTCCTGCGCTGCACCCAGCCGGAGATCATCCGCACCCTGCAACAGCGCGGCCTGACCGACACCAGTGCAGCCGGTGTCAGCGAATTGTCCGCATTCACAGCCCTGCGCGAGTGGAAGAACCATTTCTGATGAAACTACTAGCCATTCAACTAGGTTATCAAAAGACGATAACCAAGTTGCTGGTTATGATGAAACCACTGATAGAACTACTGGCCATCCGACTAAGTGCGATAAGACATGCGCTAAGTCGTTGGTCATAGCCATTCAACCAGGTTATCAAAAGACGATAACCAAGTTGCTGGTTATGATGAAACTACTGATAGAACTACTGGCCATCAGACTAAGCGCGATAAGACATGCGCTAAGTCGTTGGTCATAGCCATTCAACCAGGTTATCAAAAGACGATAACTAAGTTGCTGGTTATGATTGCGGCAAAAGACTTTCTGGGATATCCTGCGCGCCCTTCGGAGAGGTGGATGAGTGGTTTAAGTCGCACGCCTGGAAAGCGTGTTTGGGATAATATCCCAACGGGGGTTCGAATCCCCCCTTCTCCGCCAGACATAAGGTAACCGCACACCAGCGGAAACCACAGCAGACAAGCCATTTCAGCGCTTTTCTGCTTTATCCCAGAACCCCAAGATTTAGTCCAAAACGGGCTATTTCTGCCCATGTTTGGTCACAGTTTGGTCACAACTGGACAGTACTCAAGCCAGCGCTTTGATCACGTCCTCGACCACCTTCTTGGCATCGCCAAATATCATCATGGTCTTGTCCAGATAGAACAAGTCGTTGTCAAGTCCGGCATAACCGGTCGCCATGGAACGCTTGACCACCAGCACGGTGCGCGCCTTGTGTGCTTCAAGGATGGGCATGCCATAGATCGGGCTGGCTTTGTCGTTCTTTGCGGCGGGGTTCACCACATCGTTCGCGCCGATCACCAGCACCACGTCGGTATCGGCAAACTCGTTGTTGATCTCGTCCATCTCGACCACCTGGTCGTAGGGCACTTCCGCCTCCGCCAGCAGCACGTTCATGTGGCCCGGCATGCGACCCGCCACCGGATGGATCGCGTAACGCACCTTCACGCCCTTTTCGGTGAGCATATTGGACATTTCCTTGATGGCATGTTGTGCTCGCGCAACCGCAAGGCCGTAACCCGGCACGATAATGACACTGTCGGCATTGCCCATCAGAAACGCCGCGTCGTCCGCACTGCCGCTGCGATAGGTCTTCTTCACACCATCGTCGCCGACCGCCGCTGCGCCCTCGCCGCCACCGAAGCCGCCCAGGATGACATTGAGAAAGGCGCGGTTCATCGCCTTGCACATGATGTAGGACAAGATCGCACCGGAACTGCCAACCAGGGAACCGGCGATGATCAGCATGTTGTTGTTGAGCGTGAAGCCGATGCCCGCCGCCGCCCAGCCGGAATACGAATTCAGCATCGAGATCACCACCGGCATGTCGGCACCACCGATCGGCACGATCAACAGCACACCCAGCAGCAGTGCAATGGCGGTCATGATCAGGAACGGTGTCCAGCCCGGCGTGATGAAGAACGCGATGCCGAATCCGATCATCGCGATACCCAGGCCGAGATTCACCCAGTGCTGACCGGCGAAACGCAGCGGCTTGCCGGAAATTTTTCCGGACAGTTTGCCGAACGCGATGATGGAGCCGGTGAAGGTGATCGCGCCGACGAAGGTGCCGATGAACAGCTCGATGCGGTTGCTGGCGTGCAGGGTCGCGCCGATGCCGTAAGCCGCCGGATTATTGAATGCGGCCATCGCGACCAGCACTGCGGCCAGGCCGACCAGCGAGTGCATCGCGGCAACCAGCTCCGGCATCTGCGTCATCTGGATACGCTTCGCGACCACGGCGCCAATGCTGCCGCCGATGGCGATAGCAATCAGAATGTATGTGACGTTCTGAACGCTATGGACTGCAAGCGTGGTCAATATCGCCAAAGCCATACCCGACATGCCGAACAGGTTGCCGCGCAACGCGGATACGGGAGAACTCAGGCCTTTCAGTGTCAGGATAAACAGGACAGCCGCGACGAGGTATGCAAGTGCAACAAAATTAGCCGACATGATATTCCCTTATTTTTTCTTCTTCTTGAACATATCCAGCATGCGCTGGGTAACCAGGAAACCGCCGAACACGTTGATCGCCGCCAGCGTTACCGCCACCAGGCCCAGTATGGTACCGATATCCATCTGATGCGGACCAGCCGCGAGCATCGCACCGACGATGATAATGCCGGATACCGCATTGGTCACCGCCATCAACGGCGTATGCAGCGCGGGGGTAACATTCCATACCACGTGATAGCCAACAAAGATCGCCAGCACGAACACGGTAAGATTCAGGATCACAGGATCGACTCCGCTCATTGCATACCTCCTATTTTGTGACGACTGCGCCGTCGATCGCGATCAGCGAACCGGCGATGATGTCGTCTTCACGATTGATATTGATGGCCCCGCCATTCTTGGGGTCGCACAGCAGATTGATGAAGTTCAGCAGATTGCGCGCATACAGTGCGGACGCGTCCGCTGCCACGGTACCCGGCAGATTGGATTCGCCCACCAGTGTCACGCCATGCTTGACCACGGTCTTGTTCAACTCGGTCAGCGGACAGTTGCCGCCCGCCTCGGCGGCCAGATCAACGATCACCGAGCCGGGTTTCATCGACTTCACCATCTCTTCGGTGACCAGCACCGGCGCGGCTCGACCGGGAATCAGCGCAGTGGTGATGACGATGTCGGCCTGCGCCACGCGCTTGGCGACCTCGGCCTTCTGGCGGTTCATCCAGCTGGCCGGCATCGGCTTGGCATACCCACCTACGCCCTGCGCCGCTTCGCGCTCTTCGTCGGTCTCATAGGGCACGTCGATGAATTTCGCACCCAGCGATTCCACCTGCTCCTTCACCGCGGGACGCACGTCCGAAGCTTCGATCACCGCACCCATACGTTTGGCCGTTGCGATCGCCTGCAATCCCGCAACGCCGACACCCAGCACCACCACGCGCGCCGCTTTCACGGTGCCGGCGGCAGTCATCAGCATCGGCATGAAACGTTTATAGAGATTGGCAGCGACAATCACCGCCTTGTAACCGGCGATGTTGGCCTGCGAAGACAGCACATCCATCGCCTGCGCGCGCGAAGTGCGCGGCAGCTTTTCCATGGAAAAAGCGGTGATGCCCTGCTTGGCATAAGCGGCGACCAGCTCGGCATTGTGGGGGTTGAGCAGCCCGACCAATACGGCACCCTTGTTCAATTTGGCCAGCTCATCGGCGCTGGGCGCCCTGACTTTCAGCAATATCTCCGCATGCGCGTAGATGTCCGCCTCGTTCGCCAGGGTTGCACCCGCCGCCTGGTATTCCGCATCGGGAATACTGGCTCCAGCACCCGCACCGGTTTGCACCGACACCTTGTGCCCCGTTGCCAGCAACTTCTTGACTGTCTCGGGTGTGGCTGCGACGCGGGTCTCGCCTGCGCAAGTCTCCGCAGGTATGCCTATATGCATGAACATCTCCTGTTTCGTGGAATAGTTGAAAGCATCGATTTTTCTGGATTGATTTGGATTTCGTCCAAAACAGATTTTTAGCGCGGGCGATTATACCTGCACTGTGCAGTTGTGACTACGCGAGCAGCGTCATGCCCGAGTCAAATGGTGTGCCAATATCCCGCGTCGAAACAGGCCGAATGACTTAGCAGCGGACTGCAGGCCGGTCATGGCATGGCTGGCCGTTGCTTCTTTCACCACGATGCTGTGTTTGCCGGGAGACAATGTCGGCAGCTCGATGCTGCATGGACAACTACCCACATCGCAATAGACGATGGGATCGTGATCGATCCCTGCCCATCTGCTGCCATGGCAGGGCTTGCCAACGCTACCTATGCCAGCGCGACCAACAACGTAGTGGGTGGTTCATGACATACTCCTTAAGTCGTTTTGCTATACACGGGTAAATTGCTCGGCTACAGAATTAAATTCAGTGCTCTATCCAGAAGAATGTATGCCGTCGGGTTTACTCGAATACGTTTCAGTGGTCAGACCAAGCTGGCACGATACGCTAAGCGATCTTGACGGCTGCGAAACGTTTGTGCTTCTCCGTTATAATTCCGCGTCATATTTCCAGACCGCCATACTCCATGTCCGTAATCCGGCTGCTACCCGATCTGCTCATCAATCAAATCGCCGCCGGCGAAGTCATCGAACGCCCTGCTGCAGCGCTGAAGGAGTTGCTGGAAAACAGTCTGGACGCGGGTGCCACCGATATCGCAGTACATCTGGAAGGCGGCGGCATCAAGTTGCTGCGCGTATACGACAATGGTCGAGGCATCGCAAAGGATGAACTTCCACTGGCATTGATGCGTCACGCCACCAGCAAGATCGCCTCGCTGGATGATCTGCAACAGGTCGCCAGCATGGGCTTTCGCGGCGAGGCACTGGCGAGCATGGCGGCAGTGGCGCAGCTCAGCCTGACCAGCCGGACCGGATCGGATGCGCACGGCTGGAGAGTGGAAGCGAACGACGGCCGGCTCAGCGAACCCGCGCCGGCCAGCCACGCGCCCGGCACCACGGTGGAGATACGCGAGCTCTATTTCAATACCCCGGCACGGCGCAAATTCCTGAAAACCGAGTCGACCGAGTATGCCTGGTGCGAAGAATCCTTCAAGCGCATCGCGTTGTCGCGTCCCGATGTCGCCTTCTCGTTGCAGCACAACGGGCGCACCATCTGGCAATTGTCCGCCATGCAGGGCGAACAAGCCGCGCTGCGACGTGTCGCGGCGCTGCTCGGCGACGAGTTTGGCCAGGCTGCCGTGGTGGTGTCGCGCAACGCGGCGGACCTGTCACTGCGCGGTTTGGCGGCCCTGCCCGCGTATTCGCGCGCCAATCGCGATGCGCAGTATTTTTTCGTCAACGGCCGCTTCGTGCGCGACAAGGTCGCCAGTCACGCGCTGCGCCAGGCCTACCAGGACATCCTGCACCATCAGCGCCATGCCGCCTTCGTGTTGTTCCTCGAACTGCCGCCAGCGCTGGTGGACGTGAATGTGCATCCGGCCAAGAGCGAAGTGCGTTTCCGCGAAAGTCAGGCGATACATCAATTCATCTTCCACACCCTGCAGCAGGCACTCTCGGTACCGGCAAGCGGGCAGAATGACCGTACACCCGAACAACAACATTCCGCGTTTGTGCCGACGCAGCAAAATATCGGACTCGGTATTGCGCAATCCGGCGCGGCCTATCAGGTGTGGGAGGCATTTTCGGGACGGGCGCAGAGCGGGAACAGAAATACCGAATCTGCTTCCGGTTTGTCTACCGCCCCCTTGTCTTTTGCTCGCGATGAAGTCGTGCCACCACTGGGGTTTGCATTGGCGCAACTCTCCGGCGTCTACATCCTCGCGCAAAATGCACTGGGCCTGATCGTGGTGGACATGCACGCCGCCCATGAGCGTATCGTGTACGAGAAACTCAAGACCTCGCTGGACAGCGAGCAGGTCAGCACGCAACCGCTGTTGATACCGGTGGGGTTTTCCGCCGATACACTGGACATCGCGACCGTGGAAGCCGAACAGGCCGTGCTTGGCATGCTCGGGTTCGACATCGCACCGCTCTCGCCGACCACGCTCGCGGTGCGCGCCATGCCGGTGATGCTCAAGCAATCCGAGGCGGAAGCGGCCGCACGCGACGTGATCGCCGAGTTGCGCGAATTCGGCGCCAGCCGCGTGCTGACCGAACGGCGCAACGAACTGCTTTCCACGCTGGCCTGCCATGGTGCAGTGCGCGCCAATCGCATCCTGAGCGTCACCGAAATGAACGCGCTGCTGCGCGAGATGGAACAGACCGAACGTTCCGGCCAATGCAATCATGGCCGCCCGACCTGGTTCCAGCTCGCGCTCAAGGACCTGGACAAGATGTTCATGCGCGGGCAATGAAAAACAAAGGAAAAGGGGCAAGGGACAAGACGCAAGATTTGCAACCGGCAATCTTCCTGATGGGCCCAACTGCCAGCGGCAAGACCGCTGTTGCGGTGGAACTGGTCCGGTCCATGCCGGTCGAGATCATCAGCGTGGATTCCGCGCTGGTGTTCCGCGACATGGATATCGGCACTGCCAAACCGGATGCGTCGTTACTGGCTCATGCCCCGCACCACCTGATCGACATACGCGATCCCACCGAGGCGTACTCCGCGGCCGCGTTCCGCCACGATGCGCTGCGCCTGATGGCGGACATCACGCAGCGTGGCAAGATCCCGCTGCTGGTTGGCGGCACCATGCTGTATTTCAAGGCGCTGCAGGAAGGCCTCAGCGACCTGCCGCAATCAAATCCCGAGATACGCGCAATGCTCGATGACGAGATCGCGCAGCACGGTATCGAACACATGCATAAACAACTGGCCAAGGTGGACGCGGAAACGGCTGCGCGCCTGGAACCGGGCGACACGCAACGCATCCAGCGCGCGATGGAGATCTACCGCATCAGCGGCAGCACCATGTCCGCGCTGATCGCGCAGCATCAAGGCAGCACACTCCCTTATCGCGTCATCCCGGTCGCGCTGGTCCCGTCCGACCGCGCACAACTGCATGCGCGCATCGCCGCGCGCTTCAAAGCCATGCTGGCAGATGGTCTGGTTCATGAATTGCGCAAGCTCAGAAATAAATATCCGCTAAAACCGAACATGACCGCGATGCGCTGCGTGGGCTATCGCCAGGCGTGGCAGTTCATGGAAGGCGAGATCGACGATACACAGTTGCTGGAGACCGGCATCATTGCCACGCGACAACTGGCGAAGCGCCAACTCACCTGGCTGCGCAGTATGCCGGAAAATATCGTGCTGGATTGTGTTGCGCCCGACTTGGCCAGCAGCGTACTTCAAACAATCTCCGAAAATATGCCGGGATACCAGTAGTCCTGTGTCGGCCCAGTTCGTTTGCCGTTCATTCTGGGGCATAATGCGTGTCAATTTTTAACTGACTTACGCACCTCACCATGAAAATTGCTATTGCCGGTACCGGTTACGTGGGCCTGTCCAACGCTGTCCTGCTCGCCCAACACAATGAGGTGGTGGCGATCGATATCGTTCCTGAAAGGGTCGACATGCTCAACCGCAAGCAGTCGACCATTGAAGATGCCGAGATCCAGGATTACCTGAGCCACCGTAAACTCAACCTCAAGGCGACCCTGGACAAACACGAAGCCTATGCCGGTGCAGACTATGTCATCATCGCGACGCCGACGGACTATGACGCGGAGACCAACTACTTCAATACCAAGTCCATCGAATCCGTCATCCGGGATGTATTGCGCATCAATCCGCAGGCCGTGATGATCATCAAATCCACCATCCCCGTCGGATATACCGTCAAGGCCCGCGCTGAATTCAACTGTGACAACCTGATCTTCTCTCCCGAGTTCCTGCGCGAAGGCCGCGCGTTGTACGACAACCTGCATCCCTCGCGCATCGTCGTCGGCGAACGTTCAAAGCGCGCCGAGACCTTTGCCAGCCTGCTCAAGCAGGGTGCGATCAAACAGGATATCCAGACGCTGTTTACCGACTCGACCGAGGCCGAGGCGGTCAAGCTGTTCGCCAACACCTACCTCGCCATGCGCGTGGCCTACTTCAACGAACTCGATACCTATGCGGCCACTCACGAGCTGGATACCAAACAGATCATCCAGGGGGTGTGCCTCGATCCGCGCATCGGCGATCACTACAACAATCCTTCGTTCGGTTATGGCGGCTATTGCCTGCCCAAGGACACCAAACAAATGCTCGCCAACTACCAGGATGTCCCGCAGAACCTGATCCATGCCATCGTCGAGTCCAATACCACGCGCAAGGATTTTGTCGCAGCCAGCATCGTCAAGCATAACCCGAAGATCGTCGGCATCCATCGCCTGGTGATGAAGAGCGGGTCTGACAACTTCCGTTCTTCCAGTATCCAGGGGATCATGAAACGCATCAAAGCCAAGGGTATCGAGGTCATCGTTTACGAACCTGCACTTAAAGAAGCGGAGTTCTTCCACTCCAGAGTGGTGAATGACCTGGCGCAATTCAAGAAGGAGTCCGACATCATCGTTGCCAACCGCATCACTGACGACATCCGCGATGTGTCAGACAAGATTTACAGTCGTGATTTGTTCGGTAAGGATTGAACAGGCTCTGGTGTTACAGGGGCGGCGTTTGCCGCCTGTGATCCGGTAACAGCCTTAGCTATCGTTGCCGGCCGATCCGGTTTGTGACGCCGCTTCTGCATGGGAAACCAGCTTGTCACGGTCGTCCCCGTCTTCCGGGAACAACGCCCAGCCGGATCTTGCCGTAACAAACTGCTTGGTCCCGTCCAGAACAAAACCGAGTTGTGCGATGGTCTTTTCTATGCGTTGCGCCAACACCTGAACAGCCTGTGTCGAGGCGTTCGCAACGAGTATCGCAAACCGGTCATCACCGAGGCGGAACAGCGGCTCGTTGCGCCTGACACAGCCGGCCACGGCCTCCGTCACTCCGCTTATAACCTTGTCGACGGCTCCATCGCCGGACCTGATGCGGATCTGCTGCAGGTCGTCCAGCCTGAATGACAGAACAGCCAGCCTGGTTGTATTGCGGCGTGCTTCCGCCAACGCACGTTCCGACTCACCGTAGAAGCGGTAGCGATTGTACAGCCCGGTGAGCACATCGCATTCGGCCAGGTGCAACAACTGCTCCGGCGTGCGGCGCGAGTGCGTGACATCTTCGTAGAGCCACAGGTGTCCCACCACCTGCGCTTCGACATCACGCACCACATAACAGGTCTGGATCACCACCCGCTTGTCGGCCAGATACAGATCCGTGGTCTCGGGCATTTCCAGCAAATGGTGGGAGTAGGCCTTGTCGTTGCCCAACAGATGGGCAAGGTAGCCGGGGATATCTTCGACATCCTTGCCGACCAGATCTGTTTCCGGCGCGATCTGCCATATCCTGTAGAAGGTGGGATTGGCATACAGTATCTTGTTCTCGCGACTGACAAAGATCACACCGACGCTCATCACCGCGAGCAAGGCCATCAGACGCGCCTGCTCTTCACGCCCCAGAGTCAGATAACGCTGTTGCATGTCTTCCGAGATACGCAGGGTTATCATCTGCTGCTGCAGGGTCTTCACCATGCGATTGAAGGTCGCCCCCAACTGCCCGATCTCGTCCCCACCGGATATCTGCAGGGGCGGAGCCGCGCCGACATAGCGTGCCAGATCTTCTTCCTTGTGCAAAGCGCTCATCGTGGCCTGCAACTCTTCCAGCGGGCGCGTGATGGTGTGTGTGAACCTGCCGATCAGGAAGAACAGCACCAGCTGCAGCGCAAGCTGCCCACCCCACAACACCCTGCTGGTGTTGTTCAGGCTGGCATAATCACCCTTCAGATCGATCGTGATGCTGGCCGCGCCGTTGGCCGTACCGGATTGCACATGATGGCATTCCAGGCAGTTGGTGCCGCGAAAATTATTGCTGGCGATGAACGGCACCACCACGCGCAATTCGGGCTGACTGCCGTTTTCCAACCTCAGCATTTCCTCCTTGCCGCTGTCGATCACGCGCCGGTCCATCTCATCCACCGGCTGCTCTTGCGGCAGTCCCGGTCCATACTGATCCTGCACCTGCTTGGCACGTATGATGCGCAATTCCTTGACGCCCTCGGAAGCGCTCATTTTGCGGATATACAGGATACGGTTGTCGGGGTCCTTGATGATCCCGTTGATCATCAGCATGTTCATGCCGTTGATCACACCGTCTGCCGAAACACGCGCGCGACTTTCGGCAGCCAGCAGGATCTTTTCCTTGAAGTGCTGTTCGACCCACAATTGCGTCGGGATCAATACCGCGATCAGCACCAGCTGGATGATGATCTGCAGCTTCAGCTGTATGCCCTGCGTCTTCCACCAAGTCTTCATGAGCAAACCTCTAATATCCGTGCTTCATCCCGGAAGGTTCAACCAGAGTGGTCAGGCGGCGAATTCTGCCGTGTCGCCGGCCGCAACGGCCAGCGTGCCGACCCGCCCTTCGATTTCATGCAACAACACCTCGTGGCGCGGCAAGGCCGGCACATCCAGGCCCTGCAGATACTGTCGCATCGATACCAGCTCGTAGCCCTGCGCCTGCCAGCCCTGCAACAATGTTTCGAAGACAGGCAACCATTTCCCGCCTTCCAGTTCGGCATGCAGGGTATACACATGGCCGGTGGCCAACGGCGCCTCGGTCAGTTTCAAGATATGTTCCGCGATGTTATCCAGCGTGATGCCATCACGGTTCATCAACTCGTCCAGTGTCGGCAGTGTGGTGGGCAGTTGCGGGCAGGCGATGATCTCGGCGCGCCAGGTCGGAATGAACGGGTGCGTGCCGCGCGTGTCGGAGCTGTATTCGAATCCCAGGCTCTGCATCATCCTGAGCGCGTGGCGATTGGTCTGCCACCCTGCGGCGGCATGGGCGTGCGGCGCCTCGCCGAATATTTCGGTATAGCGGTCCACGGCTAGCTGCAGTTCACGCCGCGTCCATTCTGCGTCCTGGTTTGCAACATGGTCCTGCCAGCGAACATGGTCGTAACAGTGGATACCGGTTTCAAATCCCGCCAGCTTCACCATGCGCATGATGTCAGCGCATTTCAGGCCGATGTCCGGCCCCGGCAACAGCGTGCCATACAGCAGGGTTTTGATGCCATAGTGCTCCAGCACCGAAGTACGCGACACCTTGCCGACAAAGCCGGGACGGAACACGCGCGTGATGGCACGGCCGGTATGATCCGGGCCGAGTGAAAAGAAGAACGTCGCCTGCGCGTGATGACGCTGCAATGCTTCGACCAGACGCGGCACGCCTTCGCGTGTACCGCGATAGGTGTCTACATCGATTTTGAGGGCGAGTTTCATAAGGATCAAGGTTCAAGGTTCAAGGATCAAGGGAAACCATCCCCCGCATCCCCAATCCTGCATCCTGTTAGTCCACCAGGCCGCGCGCTTCCGCAACTTGTCCGCGATACGCGTCAAAGATGTTGCGCAGTGTGTCGGCCATGTTGATGGTCGGTTTCCAGTTCAATTCTTCGCAGGTGTTGGTGATCTTCGGCACGCGGTTCTGCACATCCTGGTAGCCCTTGCCGTAATAGGCCGCCGAGGTGGTCTCGACGATCTTCACTTTGGCGGCGGAGTCGCGGTACTCGGCATATTCCTTCGCCAGCTTCAGCATCATGTCGGCCAGATCGCGGATCGCAAAATTGTTGATCGGGTTGCCGATGTTGTAGATCTTGCCGGTGGCGATACCGTTCTTGTTCTCGATGATCTTCATCAGCGCACTGATGCCATCGTCGATATAGGTGAACGCGCGTTTCTGGTGTCCACCATCTACCAGACTGATGTTCTCGCCGCGCACGATGTGGCCGAGGAATTGCGTGACCACGCGCGAACTGCCTTCCTTCGCCGTATGTATCGAATCCAGACCGGCGCCGATCCAGTTGAAAGGTCGGAACAGCGTGAAGTTAAGACCTTCCATGCCGTAGCCCCATATCACGCGATCCATCAGCTGCTTTGAGCAGGAATAGATCCAGCGCGGCTTGTTGATCGGACCGCAGATCAGTTCGGATTCTTCCGGGTCGAATTCCTCGTCGTGGCACATGCCGTAGACTTCGGAAGTGGAAGGGAATACCAGATGTTTGCCGTACTTCACCGCTGCGCGCACGATCGGCAGATTGGCTTCGAAGTCCAGCTCGAACACG
>JBBRDZ010000047.1:0-16104 GCA_038203435.1 Burkholderiales bacterium
GATTGCCCGAATGCCGCTTGCGGTGCCGCAGGGAGCATTGCAATGAGCCATCCAAGTGGCTGGAATATGCCACGAAACACCGGTGGTACCTTGAAATCGAACCAAATTGGCAGTCGATGTTCGCTCAGCAGGTTCGAAAAATCAGGCTCGGCTTGTGAATCTGGGCGAATTTCAACAGCCTGCTAACCATCAGGAGAAAATCATGCAGAACTCCCGCTTTATCAGCAGACTGTTGGCCATGGCACTGTTCGCCCTGGCCATCTCGGCCTGTTCCAGCACGACCAAAGTAGAAAGCGACCTGAGTATCAAAGGCGCTCCCGACTGGGTGAACGAAGGAACCAATATCCTCAACGAAAAGGATGGCCGGCTGTTCCACGGCGTGGGTTCGGCCTCTGCGATGGGCGATATGTCGCTGCAAAAATCCGTAGCCGATGACCGGGCTCGCGCCGAAGTGGCCCGCGTGCTGTCGTCCTATATGGATGTGGTCAGCAACGACTACATGGCTTCTGCCAAAGCGGGCGGCGCGAACAACAACGAGGAAGCAGTGTCGCGCCAGATCAAGGCACTTACCAGGGTCAATCTGTCCGGTGCCAAGATCATCGGCAGTTGGCGTGACACCAGGACCAACATCATTTATTCGGTCGCCGAACTGGACATGAAACAGGTGAAAAGTACCCTGGCCGGCACCCAGGACATGAACGATGACCTGAAGCGCTATATCGAAACCAGCGCCGACAACATCTTCGATCGCGTCGCAAAAGACAAAAAATAGCATGCGATCCAACGTGCTTCGTTCGTATTGACCGAATCAGTTGATCGCGTTGCCCGCCACCTGGAGATGAAAATGAAACTCGCTGACTTTATCGTATCGGCATTCATATTTGCATTGCTGGGCGGCTGTGCCAGCCAGCCGTCCACGCCCGACTGGATCGCCGGCAACAGCGCCAAATACAACAGCGCGCAATACCTGATCGGACGGGGACAGGCAGCCACGCAGGAAGAAGCCAAGGATCGCGCGCGCGCCGACGTGGCCAAGATATTCCAGGTAGCGGTGGTCGCGAACAGTGAAGATACACAGAGTTCCAAATCGGAATCCGGCGCTGCCACCCATTACGAAGCGCAAGCCACGCGCCACATCAGTACGCGCACCGAGCAGATCGTACGCGGCATACAGATCGCCGAGTTGTGGCAGGATCCCGCCAGCAAGGAACATCATGCGCTGGCCGTGCTGCCGCGTTTGCAGACCGCCGCCAGCCTGCGCCAACAGATCGATCTGCTCGACGAGGCCACCGCCAAACATATCGAGCAATCGCGCAACAGTACCGACCTGTTCCTGAAGATCGCCGCGGCCAGCCAGGCACTGGATTCAGAACAGGAGCGTGAGTCATTGCAAAAGTCCCTGCAGATAGTCGACTCCACCGGGCGAGGCTCGGAATCCCGATGGAACAGCGCAAAGCTGCAAAGTGACCTGGACGGGTTGCTGAAGCGGGTGCGTATCGCAGCGCAAATCACTGCGGATTCCACTCCCGATCTGACCGAAGTGCTGTCTGGCGCTTTGGCCAACGCAGGTTTCATGATCGAGACCGGGCAGGATCCGGACTTCACCTTGCAGGCGCGCCTGGTGCTGGACGATCTGGGCATGCAGGCGGGCTGGTACTGGCAGCGCGGCAATCTGGACATCACCCTGTCGGAAACCGCCACTGGCCGTGTGCGCGGCACCCGGCACTGGACCGTCAAGAGCAGCGCACCGGACCGGCAGACCGCGGCCAGGCGCGCCCTGAATCAGGCCGATGCGGTGTTGAAGCAGGAATTGAGGACAACGATCATAGACATGGTTAGCAGCCATTGAACTGGCTGGTTCATCTGCACAAACTCTACAGCGTCAATGTGCGACCAGCAGGTAATCCGACACGAACACCTTGCGTCCCGCCGTCACCGTGACCGCTGCATATTGCCGCGTGGCCAGGATGTTACCGGCGCGGTCGTAGTAATTCACCGCCAGGTCATGACTACCTTGCGGCAAGCTCAGGCGCGCCATCAGGATATTGCCCGGCAACAATGACCAGTTGCGGGTATCGGCACGCTCCGACACGATGGCACTCACGTCGGTCACGATGCTCAACAACAGGTTGCCGCCGTTATCCCCGCTCCGGTTTTTGACATTTTTCGCGACGGCGTTCTTCAGCACCATCCTCGCCACAGCTCGGGCGGTAATGGCCGGCAAGCGATCCTCCAGATTCTTTCTGGCAAGTGCATTGACATCTTCGACCAATTCCGACGCAGCCGACTGCGCGCCCGCATTCAGCTCGAAACGGGCCACCGGCACCGGTCGCTGCACTAAACTCGGCACAGCCAGACTCATGATCGCGGTGCCATGTTGCAGATCGGGGTTGGCGATGTGCACGATATTCTCAGCCAGTGTCGGCCCCAGCCCGTCATGCAGGATGAACACCACTTCGCCTTCATCGCGGATGGCCTGCTTGGCATGCACCGGTGATTTTTGTGTAGCCTCAGAGTGGCGGGAATTTTCCAGCCGTTCCAGGTCTGCCTTGAGCGCCGCAGGCGCGCCGGTTCCGGTGATCGCGCTCTGTGCCTGATAACCCGCGAGCGCCTTCTGGTAATCGATGCGCGCCGAGTCGCTCTCGCCCACTTCTTCGTACACCATGCCATTCAGGTAGCGCACGAACGCACCGGACAGATAGACCGCAGACGGGTCCTTTGCGACGATCAGCCGCTGCCTGATATCGAATTGCCTGGCTTCGACCGCGGCTTCATCGAGTTTGCCCGACTGCAGATAGTTGAGTTCCTCGAACGCAGAGATCAGCAACTGTTCAATGGCCGTGCCTTCATAGGCCTTCATGGTGTCATTCACCACTACCGAACCGGTTTGTTCAGTCACACTGATCGCATTGAGTTTGTCGATCAGGCTCTTGGCCGTTTCGAATTGCCGGGTGGAAGCGCTGTAGTCGCCCTGTAAGCGCAGCAAAGTGGCTTTATTGAGGTGATAAAGCAGTTGGTCGGCGCCGCTCAGCTTCAATTCATCCAGCGATTTGAGTGCGCCGTCCAGATCGCGGTTGCTGGTTTCAAGCTCAACCTTGGCTACCCCGATACTGTAAGTGGCACAACCGGGCAGCACCACCACTGCCAATACAACCAGTACGCCGGCGAGCAGCCGTCTCAGCCTGTCACCAAACGCGGCGGGGCATTGCGTCAGTGGCATCCCTGCTAGCGAAACTTGGCATTTTTGATATCTTTTTTGAGTTTCTTCTGGCCGGTCCAGACTTTGCGGTTATCGGCCAGACTCACCAAGGTGAGATCGACCTGGTAGAAACGGACCTGCTCCTTGTCCTGTGCATCGATGATGGTATTGATCGAGCCGATCAGCATGTAATCCGCACCGGTTTCCTTGCCCATCTCCTTGCGCGTGGCTTCGGTGGCGTTGAGATCCATATCGGTACGCTCTTCGCGGATGTCGCCGCGCTCGCTGCTCGATGCCACCACGTCGACCCGCCCGGAATTGACAAAAGCCCGCTCGAGGTCGTTGACAAAGGTATTGGTGTTGATGTGCTCTTGCGAGAGGTTGCGGATCTTGCCGATGATGACCACCGGCGCTTTTTTCAGGGTCAGGTTGTAGCGATCGATCCAGCCGCCAGAAAGCGAATCCCGTATCATTTCTTCCGACACCAGACGCGAGTCGGTATCATTCCAGGCACCGGAGATATCGATCACTTCATCGACCCCGACCCGCTTTACTTCAGTGGCACAACCCACCAGGAACAATGCAGCCACAACAGTTGCCGCCATCAGCCAAACTTTGTTCTTCGTTGTCATAATGCCTCCAGGAAATTCAAAAAATTGAGATCACTCACCGGGTATTCCTGATTCCAGGGCAGGAAACGCTCTCGCTGTGGCGGTAAATCTGCCTGTCATTCCGATACCATCCTCCCGCGGGGATGCGGTACATCCATGCTGCCGGCGATATATACATTATAGTCATAATGAACCTGCTTAAACACCGATTCGGCATTTTTCCGGGTAGCGTTCCGGACACCGGCATTGTGCATCAGCGGATATGCCCGAATTGGAACGGCTAGCTTCGCGCAACACGCAACGCGGCGATACGCTCGTCCAGCGGAGGATGGGTCATGAACATCTTTGCGAAAGCATGTCGTCCCGATATTCCGAATGCAGCCATCTTTTCCGGCAGGGTGGCCTGTTCATGATTGGATTTCAAGCGCTCCAGCGCCGCGATCATTTTATCGCGACCGGCCAGTCTTGCCCCGCCCGCATCGGCGCGAAATTCACGCTGCCGCGAGAACCACATCACGATGATGCTGGCCAGCACACCCAGCACCAGTTGCGCCGCGATTTCGGCGACGAAGGCACCGATGCCAATCCCGTTCCGGCCATCATTCTTGAGTAACACGCGGTCCACGAAGAAGCCGAACAGTTTGGCGAAAAATATCACGAAGGTGTTCACCACGCCCTGGATCAGCGCCAGGGTGATCATGTCGCCATTGGCGACGTGGCTGATCTCATGCCCCAGCACGGCTTCGGTCTCTTCCTGGTTCATGTTGTGCAACAGGCCGGTACTCACCGCGACCAGTGCCGCATCACGATTCCAGCCGGTAGCAAAAGCATTCACATCCGGCGCATCGTAGATCGCCACTTCCGGCATGCCGATACCCGCGGACAGTGCTTGCCGGCGCACCGTATCGACCAGCCAGCGTTCGGTCGGATCGGCCGGATCTACAATGACCCGTGCGCCAACCATGCGTTTCGCCGACCATTTTGACATGGCCAGTGAAACCAGCGAGCCGGCAAAGCCGATCACCGCGGACAGCACCAGCAACGCACCGAAGTTGATGCCGCCACTTTCGCTCAACCAGCGATCTACGCCGAGCAAGCGCAGCGTGATATTGATCACGAACACCACGGCAAGGTTGGTCAGGACAAACAGGAATATCCGTTTCATGAATTTATTGCCTCCGGGATGTAAAGTATATGCGTGCAACTTGTTGGTTAACGCGCAACGCTATCTGGGGATGCAATGCCGTATTTCAAGTACCACATCGGCAGCTGTTACATCCCCGGCTTCGATGTGCAAACGGGGCAGAAGTTGCAAGTGCAGACAGATCATCCTGCGCTGCATGCCGTCCTGGTCCCCGTTCCTGATTGCGCCGACACCTTTGTTCTACTCTGGCGGTTCAGCCTGGACGGGCTCGCCAGCGACATGCCGTTCCGGCGCCAGGACAAGAGTAGCTGTGCAGAAGCACCGCAAAAGAATTATCATGTGCCATTCGTCAACCAGGAGGCTTGCCATGAAAGCACCCGTTCGCATCACCATCACCGGCGCTGCGGGACAGATCGGCTATGCAACACTGTTCCGCATCGCCAATGGTGACATGCTCGGACCCGAGCAACCCATCATCCTGCAATTGCTGGATTTGCCGCAGGCGCAGCCGATGTTGCGCGGCGTGATGATGGAACTGGAAGACTGTGCATTCCCGTTGCTGCAACAGGTCATCATCACCGATGATTCCAAAGTCGCATTCCGGGATACCGAGATCGCCATGCTGATCGGCGCCCGCCCGCGCGGCAAGGGTATGGAGCGCAAGGACCTGATCGAAGCCAACGGCGCGATCTTTTCCGCGCAGGGCAAGCTGCTCAACCAGTATGCCGCACGCCATGTCAAGGTGCTGGTGGTGGGCAATCCCGCCAACACCAATGCGCTGATCGCGATGAAGAACGCGCCCGACCTGGATCCGCTCAACTTCACCGCGATGATGCGCCTGGACCACAACCGCGCCATCGCACAAGTTTCGCTCAAACTGTTCCAGCCGGTCCGCGATATCAAGAAAATGGTGGTCTGGGGCAATCACTCCGGAACACAATATCCCGACCTCAACCATGCCGAGATACGCGGCCGAATGGTACGCGAGCTACTGCCCGACCAGGATTGGGTAGAACGCGAATTCATCCCCACTGTGCAGAAGCGCGGCGCGGCGGTGATCGAAGCGCGCGGCTTGTCGAGTGCGGCGAGCGCCGCCAATTCTGCCGTCTCGCACATGCACGACTGGATGCTCAGTTCGCACCACAACGACTGGGTGACCATGAGCGTGCCCTCCGACGGCAGCTACGGCATCCCCGAAGGGGTGATCTACGGATTCCCCGTCACCTGCAAGAACGGCCACTACAAAATCGTGCAGGGACTGCCGATCAGCGAACTGGGGCGCAAACACATGAAGGACAGCCATCAGGAACTGCTCGACGAACGCGACCATGTGAAAGCCCTGCTGGGCTGATCCACCAGATCATTTTCGATGAACGAGAAACTACTACATCTGCTGGATGGACATGAGGAGCTCTATCCGCTGCATCTGGAAGAAAAGTATGCACGCGTGATGAACCGTATCGTCGAACTGTGGGATTCCAGGGAGATCGATGATTATTTCTCGGAGTTGATGATCGACACCCGAACTGACAGTGGCGGGAACAGACAAGGCTTCCCCAAAGAAGTCGCGTCCGAGATCTTCGCGTTGAGCATGGCACACACCAAGATACGTGACCGGAAGCAAAAGACCTCAAGCGGCAATCCTTGGGACGATGTGGAAGCTGCCAAAAAAGCCGCTGTCGAGCAACAAGGTTATGCGTTTTCCCCGAGGGGCTTTACGCAATCAGCCGAAAAGGGCGACCACAAGGCGGTGTTGCTGTTCCTTGAAAGCGGCGTGGATATCAATTCCCGGGATGAACACGGCTGGACACCGCTGATGATCTCGACCTTCAACGGCAAAGAAGAAGTTGCCATACTACTCATCCGCAGCGGGGCCGATGTCAACGCCAAGGACAAGTCGGGCTATGGGCCGATGCACTGGGCCGCATTCAAAGGCTATAACAATGTCGTGAAGCTGCTGGTCGAAAAAAAGGCAAATGTGAACGCGATCAGCACCCATGGCCTGACACCGCTGTTGCAGGCCGCCACGCGAGGACACCTGCTTGCCGTGGCCCAACTGATCGCCGCCGGGGCCAACGTCAATCTCGCCAGCAACGACGGCTGGACACCGTTACACAAGGCAGCCGCCAACGGCCACATCGAGGTGGTCAAACTGCTGCTGAGCAAGGGTGCCTATCCCAAAGCGGAATCTCTGGAAGGCATAACGCCCATGGCGATCGCTGCCAAAAACAAACATAAAGAAATCGTCAACCTGCTCAATGAGAAGTACTAGGCAGCGCAGCCGCTCATACTCATGCGCTGTCTAAATTTCCGCCAAGACCGGCAAACCCGATTTCGGAAATTCAGTTCTGTGTACAGTCAACCGCTCGATTGAACTGATTTCCGCATCAACGTTTTCCACCGCCTCCGGGCCCCAAGCCTCCGGCCCCCATGCCTCCCGGTCCCATGCTACCGGGTCCCATTCCGCCACCACTTGCCGGTGGATAATCAGGAAGGGTCACACCGCGTTCCTTGGCACGCTCTTTCATGCGCTCATGATGTTCCGCACGTATTTGCTCACGCTCCTGGGCTGTTTTTGCAGCACGCATACTGTCACGGAATTGCCTACGTTCTTGCGGAGTCATCATCTGACTACCGTAAATACTGTCACGGGTCTTATCCTGAATTTGATCTTTGGTTTGATCTCGATCCTGCAGTTGTGTCCTGTCCTGATCGGCCGCCAAAGAAATCCCCGCAGCAGATACCAGGACGCCAGTTAAAGCAGCCATCATCAAAGTTTTTTTAAACATGATCTTCTCCTTGGTAATCGAGGTTGTATCAATACTTTAGTGCGACCAATCAACCTCATTTTTGATTGCACTTAAATCCCCTGTTTTGAATACAGCGCAGGCGGCTTGGTTCAATGTTTAACTGCCTGCTGTTTAGAATACATATAGCCAAGGATAGGCGGCTCATTGGTATTTGTCTGTGATATTGATCACAGATATCATTCGGCCATCGATTCAAGCCAACTTTGCAATGCGCACTCGGCCGCAACGTCCGACATGTACAGTTGACCCGCTTGATTTTTCCGGGCTTGCCCTCATCTTTATCGGAATACCCGATGGAGATATTCATGATGAATACCCGCCCGCCTGCCGTCGCAGGCATGTTCTACCCGGCCGATCCGAGTCAGCTTGCGCATGATGTGCAACAGTTGCTGGATGCGGCGCTAGCCAATGCCACCCGTCCGCCAGATCCAGTCACCAAAGCGCTGATCGTCCCGCACGCCGGTTATATCTATTCCGGGCCGATCGCCGCCACAGCCTATGCCTCGCTGCGCGCGAGCGCTTCCCGGATCCGTCGCGTGGTTCTGCTCGGACCGACCCACCGCGTCGCGGTGCGCGGATTGACGCTACCGGGAGTCGATGCATTCGACACGCCGCTTGGACGCGTGACACTGGATACCGCTGGTACACAAGCGATTGCCGGCCTGCCGCAAGTCACTGTCAGCCCGCATGCACATGCGCTGGAACATTCGCTGGAAGTACAACTGCCATTCCTGCAAAGTGTGCTGTCCGATTTCACGCTGTTGCCACTGGCAGTCGGCATGGCGACAGCCGAAGAAGTCGCGGAGGTGCTGGAGATGGTTTGGGGAGGCGACGAAACGCTGATCGTGATCAGCTCCGATCTGTCGCATTATCTGCCTTATAACGCTGCACAACGGGTGGATAGCGAAACCGCGAAGGCCATCCTCGAACTGCGTCAGCCCATAACTCACGACCATGCCTGCGGCGGCACACCGATCAGTGGCCTGATCATCGCGGCACACAAACACCATCTCGATCCGCATTTGCTCGATTTGCGCAACTCCGGGGACACGGCCGGGTCTCATGACCGGGTAGTAGGGTATGCCGCGTTTTCCTTTACTCCCGCATCATGATCTTCTGGAGATAAAGCATGACGAAAGGATGGGATGAAGTCGAACGGGGTGGCGTATTGCTGCCGATCGCGCGCGCCGCGATCGCGCGCGTGCTGAACGTAGCGCACACGGCAGATGAATCCGCGCCGTGGCTGGCCGAACAGGGCGCATGCTTCATCACACTCACGCAATCCGGCGAATTGCGCGGCTGCATCGGTACGTTGCAGGCGCATCGCTGCTTGCTCGACGATGTCAAAAACAATGCCGTGTCGGCGGCGTTGCGCGACCCGCGATTCACGCCACTGAGCACGCAAGAACTCGACATCACCGAAATCGAGGTCTCGCTGCTCTCGCCGTCACATGAGATGCAGGTTCGCGACGAGGCTGATGCGCTGGCGCAGATGCGTCCCGGTGTGGACGGGATCATCTTCGAGTACGGCAGATTTCGCAGCACCTTCTTGCCGCAGGTCTGGGAAGATCTCGCGCAACCGCGCCGGTTTCTCGCGATGCTCAGGCGCAAGGCCGGACTGCCCGATGACTTCTGGGCAGACGGCGTGAAACTGTCGCGTTATAGCGTCACCAAGTGGCGCGAAAAAGATTACGTGAGCACTTGAGACCATGGACAAACCGATCAGCATCGCCGAGCAATATCCAGCCAGGTATTGGCACAAACTGGATGACGGGCGCATCCAGTGCGACCTGTGCCCGCGCGACTGCAAGCTGCACCAAGGTCAGCGCGGTGCATGTTTCGTGCGCGGCCGTGTCGGCGATGCAATGGTACTCACCACTTACGGACGTTCATCTGGATTCTGCCTCGACCCGATCGAGAAAAAACCGCTCAACCATTTTTATCCGGGCAGCAGCATCCTGTCGTTCGGTACCACGGGCTGCAACCTCGCCTGCAAATTCTGCCAGAACTGGGATATCTCCAAGTCGCGCAGCTTTGACAAACTCGCCGACCAGGCCACCCCGGAAGCCATCGCGCGCACCGCCGAACAACTGGGCTGCAAGAGCGTCGCGTTCACCTATAACGATCCGGTGATCTTCGCCGAATATGCGATGGATGTGGCCGATGCCTGTCACGAGCGCGGCATCAGGACTGTGGCCGTCACGGCGGGTTACATACACGACCTGCCGCGCCGCGAGTTCTTCGCGAAGATGGATGCGGCCAATGTCGACCTGAAAGCCTACACCGAAGAATTCTATGTCAAGCAGACCGGCTCGCATTTGCAACCGGTGCTGGACACGCTGAAATATCTGAAACAGGAAACCGGGGTATGGCTGGAGATCACCACGTTACTGATCCCCGGTCTTAACGATAGTGCTCACGAGATCGGCAAGATGAGCGAATGGATCGCAAAGGAACTCGGCACGGACGTGCCACTGCACTTTTCCGCCTTTCATCCGGATTACAAGATGACCGACATTCCCGCCACACCACCCGACACTTTGGTACAGGCTCGGCAGATCGCCATGGATGCGGGGCTGCAATATGTCTATACCGGCAATGTGCATAACCGCGCTGGGGATACCACGCATTGCCCAACCTGCAACAGCAGTCTGATCGTGCGGGACTGGTACGAAATCGAACTGTACCGCGTTACGCCAGACGGACATTGTCCGGGCTGCAATTCAGAAATTGCCGGACGTTACGAAAAGTTCAGCAAGCCGTTCGGGGCACGGCGCATCCCGGTGATGATGAAGGGAGCAGCATGAGCCCCGGGGACGTTAGCTCTTGACGATGTCGCCCTCCATCAAACGCATGATGATCTCGGCATCCATGGATGATGTCGCATCTCCACGAAAGCTTCCCAGGGTCGGCGCGGCATCCTGGGAAAGCTGGCCGGCCGCCACCGCGATGTAATCGTCATTCACCAACAATCCACGACTCGGGTCGAAGCCCCGCCAGCCGGTGCCTGGCAGATACACCTCGGCCCAGGCATGCATATCCCCGCCAGCGGCTGCATCGCCGATGCAATAACCACTGACAAAGCGGGCGGCGATGCCGACACTTCGACAGATGTCGATGAACAGCATCGCAGAATCGCGACATGATCCCCGTCCTTGTGCCAGTGTCTCTTCAGGCGTCCATGGATCACCCTGTTCCCGCAGTACATACTCCAGGCGCTGGTATATCGCTTCCGCCAGCATAGTCAGGAACGGGATCGTTTCGTGTGTTGCCGCCAATAATATTTCCTGGGCCAATGCAGCCAAAATGGGATGGTCATCCTGGCGTTCCCGATAATGACCGAGCACCCGGGCAAGTTGCGGCTGGTACTCAAGCGGTACCGTCAGCGCGGCCGGGTCGGTGACAAAAAAATCGAACGGGTTGCCGCGGTGGGTTTCCACCACCGTATGGACTGCAATCAGCAAATTGTCGTGCAAGCCGCTGAACCAGATCGTTTCGGTGTTATTGCCGTAAAGCCCGAGACAGTGGGTCAAGCCGCTGGGGCCGGGGGTGACCTCGATGCGATAGCTGCGCAGGGTCTGGCTGGCATCGCTACGGGGGCGGAGCCTGACGGTGAACGGCTCCAGGAACACCGGTTGGCTGTAATGGTAACGGGTGCGATGAGTGATCTCGAAAAGCATGTCGCTATGCTATTTTTTTGGCAAGAGCTTATCGAGGGCGATGTTCACCCATTCGTCCGGCATCTCTTCCACCGATTTTCGCAAACGTTCCTGCCACCATTCAGGCAGATGCTGCAGATCTTCGCGCTCGAATCGGTGTTGCACGATTTCATGGGAATCACGTTTGTACAGCACCACATCGATGGGAAAATCGACATCGACGGCGCTGATACGCGTCGAATCAAATGCAAGATAAGCCACTTTGAGTGCCATATCCATCGAAGATTCATAGTGCAGCACCCGGTCGATGATAGGCTTTCCGTAACTCGACTCGCCGATCAGAAAGTAGGGCGAACCCTTTCCCACTTCAACCCAGTTTCCTTGCGGATAGAGCATATACAGCTTGTGCTCCTTGTCCTTCTCCAGTTGTCCGCCAATGATGGAAAACAGGTTGAAATCCAGCCCGCCTTCCTTGAGCGCTTCCTTGTCTTCGTTGGCCACGATGCGCACCTGTTCCGCAAACGCATTCACCGCCTTGTACAGCTTGTCGAAGTTAGTGTCTTTTTCTTCAATCACTTCCTCGAAGTAGGTCAATGCTTTGTCGCGCACCGAACGCAACCCGGAAGTCATCAGAAACATGGAATGTTCGCCGTGCTGATGTATGGTCACCTTGCGGGCCGTGGTGCGTTCCGCACCCGAAGTGAGACGCGTATCGGAAATGCCGACGAGGCCATCCCTGATCTTGATAGCAGCGCAGAAAGTCATATATTTTTAGGCTTGTGCTTGAGATTGAACTTGCGGTTGGTCATTGTCACCGGTTAAGGTTCGCAGTGTAAAGAACGTTTCATAAAGCGCATCATCGATCCAATTCAGGCGGGTTTGCAGCTTGTCCAGGAATTCGTGCAACCCACCATGTATGATCTCGTCGATCTGCGTGTAATTCAATTCTCCCAGCAATCTGCCCAACCCCTGCTCGGCTTTGTTGCTGAAAGCATCCTGGGACGAGCCGGTGATGGCATGTAGCGAATCTGCGGCACGATCAAGGCAGGAAAGCACCGAGCGCGGAAATTCGCGGTTCAGGATCAGAAAATCAGCCACCTTGGACGGATCGATCTGTTTGGAGTGTTTGCGATACATCTCCAGTGCACTGGCCGATTTCAACAGCGCCGACCACTGGATGTTGTCTATGGCCGTACCGACAGCAAGTGCATCCGGCAACAGGATAAAATATTTCACGTCCAATATGCGCGAAGTCTTGTCGGCCCGTTCCAGCAACTCGCCCATCTGCAGGAAATGCCAGGCTTCGCCATGGGACATGGTCGCCTCGGTGATGCCATCGAACAGATGACTCTCCGTTTTTACGGCAGTATAGAAATCGTGAGGATTTTCGAAAGCAGATTTATTCGCGGCAGCGTCCTTGACCAGCAGGTAGAAGCGATTGGCCTGCTCCCACATTTCCGACGAAATGATCTCCCTGACCGAGCGTGCGTTTTCGCGTGCATGGCGTACGCAGCTCAAGATGGAATTCGGATTCTCACGATCAAAGGTAAGAAAGTGTAAGACGTTCTCGCGGGTGGGTTCGGCATAGCGCTTTGTAAACAGTTCATGATCCCCGGTTATGTTCACCAGAGGCCCCCATTGTTCGCCAAATTCCGCCGGCATGTCCAGACTTAGATGAAGATTGACGCCGATGAAACGCGCGACGTTTTCGGCTCGTTCCAGATAGCGACTCATCCAGTAGATCGAATTGGCAACACGGCTCAGCATCTTGATTTACCCCCTCTTGTGTTCATACACGGTACATTCATTCGCTCAACACCCAGGTATCCTTGCTGCCACCGCCCTGCGAAGAATTGACCACCAGCGAACCCTTTTTCAGGGCGACACGCGTCAAGCCGCCGGGCATGACATAAATATCCTTGCCATAGAGTATGTAAGGGCGCAGGTCGATATGTCTTCCCTCGAAGTGATCTTCCATCAGAACCGGTGCCCGTGACAACGCCAGGGTCGGCTGCGCGATATAGTTGCGCGGGTTGTTGCGGATCAGTTCGGCGAATTCCGCTTGTTGTTCTTTGGTGGAATGCGGTCCCACCAGCATGCCGTAACCGCCGGATTCGTTGGTGGCCTTGACCACCAGTTTGTCCAGATTGGCCAGCACGTATTCCCGCTCTTTCTTATCTGCGCAGATATGGGTAGGAACATTGGGGAGGATCATGTCCTCACCAAGATAATATTTGACGATCTGCGGAAGGTAGGCATACACCGCCTTGTCATCCGCGATCCCGGTGCCGGGCGCATTGGCCAGTGCCACCCTGCCGTTGCGGTATACATCGATCAATCCGGGTACTCCAAGTACGGAATCGGCGCGGAATGCCTTCGGGTCGATAAAATCATCATCGATCCGGCGGTAGATCACATCCACACGCTGGAAACCGCGCGTGGTGCGCATGTGAACAAAACCGTCCATCACCACCAGATCACTACCCTCAACCAGTTCCACACCCATTTGCTGGGCAAGGAACGAATGTTCAAAATACGCCGAGTTGTACATGCCGGGCGTCAGCACCACGACTGTGGGCGATGGCACATGGTCCGGGGCCAGATATTGCAGAGTCTCCAGCAGCCGCGCGGGATAATCGTCCACCGCACGCACCCGCGACGCTTCGAAAGCCAGAGGTAAGGTCCGCTTGAGTATCTGCCTGTTTTCCAGCACATAAGACACGCCGGACGGGCAGCGCAAATTATCTTCCAGGACATAATGCTGGCCGTCGCGATCGCGGACAAGGTCGGTACCCGTGATGTGGCACCAGATGCCTCGCGGCACATCCAGTCCGACACACTGCGGACGGAATGCGCTGGCAGAGAGAATCTTCTCCTCGGTTATCACCTTATCCTTCAGAATCTTCTGATCGTGGTAGATGTCGTCCAGAAACAGATTCAGTGCATGGATACGTTGCTTCAAGCCGCGTTCGATATATTCCCAATCGCGCGCTTCAACGATGCGCGGCACGATGTCAAACGGAAATATCTTTTCGGTACCCTCATCGCTCCCATAGACGGTGAAGGTGATGCCCATGTTGTACATGGCAGCTTCGGCCGCTTTTTGTCGGGCAAGGATATCGCCATCGGGTAAGGACTCGATGCGTTCGATCAGTATCCTGGCACCGGGACGCGGGATCCCAGCCGAATCGATCAGCTCATCGTAGAAATTTTCCGTATCGTATATTTTAAAATCCAGGGGCATAGTTGTGGGACCTTATAAACTGGAGCCGGGTTCTTATTACGAATCACCGGCTCAATCAGGACTGTAAATCGCTCAGCCTTTTCTCTCATTTCTCAACTTGGCTGCAAGGTATCGCGGTAAAGGCAGGCCTGTTCGGGTTCCGTGTTATCTCTCACGATTTTCATCTCCTTGAGAATGAGAAAAAATCCAAGGCTGAGCCTCAAACAACATCCTGCGCCTTAAAAATGACCCGGCCAGACTTGTCTCCCGGTTACGAAAACCAACAAGATATGTATTGGTGCCATTATATCATTCATTCGCGCTGTCTCCGCAGGAATACCGCAGTGTGCATCGACAAGCCGGTTTATGGCGGTTAAAGAACCACCTGCGGGAGATCATCAGGGATAATCCTGACGGGTCGGCCGGACCATGATATCGCTGATATGCACGTGGGGAGGTTGGGACACGATGAAGTGGATCGCGTTGGCCACATCTGCCCCAAACAACAGTGGACCGAATTTTTCGTCGAACATTCGTACCATGTTGTCATCATATCCCGCTGCATCCTGAAATCCGCTGACCACGATGCCCGGCTCAACCAGCGACACCCGAACACCTTGCGAGGCCACCTCGCGGCGCAGCCCTTCGGCCAACGCATGCACGGCAAACTTGGTGGCTCCATAGACCGCGCTGAACGGAGATATATGCCTGCCGACCACCGATCCGATGATCACAATATCGGCGGCGCGCTTCGGAAATTTCGATTCCTGGTCTCCCACCATTATCCGCGCAGCTTTTTGCAGCAAGGCCAACGCTCCCGTCACATTGAGTTTGAGCATCTCCTCGAACTTCGACAGGTCGGCATCCTTGACCGAACCGCCCAACCCCCTTCCGGCGTTCGCGACAACGATATCGGCCGGCTTGCCGTATCGTTCCATTGCCGAAGCAAACAAGCGATCCAGCACTGCATCATCTGCAGCATCGCCTGCCACGCCGCAAAATGCTACCCCGATCTCCTGTTCGAGTGCCCGAAGTTTTTCGGCATTACGGGCGTTGCCCACCACGGCAAAACCGCTGGCGGCGAATCTTCTCGCCGTGGCTTCGCCTATGCCCGAGGTGACGCCGGTGATGATCGCGATACGGGTATATTGGTCAGTCATGAAAGCTCTCCTTCATAATCTGAATGAGTGTGAAACAATTGAGGAACAAAGCTGACGTTCATAATCATCCCCTTCCGACCCTAAGGCGACATACGCGACCGGCAGCAATCGGGAAGATTGATTGATGAAGCCAACTTCCGCAACGTGCCCATAGGGGTCGTTCAATTTCCCCTGAAACAGGACTTAACGGACGATTGCGGTGGCACCAATAGTTAACTTGGCAATAACCTTTACAATACCTCGAAGCCCGTTTTGTAGGATTCTATGACGGTCGTTGGGGCCGAAGAATTCGTAATCT
>JBBRDZ010000048.1:0-15937 GCA_038203435.1 Burkholderiales bacterium
TCTATCGTCGGTGTCGGCAGCGCCACATAGAACGGCACGCCGTTATCAAATGCGGCGAGCGCCTTGAGATAAGTGCCGATCTTGTTGCACACGTCGCCGCACGCGGTGACGCGGTCGGTACCGACGATCACCATGTCCACCCTGCCGTGCTGCATCAAATGCCCGCCGGTATTGTCCGCGATCACCGTGTGCGGCACGCCATGCTGGCCGAGTTCCCAAGCGGTCAGGCTGGCGCCCTGATTGCGCGGACGCGTCTCGTCCACCCACACATGCACGGGCAAGCCCGCGTCGAACGCCTTGTAGATCGGCGCCAGCGCCGTTCCCCAGTCCACCGTCGCCAGCCAGCCGGCGTTGCAATGGGTGAGGATATTTATTGTCGTTTTTTTCTTTTCATGCATCGCGCGAATCAGCGCACTGCCATGCTCGCCAAGACAGGAACAGATCGCCACATCCTCATCGGCGATGCGTGCCGCCTCTTGCCAGGCCGCAGCGGCGCGTTCGCTCTCCGACAATGGCGCGAGGAAGGAACGCATGCGCTCTATGCCCCAGCGCAGGTTCACCGCGGTCGGGCGCGCCAATAATAATTTGTCGCAGCTCGCCTTCAGTGCGGCATCCGAGGCATGGTGCTGCATCGACAACGCCACGCCATACGCCGCCGTCACACCGATCAGCGGCGCGCCGCGCACCTGCATATCCTTGATCGCGCGCTCCGCATCGCGCATGTTCTCCAGCCGCAGCGTGGTAAAAACGTGCGGAAGCTTAGTCTGGTCGATGATCTCCACCGCGTTGTTGTCGGCGGTGGGCCAGATGGTGCGATAGGGTTTGCCGTTGATTTTCATGGTTTGAAGATTTCTTTAATTGTCTTGTGGGCAGCCTGCACCCATGCAAAGATTTGACGGGTTCATTCGTTCGCCAGATTGATTGTTTTTTGGCACCATGACGATGTGCGGTTCAGGTGTAGGCTCAGGAGGCTTTGTTGGAACGGATTCTTTCGGTGTACAAAGATATTTTGTGGTCCCGTCAGAAAATTGCAACTCCCATGTATGAACCTTTTCGACATTGGCATAAGCAGGATCATCACAATAAAAGCTGTCTGCTTGACCAACCAGATGAATTGCGTCGCCATGCCCCATATCGACAACCAGATCTTTTTTAGCGCAGCCAGTTATTAGCGCAAGAAACGCAATGGCGACAAAGATCGAATTCACATTCTGATTTGACATCATCCACCTTAATTATTGGTCAGTTCCGTAGGTCGGGTTAGCGCAGCGTAACCCGACATTTTCGTGCATCTATTTCTTCGTCGGGTTACGGCCTGCGGCCTAACCCGACCTACTTAATCTCCCTCAAATTCGCAAAGCGCAAACACCTTCTGCCCCATCTTCTCCAGTCTTGCCCGCCCGCCGATATCCGGCAGGTCGATGATGAAACAGCATTCGACGATCTTGCCGCCCATTTTTTCGATCAGCTTGCAGGCCGCTTCGGCGGTGCCGCCGGTGGCGATCAGGTCGTCCACCAGCAATATCTTCTCACCCTTGCCGATCGCATCGGTGTGTATCTCGATGCGGTCGGTGCCGTATTCAAGCTCGTAGTCGTGGCCTATGGTCTCGGCGGGCAACTTGCCTTTCTTGCGGATCGGGATGAAACCCTTGCCCAGCGCGTAGGCCAGCGGCGCGCCGAGGATGAAACCGCGCGACTCGATGCCGGCGATCTTGTCGATCTTCACGTCCTTGTAACGACGCACCAGGTCATCGATGGTGACGCGGAACCCGACCGGGTCTTTGAGCAGCGTGGTGATGTCGCGAAACTGGATGTTCGGTTTGGGATAATTCGGGACGGTGCGGATTCTGGATTTTATGGTCATTTACATTCCACCTTTGGAAATATTTAAAAATCTTTCGTCACACCGGCGCAGGCCGGTGTCCAGTTGAAAAATACCACTGGATTCCGGCCTGCGCCGGAATGACGTTGTTTTAATTTATCGCTTCAGCATCCGACCAGCGACAGCGGAAAGTTTTTTGACCATCGCCGCATCGCGTGCTTCTGGCGATGTAATGATCGCGTATTGCAACGCGCTGCGGCAGCCGCAATCGCCAGCTTTCGCATCCACATCAACCAAAGGCGCGACGCTCTTCACCAGCGCGCGCGCCTTGTCGGCGTTCGCCAGCAGCACTTTCACGATCGCGTCCACAGTGACGTCGTCGTGGTTGGGGTGCCAGCAGTCGTAGTCGGTGACCATCGCGACGGTGGCATAGCAGATCTCGGCCTCGCGCGCGAGCTTGGCTTCCGGCATGTTGGTCATGCCGATCACATCGCAACCCCACGAACGATACAGCTCGGATTCCGCGAGGCTGGAGAATTGCGGGCCTTCCATCACCAGATAGGTACCGCCGCGCGCCGCCGGAATGCCGACCTGTTGCGCCGCCGCTTGCAAATGATCGCCGAGACGATGACACACCGGATGCGCCATCGAGACATGTGCAACCAGGCCGCTGCCGAAGAAACTCTTTTCGCGCGCAAAGGTGCGGTCAATGAACTGGTCGACGATGACGAACATGCCCGGCGTGAGATGTTCGCGCAGCGAACCCACCGCGCTGACCGACACGATGTCGGTGACGCCAAGGCGCTTGAGCGCGTCGATATTGGCGCGAAAGTTGATCTCCGACGGCGATATCTTGTGGCCGCGACCGTGGCGCGGCAAAAACGCGATGGGCTGTCCGTTCAACTCGCCGATCAATACTTCGTCCGACGCTGCGCCGAAAGTCGACTCTGCCCTGACCCAGCGCGTGTTCGCCAACCCCTCGATATCGTATACGCCGCTGCCGCCGATGATGCCCAACATGTATTTTCTCCCGACCTCAAGTCACCACAGGCACGCGCGGTGTCAGCGCGCACATCAATTCATAACTAACCGTAGTGGCGGCATGCGCCACTTCTTCGATCGGCATGCCCTCGCCCCACAGCACCACATTGCTGCCGATACCCGCCTGCGGCAACGCGCTCAGGTCCACACACAGCATATCCATCGAGACCCGCCCGAGCGTGCGGGTGCGCTGTCCATCGACCAGGATCGGCGTGCCGTTCGGTGCACTGCGCGGATAACCGTCGGCATAGCCGCAGGCGACGATACCGATGCGCATCGCGTGTTCGGCGCGGAACAATGCGCCATAGCCGACTTCGTCGCCGGCACGCAATTCCTGCGTGGCGATGATGCGGCTGCGCAGTGTCATCGCCGGCCTGAGTCCCAATTGTTGCGCGCTGACTTCAGGAAAAGGCGATGCGCCATACAACATGATGCCGGGCCGCACCCAGTCGCCGTGGGATTCTGGATTGCGTAACAGTGCGGCGGAATTCGCCAGCGAGCGTGCCACGCGATAGGGTGCGGCGACATCGTTGAACAAGGCGAGTTGCGCGGCGATGCCGCGTTGCTCGTCGGCAGTGGCGAAATGGGTCATCAGCGTGACGTCGCGTACCGCGCGATGGCGGCGCAATTGTTCCATCGTCTGCGCCACATGCTGCGGCGCAAACCCGAGGCGGTTCATGCCGCTGTTCACCTTGAGCCAGACATCCAGTGTTGCGCTGCGCGGACAGGCATCCAGCAAGGCGAGTTGCCCTGCGCTGTGCACCACGCAAGCCAGGCCGAACTCGGCGGCCAGTTCCATCTCTTCGGCTTCAAACACCCCTTCCAGCAACAGGATGGACTGGCGGAATCCGGCTTCGCGCAAACGCAGCGCATCGCGGATATCCAGCAGCGCATATCCGTCTGTCGCGCCCAGCGCTTCGGCGACACGCAACAGGCCGTGACCGTAGCCATCCGCTTTGATGGCAGACATGATCCGCGATGAAGTGGTGCGACGCGCCACCTGGAGATTACTCTCGAGCGCGCTTAAATCGATACGGGCTTGTATGGGACGTGTCATAGAAAACGACTTAGCGCAAGAATATCGGGCAGGGAATGAATGATAGCAGGGGCAATACTTTCGTGTTATAAAACGGCCTGAAAAAGCAACCCCTGTTTAATGAATCCCGGTTCCCACATCATCCCTGCGGCGCAATTCCTTTGGCTACGGCCAGACGATGAATCCGTCCTTAACGTGCTGCGCACATTAGCCTGCGCCGAAACAACATGAATCGCGGCTTCTACACTATCCTTGCAGCGCAGTTCTTTTGGCTACGGCCAGCCTGCTTTGCAGTCTTTAACGTGCTGCGCACATTAGCCTGCGCCGAAACAACATGAATCGCGGCTTCTACACTATCCTTGCAGCGCAGTTCTTTTCCGCGCTGGCAGACAATGCTTTGCTGTTTGCCGCCATCGCGTTATTGCAATCCCAGAACGCGCCAAGCTGGCACACGCCGGTATTGCAGGAAGCCTTCATCTTCTCCTACATCGTGCTGGCCCCCTTTGTCGGCGCGTTCGCCGATTCGATACCCAAGGGCAAGGTGATGTTCATCAGCAACAACATCAAGATCCTCGGCTGTCTGGCCATGCTGTTCGGTGTCGATCCGCTGATCGCGTACGCCCTGGTCGGCCTGGGCGCGGCGACTTACTCGCCGGCGAAATATGGCATCCTGACAGAATATCTGCCACCCGGACAACTGGTGCTGGCCAACAGCTGGATGGAAGGCCTGACCGTACTGGCCATCGTGCTCGGTGCGGTCATCGGCGGCATCTTCATCAGCCCCGAAATTGCCGACCCCATGCTGCGCTGGTGGGACGTGCCCTTCATCGATACCGGTATCGACACACCGCCGCAATTGGCGATCACCCTGATCACCGTTCTTTACATCGTTGCAGCCTGGTTCAATCTTTACATCCCGAGACTGGCGATCGACCACAAGGTGCTCCGTCGTAACCCGCTCTATCTGACCAGGGATTTTGTGCACTGCTTCAGGTTGTTGTGGAAGGATCCGCTGGGGCAGGTCTCGCTTGCGGTCACCACCCTGTTCTGGGGAACCGGCGCGACCTTGCGGCTGCTGGTGCTGAGCTGGGCGGCGATCGCGTTGAATTATGACATGGCCCATGCAGCGGCCCTGACCGCCTGGGTCGCGATCGGCATCGCCATCGGCGCAGTACTGGCGGCGAAATTCGTCAAGCTGCAACAGTCGGTCAAGGTCCTGCCGGTGGGTATCGCGATGGGAGTGATGGTATTGTTGATGATCCCCATCACCAACAGCACGCTGGCAACGGTTCTGCTGGTCATGATCGGTGCGATGGGCGGCTATTTCGTGGTGCCGATGAACGCGCTGCTGCAACACCGCGGTCATTTGCTGATGGGTTCGGGCAGCTCGATCGCGGTACAGAATTTCAATGAGAACCTGAGCATCTTCGCGATGCTGGGATTGTATGCACTGATGGAGAAGTTGAACCTCAACATCTACATCATCATCCTGGTGTTCGGGCTGATGCTGTCCGGCATCATGACCGTGCTGTACCGGCGTCACCGGCACGATCAGGACCAGGGGCAGATGTAGGCGGAATTTGTCTGGGCGGGTTGTGCCACACATCCCCACCCTAATCCAGCAACGCTTCGAAATCCCCGATCGGAACAGGTCTGCTGAACAGGTAGCCCTGGTAGGCCATGCAGCCGTGCTGCCTGAGAAATTCCAGTTGCGCTTCGGTTTCCACCCCTTCGGCGATCACATTCAGCCGGAAATTTCGCGCCATGTCGATAATGGTTTGCACCAATATCGCATCATTCGGATCCGAGGTGATATCGCGAATGAAACTCTGATCGATCTTGAGTTGGTCCAGCGGCAGCAATTTCAGATAGGACAACGACGAATAACCTGTGCCGAAATCATCCATCGACAACCCGACACCCAATCCCTTGAGCGCATGCATGATGCCCACGGCACTATGTATGTCCTCCAACACCACGCTTTCCGTCAGCTCCAGCTTCAGCCGCGACGGATCGATGCGGTGTTTTCGCAACGCCGCGGCGATCTGTCCGACAAATTCCTGGGTAGAAAATTGTTGCGCGCTGACGTTGATCGCCAGCGTCAGATCGCGCGCGCGCTCATGTTGTTCCCATAATTTCAACTGCCGGCAGGCCGTATCGAGCACCCAGTTGCCGATCTCCACGATCAGTTTGCTCTCTTCGGCAATCGGGATGAATTGCGCCGGCGAGACCATGCCGCGGTCGGGATGTATCCAGCGCAGCAATGCTTCGGCACCCAACGGCCGGTGTTCGTTGTCGAGCTGTATCTGGTAATACAGTTGCAGCTGTTGAAGTTCAACGGCATGGCGCAGATCCGTTTCCATGGCAACGCGGCTTTCCACCGCGTGCTGCATCACCGGATCGAAGAAACACACCGTATTGCGCCCCGATTCCTTGGCGTGATACATCGCCAGATCGGCATGTTTAAGCAGGTCGTCCACCGATTCCGCGTGTCCACGGAACAGGCATATGCCGATACTGGGCGAGCTGTGCTGTTCCTGACCCTCAAGCAAATAGGGGCGGGACAATTCGCTGCGGACCTTCTCGGCGATCAGCGCGGCTTTTTGCGAGGCTTCTGTGGCATCCTCGCTCACCCCATCAATCAGCACCACGAACTCATCGCCACCCATCCTCGCGACGGTATCCATCTCTCTCACGCAGGCCTTGATGCGGGCCGCCACCTCGATCAGCAACAGGTCGCCGTAGCCATGCCCGAGCGTGTCGTTTAGCGTCTTGAATTTGTCCAGATCGAGGAACATCACCACACCATAGGTAGCGCCGCGTTCGGATGCCGCCAGCGCCTGGTTGAACCGGTCCAGCAACAACCTCCGATTGGGCAATTTGGTCAGGATGTCGTAAAACGCCAGGCTGTATATCTCATCCTCCGCCAGCTTGCGCTGGCTGACATCGCTGAATACCCCGACGAAATGGCTCACCTGTTCGGAGGCATCCTTTACCGCAGTGACCGTCAGCGATTTGGGGTAGATAGCGCCGTTCTTGCGCCTGTCCCAGATCTCGCCTTCCCAGTATCCGGTATCATTTATCTGCTGCCACATCTCCGCATAGAAAGCCTGATCGTGTTTACCGGAACTCAGCATGTGCGGTTTGTGCCCGATCACCTCTTCCGCACGGTAACCGGTGATCCTTTCGAAAGCCTTGTTCACGCGGATGATCCGTTCGTCGGGGTCGGTGATCATGATCGCTTCGTGTGTTTCGAAAGCAATAGAGGCGACGCGCAATTCCTGCTCCTTTTGCTTGCGCTCGGCGATATCGATACCCAATCCGACCAGCACCACCCCATCATTGCGATCTATGCGCTTCCCGGTAAGCAGAAAAGGTGTTTTTGCACCGTTTCTTGCCACCAGCACCGCTTCCACGGAGGTCTCGCCCGTCTCGAACACCTTGCGGATATTTTCTTCGATCAGGATGCGGTCCGCCCCTTCAAAAAATTCCAGCGCTTGGCTTCGGCCCATTTCCTCGCTACTGCAATGCAGCACACGCTCCAGATTGCCGTTCCACATCAAAAATCGTCCGGATGTGTCCAGCATGTAAAACACTCCCGGCAAAGAATTGATCATCTCCCTGCGGAAATCGCTTTCTGCCCTGAGAACCTTATCCATCCTTTCGTGCTCACGAACTTCTTCCAGCAAACGCTCATTGGTAACGTTCAATTCATGCGTACGCTGTTCGACGCGCTGCTCGAGCGTGGTATACAGGGATTGCAGGTTTTTGGCCATGTGATTGAACGTTCTGGCCAACAGACCCAGCTCGCCGGGCGCGGACACATCGGCGCGTTTGTCCATGTTGCCGTTGGCAAGCGCTTCGGCCGTCAGCACCAGTTGCTCGAGCGGCAAGCTGATCTTTCGTCCAAGATAAAAAGCGGCCACGGAAGAGAGCAGCATCACCAGCAACAAGGCTTCCAGCGCGAACACCCGTTGCTGATACAGCGGCGCAAAAGCCTCATCCGTGTCTTGTTTGACCACCATCCCGAAACGCAAGCCGGGCAGATAGCGCCACGCGGCGATCACCTGCTGGTTGCGATAATCGGTCTTGATGCCGCTGCCGCGCAAACCGAGCAATGCGCTGTGCATCGGGTCGGGTATCTTGCTGAACTCGACAGGCTTCAAGATTTGATCAAACTTGTATTTTGTCGGCGTCAGGACCATCGCGTGCTGCGCATCGACCCAATTGGCCAGCACAGTCTCTCCGCTTGCACCATGGCCGATCGGATCGGCCGCGACTTGCCGGATCTGTGCGATTCCCAACTGAAAGGCGATCACGCCCAACAACGTATTCTCGCGGATCACCGGGATCGCCACGAAAGCGGCCATCGTTTGCGAGGGCGTGTAGTATTCGAAACTTGACGCGACACTTTCCAGGGTCAGGCGTGATCCAAGAAATGCGTCAGACAGTCCGGTATCACGATACGGCCCAACCATCAGATTGGTGGCGAAATCGCTCTCATGCCGCTGGCTGTAGACGATATCGCCTTGCAGATTAATCAGGAACACATCGTAAAACATCGTCGCGTCATCGATATAGCGCTCAAAATATGCGCGGTATCGTGCATCAGACTTTTGGTATGCATGCGTTCCGGAATGATTGGACCGATATCTTTCCGACAAACTGACCATCGCATCCCGGGTCACACTGGAACGTGCGATCAGCCGGGTATCGGCGATGCGCTCGGACATATACCCCTCGATCTGCAATGCCTTCTTGTCGGCCAGGTGTTCGAGATTCCGCAGTGTCGTGGCGCGCAGCGAATTTTCGCTGTCGCGCCATGTCAGGTATCCCAGCAACATCATCGGCAACAGCCCGACCAACACGAACCAGAGCAGCAACCGGCGTGTCAGTGTAGAGAACCAGTTCATGGCCGCGCCGCCGACCAGGGCTGAACAATGCCCTTCAAGATGGCATCCCATGCCAGACGCGGCCGATAGAACGGAAATGGGGCCGGGTGTACCGGCAAGCTGGTTTGCCAAACCACGTCGAATTGCCCGTCAGTCCGAATCTTGCCGATACGCACAGATTTCCAGAGATGATTATTCGAGGAATCCACAGACACGATCCCTTCGGGCGCCCGCATACTCTGCTGGCCAAGCAAGGTCTTGACCATAGGCAGATCCGTAGTGCCCGCTTCACGAACCGCATTGATCCACATGCGAGCGCCGATATAGGATGCCTCCATCGGATCATCCAGCACACGGTCACGGCCGAAGCGCTGTTTGAATTCCGCCACGAATGTCCTGTTCTCTTCGCTGTCGATGCTCTGAAAATAATTCCATACCGCGTAATTTCCCGCCGCAAGCGCGCCGCCCATCGCGGCCAGCTCGACTTCGGCGAGGCTGGTCGAAATGACCGGTATGGATTCTGCGGTGATCCCTGCCTTGCGCAACGCGCGAAAGAAATGATTATTGCTGTCGCCGTTCAGGGTATTCAGAACGACATCCGGTTTCAGCCTGGCGATCTCGGCAGCGACCGGGGCGAAATCCTGCTCACCCAGGGTCATATAGCGTTCCGCCAGCACACTACCGCCCTCCAGTCGCAATATGTCGCGTGCGATCAGGTTCGCGGTATGCGGAAATATGTAGTCCGTGCCGATCAGATAAAAATGCTTGAGCTTGTTTTGCAGCGCCCAGGTCACTGCCGGAATGATCTGCTGGTTGGGTACGGCACCGGTGTAGAGGATATCCGGTGATTCCTCCAAGCCCTCGTACTGGAGCGGGTAGAACAGCAGGTGGTGATGCCGCTCCACCACAGCCTTGACGGCCTTTCGGCAAACCGAGGTCCAGCAACCGAACAGTGCGTGCACATGATCGCTGGTGATGAGTTTCTCGGCCTGCCGGGCGCAGTACTCCGCATCGGAACGGCAGTCGGCAACGATCATCTCGATCAGTTGTCCGTTCACTCCACCGGACTGGTTGGCCTGTTCCACGGCCAGCCGTATCGCATCAACCAGCGGTGCTTCGCTGGTAGCCAAAGTGCCGCTGAGCGAATGCAGCACGCCGATTCTGATGGCAGGCTTGTCACGACTTCCACAGCCGTACAAAATCAAAACCGCGGCTGCCATGGCAACTATCAGACTGGTTGTGTTTCCAAGCGCGATCTTCATGATCCTGTATTCACCACGCTGTCGTTTTGCGAATCTAGCTGACCCATTCTATGCAACTCATGGGCTTTTGTCTGCGACTACCTTCACCGCCAGACAAAGATCCTGCCACGCCTTGGCTTTTTCCGAGGGGCTGCGCAACAGATACGCGGGATGATAGGTGACGACCAACGGGATACCGGTGTAATCGTGCAGCTTGCCGCGCAGGCTGGCCAGCGTCGCGTCGCTGCCCATAACCAGCGGCTTGGCGGCTGTAGTTGACTCGCCTAGCCGATTGGCTAGCGGTTCCATCAGCAATGCATTCGAAGCGACCTTGCCCAGTGCGACGATCACCTTGGGCCGGATCAGTTCGATCTGGCGTTGCAAATAGGGCAGACAGGTGGCGATCTCGTCGGATGCCGGATTGCGGTTGCCGGGCGGGCGGCACTTGACGACGTTCGTGATATACACATTGAGGTCGCGCTTCAGCTTGATCGCCATCAGCATGTTGTCGAGCAGCTTGCCGGCCTGTCCCACGAACGGCTCGCCCAGTGCGTCCTCTTCCGCGCCCGGACCTTCGCCGACGAACAGCCAGTCGGCTTGCTCGTCGCCAACGCCGAACACCGTCTGCGTGCAGCCTGCACGCAGCTTGCAGTCGATGCACGCGCGCACCTGTTGCTTGAGTTCCGGCCAGTTGCTTGCCATGACGCGGGATGCCGGTGCAACAACGGCACTGGGTTCCGCCATCACCGCCACTTCGATCGCGCGTGCTACCGCGACTTCGACAGGCGGGATCGCCGCATCGGCTTGCGGTGTAACAGGCGCAGTCTGATCGGCGGCAAGCGGCGCAATTTGTTTGCGCAACTGCCACTGCGGATACAGATTCAATTCGCGCAATATCGCTTCGCGCCTATCCATGTGCATGCTCCTTCAGCTCGCAGGCCATCGTGATCGCATCCTCGCTGCCGTTGTCGTTCCGGTAGTATGCGCGCCGCACGCCGATCTCGACGAAACCGCTGCTGCGATACAAGGCAAGCGCGGCTATATTCGACGCGCGCACCTCGAGAAAAACGCGGCACATCTTTCCGGCACACGCCTGCCCGAGCATTTCAGCCAACAGCGCACGTCCCCATCCCCTGCGTTGCTGCCCTGCCACCACGCCGATGTTCAGCAGTTCCGCCTCGTCCAGCACCGGCATCAGCACCGCATAAGCGCGTATCGCAGCATGGTCTTGCGCTTGAACTGCCTGTGCAGCATCCACACGACAGATATAGCCCTGCTCCAGCGCAGCGACGAAATTGCCGCGCGTCCACGGATAGGCCTGCACCGACTGCTCGATGGCCAACACTGCGTCCAGATCTGCCGGGGTCATGTCGCGTATCAACGCTGCGCTCTTTCGCTGGTCTTCAACGCCACCTTGTCGCGCAGATACAGCGGCAGGGCGAGTGCCGCATCCAATCCGCGTCCGAGACCGAATTGCGCCGCGCCCAGCGCGGCGATCGCCGCAGCCTGCGGTACCACCGTGCCGTCGACAGTGCTGATCCGCCCCGCGTAGCGCGCTTGCAGCGCCGCGCCATGCAGCGCAAAGCCGCTGCCCACGCCGTGCCAACCGGCGCCGGGCAATTCCGGCGCATGTTGCGGCAGACAGAGACAGGGCTCGCTCACCACGCTCCATGCATCGCCATGTCTTTCATATGCCGCGTGATAGATCTCGCCCATGCGCGCATCCAGCACGGCGATCACGCGCGGCTGGCCGGAAGCTTCGGCCAGCGCTTCCAGCGTACACACCCCGGCCACCGGCAGGCCGGCGCCGAACGCCAGTCCCTGGGTCGCGCCGCAGGCGATGCGTACCCCGGTGAACGAACCCGGTCCTTTGCCGAACGCGATGCCGTCCAGTTGCGCCAGCTTCACGCCGGCATCGCGCAGCAGTGCGTCCACCATCGCCATCAGCAGTTCGGAATGTTTTTGCCCGGCCAGTTCGCTGCGCGCGGTGACCATTCCGTCCTGCCACAATGCGACCGAGCAATATTCGGTCGAGGTGTCCAGCGCGAATATCCGCATCAGCGATCCGTCAGCAACAACACCACTGCCTGCGCCGCGATGCCCTCGCCGCGCCCGGTATACCCCAGGGTCTCGGTGGTGGTCGCCTTCACATTGACGGCGCTTTTCTCCACGCGCAGATCGGCGGCGATGTTCGCCACCATCTGCAAGATATGCGGCGCCATCTTCGGTGCCTGAGCGACGATGGTCGCATCCACATTGCCGACACGAAAGCCCTGTTCGCGGACCAGGTGCGCCACCTCGCGCAGCAGGATGCGGCTGTCGATGTTCTTGTATTTATCCTCGGTGTCAGCGAAGTGTCTGCCGATATCGCCCAGCGCCGCTGCGCCGAGCAGCGCGTCGCAGATCGCATGCAGCAGCACGTCCGCATCGGAATGGCCGAGCAGGCCTTTGTCATGGGGTATCTCGACCCCGCCGATCACCAGCTTGCGTCCCTCGACCAGCTGATGTACATCGAAACCCTGACCGATACGCATGTTCATACTCCCGCCCGGGTGAGCAGCAATTCCGCAAGCAGCATGTCCTGCGGATAAGTCACCTTGAAATTGCCCGATTCGCCCAACACCAGTTTGGGATGCAATCCCAGTGTCTCGACCGCCGATGCCTCGTCGGTAAAGCGCTTGGCCTGCTGCAACGCCCGCGCCAGGATACCGGCCCGGAACATCTGCGGCGTTTGCGCCTGCCACAATTGCTCGCGACTCTCGGTGCGCAGGATGCGCTCATGATCATCGGCGCGCTTCAGCGTATCCGCGACCGGCACGGCCAGGATGCCACCCACCTCGTCATCGCGCAGCTCGGCGATCAGTTTCGCCAGCAGCAACTGCGTCAGGCAGGGACGCGCCGCATCGTGCACCAGCACCCAGTCGTCCGGTTCCAGTTCCGAGGCCAGCAAGCCGTTCAGCACCGTGTCGCCGCGCAGCTCGCCGCCGCAGAACAGGGGTTGCAGCTTGTCGCCGCAGCGCGACCAGTCGAAGGTCTGGAACAACTTGTCTTCGGGTGCGAGCACCACGAACACCGTACTGATATCCGGGCTGGCGCACAGGGTGTGCAGCGCATGCGCGAGCATCGGCCGCCCCACCAGCGGGAGATATTGTTTGGGCAGGGTATTGTCCATGCGCGCACCCAAACCGGCGGCAGGAACCAGAGCGTGAAATTCGGTCATGGGACAGATTGTAATGGAATATTTTAAAGCAGGTGCCACGCGTTGCTGGCGCCCTTGATATAATTGAACATTACCCGCAGCAGAGACCATGAAAAAACTTTACCACAATATCGACGCCATTCTTAGCCGACGCACACCCAACGAGATCAGGAAAACCGTGTTCTTGCTGACGCTGATCGTTTCGGTAGCGGTCTATTTAGCCGGATATGAAATATCTACCTCCCTGTTTTTCCTGATACCGGTTTCAATGGCGACCTGGTATGGCACCCATCGCCTGGGCGTGTATTACGCTTTCCTGTCCGTATCGGTCTGGTTCCTGATCGATACGTCCGTTTTCGCTCACTCCTATAACCACCCGTTGATTCCGTATTGGAACACAGGCGTGCGGCTGGGACTGTTCCTGATCACAGCCCAGTTTCTCACCTTATTGAAAGCGCAATCGAACCTTGAAAAAAACCTGTCGAGAACAGACATCCTGACCGGCTTGATGAACACGCGCGGATTCGCCGAGGCCGCCGAACGGATATTCGAGCTGGCTGCCCGCCATGGCAGGCCGACCTGCCTGGCCTATATCGACCTGGATGACTTCAAGCAGGTCAACGACCTGCGCGGTCATAGCGAGGGTGACCGCGTATTGCAAGTCGTGGGGGAAGTATTATCCGGCTCCGTGCGCAAGACCGAATTGGCAGGACGGCTGGGCGGCGATGAATTCGTCATCGCACTGCCCGAAACCGACGAGGCCGGGGCACAAGCGCTGTTCGGCAAGATCAGGAATAATCTTGTCAACGCGATGCAAGACCACGGCTGGCCGGTCGGCTTCAGCATCGGGGTGATCTCGTTCGATACCCCGCCCGCCGATTTCGATGCGGCGCTCAGACTCGCCGATGCATTGATGTATCGGGTTAAAAACAGCGGCAAGAACAACACCCTGTTCGAACATTACCCGCCGGACCAGAAAACGCCCGCGGCAGCCAGCCACTGAAACAGCCGCTGCTTCACGTATAATTCGCGCCCCGATATTTGCAACACATAACTGGCGCTGTAGATGCTGTTTTCCTCGTCCCAGTCCCGCCCCCGCTATACCAGGCTGACCGGTTCGTCCGACGCGCTGGCTTTGGCGCAATTCGCACGCAGCAAGGCGCCGCTGGCAGTGATTGCCGCCAGCGCCCAGGAAGCGCAGCGCCTGGTCGAAGAGCTGCCGTTCTTCGATCCCGAACTGCGCGTGCACCTGCTGCCGGACTGGGAGACATTGCCCTACGATCATTTCTCGCCGCACCAGGACCTGATCTCCGAACGCCTGGCGACCCTGCACCATGTGCGCAGCCTGTCCTGCGACGTGCTGGTGGTGCCGGTGACCACCGCGCTGTACCCGTTGCCACCGGTGGAATACCTGGCCGCGTTTACCTTCTTCCTGAAACGCGGCGAGACCCTCGATCTGACCGGTCTACGCGAGCAATTGACCGTTGCCGGATACAGCCACGTGCAACAGGTGTTGTCGCCGGGCGAATATTGCATACGCGGCGGCATCATCGACCTGTTCGCGATGGGTAGCGTGCTGCCGTATCGCATCGACCTGTTCGACGACGAAATCGAAACCATCGCCACCTTCGATGTGGACACGCAGCGTTCGCTGTATCCGGTGCCCGAAATAAGGCTGCTGCCGGCGCGCGAGTTCCCGCTGGACGATGCCGGCCAGGCGCGCTTCCGCGAGAGTTTCCGCGCACGTTTCGAGGGCGACCCGTCCCGGTCGCACATCTACAAGAACGTCAGCAAGGGCAATGCCCCGGCCGGCATAGAATATTATCTGCCGCTGTTCTTCGAGCACACCGCGACGCTGTTCGACTATCTGCCGGCACATACCACGCTGTGCCTGCATCACGACGTGAACGCGGCGATCGCGACCTTCGCCAAAGACACCGCTTCGCGCTACAAGCTGCTCAGGGGAGACCCGCAGCGGCCGCTGCTGGAACCCGGTGAATTGTTCCTGGATGCGGAGCAGTTCTTTACCCGCGTGAAAGATTTCGCGCGACTGGACATCGTTGCAAACCCATCACCCGCTCCCACTGGGCTTGATGAAACCACTGATATGACTACTATCCATCTGACTAACCCAGCAAAAAGCGCTGGGCCAGTCATTGGTTATAGCCATTCGACTGGGCCGTCGAAAAACCACAACCTGGTCGCTGGTTATGTAGAAGGTTCTGAAGTATCGCCGCCCATGCTTCGACAAGCTCAGCACGAACGGCTAGATATGGCTGATAGTGAACACCAGCCAAAAAACATCACCCCCTGCCCCACCGCCGCGATACCCGACATCGCGGTGAACCGCCGCGCCGACGTCCCAACCCAGGCCTTCGCGCATTTCCTGCAGAGCTTCGACGGGCGTGTGCTGTTGCTGGCCGATAGCCTGGGCCGGCGCGAGATCATCTCTGGCTATCTGAACGAATACGGCCTGGCGCCCGCGCTGTGCGACAACTATGCGCAGTTTCTTTCCGGCCATGAAAAATTCATGCTGTGTGTTGCCGCGTTGCAGAACGGCTTCATCCTGAACGAAGACCATCTCGCGCTGGTCACCGAGACCGAACTGTATGCCGCCCAGCCGCGAAGCCGGGCCGCGCGCGCCGCAAAAAAGAGCAATGTGGAAGGCATGTTGCGCGACCTGTCCGAACTCAAGATCGGCGATCC
>JBBRDZ010000049.1:0-15887 GCA_038203435.1 Burkholderiales bacterium
CCTGGGGGCGGACACCATCGCCACCGGGCATTACGCACAGGTAAGCGAAGCGGATGGCCTGTTCCAACTGAGCAAGGCCAGCGACGAAAGCAAGGATCAAAGCTACTTTCTGCACCGCTTGAATCAAGTGCAGCTTGGCCACGCGATGTTCCCGCTGGGCAGGCTGCTGAAATCAGAAGTGCGCCGGATCGCTGAGCAGCACGGCCTGTCCAACCACGCCAAGCGGGACAGTACCGGCATCTGTTTCATCGGCGAGCGTCCGTTCCGCGAATTTCTGAACCGCTATCTGCCGACGCAACCCGGCGAGATGCTCACTCCCGAGGGCAAGGTGGTCGGACAACACATCGGCTTGTCGTTCTACACCATCGGACAACGTCAGGGACTGGGCATAGGCGGAGCAAAAGCGGCTTCCGGAGAACCCTGGTTCGTGAGTGCCAAGGATATGGCGAACAATCGCCTGATCGTGGTGCAAGGGCACGACCATCCGGCTTTGCTCGCGCCGCGCTTGACTGCGCTGGACAGCCACTGGATCAGCGGTACCGCGCCCGCACTGTACCGTCCGCATGCCGCCAAGACGCGCTATCGCCAGGCCGATGCCCCATGCCGCCTGACCGGTGCCTCCGGCAGATCGTGCGAGATCGTGTTTGACGACGCGCAATGGGCCGTGACACCGGGACAATCAGTGGTTTTATATGATGGGGCAGTCTGCCTGGGTGGCGCAATCATCGAACAAGGACACGGCTGATTCGCGTAAAATGCGCACTTTGGCTTTGCTTCGACCTCAACCATGACCACGCTCACCAAACTTACCGCCCTCTCTCCGCTGGACGGGCGCTACCACGGCAAGGTGGACGCCTTGCGCAACTACTTCAGCGAATTCGGCCTGATCCGCTTCCGGGTGCTGATCGAGATCGAATGGCTCAAGGCGCTTAGCACGCAGGCCGACATTGCCGAGATCGCGCCGTTCTCCGCCGCCGCCGTTGCGCAACTGGATGCGCTCAACACGAATTTCTGCGAAGCCGATGCGCTCGCGATCAAGACCATCGAGTCCACCACCAACCACGATGTGAAGGCTGTCGAATACTGGCTGCGCGACAAACTGTCGGGCAATCCCGAAACAGCCAAAGCACTGGAATTCATCCATTTCGCCTGCACCTCGGAAGATATCAATAACCTCAGCCACGCGCTGATGCTCACTGGGGCACGCGATGCCGTGATGTTGCCGACGTTGAATGTGTTGATCACCCGGCTGAAAAACCTCGCCCATCAGCTGGCCGAACAGCCGATGTTGTGCCGCACCCACGGCCAGACTGCTACGCCGAGCACGCTGGGCAAGGAAATGGCGAATGTGGTGTATCGCTTGCAGCGTGCCGAACAACGCCTTGCCGCGACGGAAATCATGGGCAAGATCAACGGTGCGGTGGGCAACTACAATGCTCATCTGTCCGCCTACCCGAACGTGGACTGGGATGGCTTTGCAAAGCGCTTCGTCACTGCACGCAGCATCGCCTTCAACCCCTACTCCACCCAGATCGAGCCGCACGATTACATGGCGGAGCTGTTCGATGCCTATGCGCGCATCAACACCATCCTGGTCGACCTGAACCGGGATATCTGGGGATATATATCGCTGGGTTACTTCAAACAGAAAGTGATCAAGGGGGAAGTTGGTTCTTCCACCATGCCGCACAAAGTCAATCCGATCGACTTTGAAAATTCCGAGGGCAACCTCGGCTTGGCCAATGCGTTGTTGCGCCACTTTTCCGAGAAACTGCCGATCTCGCGCTGGCAGCGCGACCTGACCGACTCCACGGTATTGCGCAACATGGGTGTAGCGTTGGGCTACACGCTGCTCGCCTACGAGTCTTGCCTGAAGGGCCTGAACAAACTGGAAGCCAATCCGCAGCGCCTGGCGGAAGATTTGGACTCCAGTTGGGAAGTGATGGCGGAACCGATCCAGACCGTGATGCGCCGCTACGGCATCGCCAACGCATATGACAAGCTCAAGGAATTGACACGCGGTCAGAACGGCATCAATCGCACTTCGTTGCAAGCGTTCATCAATACGCTGGATATCCCCGACGCAGAAAAGCAGCGCCTGCTGAAACTGTCGCCCGACACCTACGTCGGCATCGCAGCGGACTTGGCGAAGCGGGTATAAGTCCTTACCGAAACCGATAGGCGCGCACTGGCAGTGCTTGTCGATCGATCGCAGATCAGATCAAAATACCCGCTGTGGTGAAGTCGGTACGCCCGCTTTGCTTTTGATCGGTACCTGGATTTGATTTTCCGGCAGCGCATTCCCCAGTGCGCCGCCCTGATCCTGGATGGCGCTGTCCACTACCGTGGCATCACGCACAGCGCCGCCCTGCTTATTGCCCGGTGACGGGGGCGGAGCCACGGTAAACAGGTTTAGATTGAGCGGTTGCAGTTGCGGAATCTGGTCTGGTGCGCCGGCATACCCCATCTGGTTTGGCAACACGGAAATCGTGCCTGTTACGTTGGTGATCGTGGTCTCACCCCGATTCACCCTGTTATAGGTTCCCACTGCGGCCACTGCCGCAAGCGGGCTGTCTGCCGTGACCACATAGGTCTCATGGTCGGTTCCGCGTATGCCTATAGTGGATTCAGGTGTGGTGATATGGTAGGTTTGTTTGTTCCTGTGACCGATCAACCCGGTGATCGCGCGTATCCCGCCCTTTAACAGGGAGAAGAAACTCCTTTCGCTGCCGTCCTCTTTGCCGCTGAAGATGAAACTGTCGAATTTCAGCCGCGAATCGGGACGTATGACAATATAGCCGCCATCCCGCATCTTGATTTGCGCGGTGGCATCCCTGGTCGTTGTCACGGTATCGCTTTCCTGAATGGCATCTCCTTTTTGCAGGGCGCGAGTCTGTCCGGTCGAGTTAACGAGCTGGACGTTGCCATGCACGAACTGCACATTCCCCGCGATCCCCGCGTAGGCCGACTGGCTCAACACCATAACGCAAGCGATCAGACTGATATTCAATATGGCATTAATATATTTGGCAGTACTCATGATGCTCACCTCACTTCAGTTTAATCACCGAAAATCACGGCGGATAGTCAACGAGATATCCATCCTGCTGTAGCCATAGATGGCGATATTTGAATCATTCTTCGTGTAGTTCAGTTGCGGGTGCAGCATCCAACGATCCCGCCATTGCCAGCTTGCCCCCAGCCCAGCGTCATACAGGCGGTCACTGCGCTGCCGTTGAAACCAATAGTTGACCTTGCCGTATTCGCCGACTTGGGCTCCCGCATAGGCAAACAGTGTCGCGTTCTCGCCGACGGCACGCTGCCCGCCAGCGCGCAAGCCGCTGAACCGTTTGGCGCCATCGGTTCGTCCGCCATCGGGCATGGCTGGCAAGATAGTGATCGTCGATACATCTTTTTCCGTGCCTCGATACGCACTGCCGAACAATGTCGATCTGCCATCAGCCGTCACATGCGACCAGCCGACCCCCAGCGCTTGCTGGTCGTAATCATTCACCTGCATGACCACATCGACATAGCGATATTTCGCGTAGCGGCCGAACACTTTCAGTTGATTACTCGGGCTGAACGTATGGCTCCATTCCGCATCGGCTCCGGCGGTGTCGCTGTAGTGTGAGCCGCCAAGTGCGTATCGGCCTCCCAGCAAGCCGAAACGCAGACGATCGATTTGGGTATTGAACATCACGCCATATCGTCCATTCAGATTAATGGTATCGAAGTTTTTCTGGGTGCTATTGACGCGCTGTCGCAGATCAGCGCCCGCATATACGCGCCAATTCGCGTCCAGTTCGTATGTAAGTTCACCGCCTGTGCCAACTGCAAGGTAATTATCGGAAGCCTGTATGCTGGCCGGATCGAGCGGGTAATTCGCCGCGTAATAATCGACGAAGATTTGTGACTGGCTGGTGGAGTCGTTGACATTGCTGTCATGCCCTGCACTCGTCACGACATAGCCGCTGGCATGCAATTTTTTCCCGCTTTCCTGCTCGTCGATCAGAGCAAGATACTTTTCGATATTGGCGCGCGCAGTCGTAGCGGGGTCCTGACTCAATATTGCAATGAATTCCGTCCTTGCACGCGGCAGATCGCCCAGTTGAAAATAGGCGCGCGCGATATCCAGACGCGCGGCGGTGAAATCCGGATTGACCGCCAGCGCTCGCTCCAAAGCGAGCGTCGCACGGTCGGGTTTGCCGCTATCCAGCGCCGCGATACCGATCAGATAATCAAATCGTGCCTCACCGGCATGCTCGAATTCAATGGGTTCCAGCATCGTGTAGGCATCAGCAGGTTTGCCGTCTTTCACCAGCACCTCGGCGCTATCAAGCAGTCGCTGATACGCCTGGGTTGAACTTGATAACTGGACCGGCGGCATACCGCCGCGCTGACCCGGCTTTACGCCGACCTCCTGTGCATACGATAATGCACCTGACATCAGTCCCAAGCATATCGCTGTCGACATTATTACAAGTCGTGCCCATGCATCAAACACAAAGCTATCAGCGACATTCATGGCTATCGTCATGTTCGCCTCCGCTGTATACCGAGTCCAGCCCGCTGGAATGGCTGTGGTCTGCGCCATCGTGTTGTTCACCGGCATGATCTTCCTCACATCCTGTTGTGGATGGAGCCGGAGCAGGTGTCGCGGCCGGTGCAGGCCAGGACAATTTGGCAGCCACCGGATACGCGTACGAAACCGCATTCCATGGAACCCCGAAATCATAGACTAGCGCGCTGAACGGTATGGCCCCCTGCATCGAGTGTGCGCCAGCTGCGACCGGGATCGTTGCTGAGGAGTAAATGCTGGTGCCCCCCAACGGTGTGAATTGCGCTGCGTTCACGAGTATGTTGTCCAACTTCAAAGTTGCCAGTCCGGCAGTCTCGGTGACGACGTTGAGATAGTTCCCGGTGCTGCCGGCTAGGCCGTAAATACCGAAAGTCGCATCGGTCACCCCCATCTCTGCCGGCGTGACCAGTGCCATGCTCGGATCACCCTTGGCAGCCGCATCGTCAGAATATCCGCGCATCAATTGCGCCACCAGCACCGGGTAGTTGGACACGAATTCTGCAGTTCCTGTCAAATCCACATCCGCGAATTGTCCCGCAGCTAGCGTCGCCGGGATGAGTCCGGCAGGTATCGTGGCCAAAGTGGTGCCGTTCTGGGATGCCATGACACGCACCGTATACCGGGCACGACCACTGAACGGAACGGTATGAAAAGTATTACCCCAGATGGATACATCGGTAAGTTGCTCGACAAGATAGTCGCAGTAACCCACCCCGGAAGGCACGTCGGCACAACGATGGCCGCTGAACACCGCGACGGGCTTGTCGGCGGTCACCTGGGACCCGGTCATGTCCGCATTCGCGGGATTGGCAAGCTGATAGGTTTCACCGATGTTGAGCAATACGCTGAACGTGGCACCTGCAGGTTTGGTCGCGCCGGCCGCCTTGGGGGTAATACTCACCGTAGTGGCATTCTGGGTGGCCACCACGGCGAACTCCGATCCGGAATATCTGCTGCTGGCATACGACATGACGTAGTAGCTGGTGCCCAGTCCTGGCGTAGGCAGAGCCAGATACCCATCGGTAGAGGTCGAATTCTCGGAAACCACATGCACAGAGACCGGCAAAACCGCCGTGACATGGATACCCTTTGCTTCGATCTTCTCGTTCGAAGTCAGCACTACCGCAGGATCGAGCGTAACCAGAGTCTCTCCACCTGCTGCAACGGAAAACGGTGTGATCAAACCGTTGAATGTCACCTCACCGCTGGTCGCTGCTACCGCAGCCACGATCAATTTGTTGCTGACAGCTGTGTTATTGCATGAGGCCGGATCACTGACGCAAAGATGGTCGGGCAGGGTCAGATAGAAATCGGTACCCGCTGTTGTGACGACAGGCGAGGGGACGGGGGTTGGGGACGGTGCCTGAACCACTGGCCCGCCGCCGCAGGCTACCAAAAAAAACGGGCTCAGCAACAACACGATTTCAAGTCTGAGAAACTTTGTGTTACCAGAGCGCACAGGGCACCTCTCTACTTCATGTCTAAACGCTGTAGGGAGGTAATGATTCTTGCAAGTATGCACACGGACGAAGATCCGTATCGCAGTCCCGCTACCATAGCTTCCCTTAGGCCGGTGACTTTGCGCCCTTATCTTTCGACAAGTTTGCCAAGTAGCACAGAGTATTCAGCTGATCATGATCAGAGTCAAAATCTAACCGACGAATGGTTAAACTCGCGGACAAGTGGCGAAGCGTCGGGCCACCGATTCGTCAGATCAAACCTTTTTCGGCAAACGAGAGCGTGTTGCCAAGCGCCACCACAAAGTGATCCAGTACGCGCACATCCACCAGATTCAGTGCCTGCTTGAGCGCATCGGTCAGCAACCGATCAGACTGGCTGGGTTCGGCAACTCCGGAGGGGTGATTGTGGGCAAGGATCACAGCCGCCGCGTTGTGCGCCAGCGCGCGCTTGACCACTTCGCGCGGGTAGACGCTGGTCTGGTTGAGTGTGCCATGGAACATCTCTTCTGCTGCGATCACGCGATGCTGGGTATCAAGGAACAGCACCAGAAATACTTCCTGCTGCCGTCCGCCCAGCAATAACTGCAAGTAGTCGCGTACCAACCGCGGCGAATTGAGCACATTGCCGTGCTGCATTTCCTCCTTCAATGCACGGCGCGACATTTCCAGCACGGCTTGCAATTGCACGTACTTGGCCTCGCCCATACCGTGCACTGCGCAAAAGGCCGCTTTGTCTGCGGCGAATAATCGCGTCAGGCTACCGAACCGGATTAGCAACTCGCGGGCAAGGTCGACCGCGCTCTTGCCGGTCACGCCGGTGCGCAAAAAAATCGCCAGCAACTCGGCATCGGAGAGCGCTTCGGCTCCCCGGCTTAACAGTTTCTCGCGGGGTCGTTCATGTTGGGGCCAGTCTGTAATTGCCATACACGCCTTCCCGCCCAGATGGGCTGTTTCTTGTTAAGATGTGCAGCATTATGGAGCAAGAAACAACAAAAAACAGCGTGCCTGAAAACCGCATCATTCTTGGCATCAGCGGCGGCATCGCGGCCTACAAGTCGGCCGAATTGCTGCGCCAACTCGTCAAACAGCACATAGCGGTACAAGTCGTCATGACCGAGGCGGCATGTCATTTCATCACACCCACGACCATGCAGGGTTTGTCCGGAACAGCAGTTTATGTCGATCAGTGGGATGCGCGTATCCCCAACAATATGGCGCACATCGACCTCGGCCGGGCTGCAGACGCGATCGTGATCGCACCGGCGAGCGCCGATTTTATCGCCAAGCTGGCGCATGGACTGGCTGATGACCTGCTATCCACCCTGTGCCTGGCGCGGGATTGTCCGCTGATCGTCGCGCCGGCTATGAACCGCGAAATGTGGCAGAAGGCCGCTACGCAGCGCAACATTGCACAATTGAAGACAGACGGTGTTCAGGTGCTGGGCCCGGAAAGCGGAATACAGGCTTGCGGTGAAGAGGGAATGGGACGCATGCTTGAAGCCGACCGATTGGCACAAGACATCGTTGCGCACTTTCGGCCCAAGTCCCTGTCCGGAAAAAATATCCTGATTACTGCCGGCCCCACTTATGAGGCAATCGATGCGGTGCGCGGCATCACCAATCGAAGCTCCGGCAAGATGGGTTATGCTATCGCTCAAGCCGCAATGGAGCTGGGTGCAACCGTAGTGCTGGTATCAGGCCCGACCGCGCTGGCCAAACCAAGCGGTGTGCAGGGCGTGGATGTGCAAAGCGCCGGGCAGATGTTCGAGGCGGTCAAACGGTACGTGGGAAATTGCGATATCTTTATAAGCGTAGCCGCAGTAGCGGATTACCGTGTTGCCCAGCCCAGCCCACACAAAATTAAAAAGGGTACTAACAATCTCACCCTGGAACTCGTGGCCAATCCGGATATTCTGGCTTACGTCTCCAACCTTGACCATCCTCCCTTCTGCGTCGGATTTGCGGCAGAAAGCGAAAATCTGGCTGAATATGCGGAGCAAAAGCGCCGCGCAAAAAATCTGCCCCTGCTGGTGGGTAACCTGGTGCAAGGGGCGATCGGAAGTGATGACAACGAACTGGTGTTATTCGACGAGCGCGGCAGCCAAACCCTGCCGCGAGCAGACAAGCTCACGCTGGCAAGACAATTATTGCAACACATAGCACAACGGCATAAGGAAATATCGAAATGAAACGCACAGCAGCAACGGAGCACATTGCCATCGATGTCAAAATTCTGGACCCCCGACTGCACGACCACATGCCCGGTTATGCAACTGCGGGTTCGGCCGGGGTAGATCTGCGTGCATGCATCGAACACAATATCGTGATCCAACCCAAGCAGTGCGAACTCATCCCGAGCGGCATCGCGATACATTTGGGTAATCCTGGTTATGCGGCGATGATATTGCCTCGCTCCGGCCTGGGGCACAAACACGGTATCGTGCTTGGCAACCTGGTCGGACTGATCGATTCGGACTATCAGGGACAGATATTCGTGTCGCTGTGGAACCGCAGCCAGATTCCCTTCACCCTGATGCCGATGGAGCGCATGGCTCAGCTGGTGGTCGTGCCCATCATGCAGGCAAAATTCAATATCGTGGAAGAATTTCCGTTAAGCGAACGCGGCAGCGGAGGGTTCGGCAGCACCGGCAAACATTAGTACTAAACTTCAAAAATTCAGCGTTTGCGCAAATGCCCCGCACGAACACGCCGATTCGCTATGGGCGAAAACAGTCTGTGCAGAATCGTCGGCAAGGCTCAGAAAACGAAGTTTCAGTGCAGGGCGACCGTCAGATTAAGCGGAGGCTCAAATCCAGATTTTCAACCGCGTGCGATCGCTGCTTCGATTTCTGCAAAAGTATGCGCCAATTCGAAACTTTGCACCTGGGCGCCCAGTTGCCGTGCAATCTGGGTAATGGAAAACAAACCGCACACTGCCTGTTTGCCATCCGCACCCTCGGCAGCTACCAGCACATGCTGTCGGTGTGACTTTTTCAGGCTGGCGACGATTTCACCGACTTGGGCTTTTTGCACATCCTCTATCCTCAGCATTTCCAATTCGCGTTGTGTGGTCATGATGTCGCGCACCATGATGTCAGCGTGAGTCCCGCCCATGTTTTGCAGAAAATGCATCGGTTTTTCTCCCAGCACATCGCTTGCCGTCAGTAACCCGGCAACCTGGTCGTTGTCATCCAGAACCAGCAAGGTACGTACACCATAACGGATCATCTTGGCATTGGCTTTGTCCATCGAAGTCTTGGCTCGCACACTGACCACCGACACCTTGCTCAGGTCAGTCATCACCAACATTGCAGGATCACTCAGTTTGACCCGCTCAGGAAGTTTCTGCACCGGGCGCACGAATGCTGAGCCGGTTTTCAGAACGGAAGATTTCAATGCGCTGTATTCTTTGATCAAAGCATAGCTCCTTGGATTATGATATTTCTGATGACTACCGGTGTGTATGTTGCAAATGGGCTGAATTATTCTTGGGTGAAGGAAGGTAACTGGCCAACTCATTCAGCGCCATCGTGTATACCTCGCGTTTGAATTCGATCACGGCCGTGATGTCCAGCCAGTAGTTATTCCAACGCCACGCATCGAACTCCGGATGCTGGCTGGCACGCAGACAAACATCACAATCACGACCGATCAGGAGCAACAGGAACCAGATCTGTTTCTGTCCCCGATAACCACCGCGCGATTCACGCTTGCTCCAGCTCTGCGGAACCTCGTAACGCATCCAGTCACGGGTGCGTCCAAGTATTTTCACATGTTCCGGCATCAAGCCGACCTCTTCGTGCAACTCGCGATACATCGCTTGTTCGGGGGTCTCGCCGTGCTGGATACCACCCTGTGGAAACTGCCATGCATGTTGCCGCACCCGTTTGCCCCAAAGCACCTGATTCCTGTCATTCGCGATGATAATGCCGACATTCGGGCGGTAGCCGTCTCGGTCTATCATTCGTCACTCTATTCGGTTAAATTTTAATATCTTGATTCTTTCACATTTTCACTTCAATTAAAAGAGAATCAGACGTGCCAGAGCGGCTGGCGTACCGGAACGTGGGCATTCCCTGTAAAATCCCGCTTTCGCTTTTCACTATCGGATCGTGCCCAATCATGCGTGTCTCACAATTCTTCATCTCCACCCTCAAAGAGGCGCCTGCCGAAGCTGAACTCGCCAGTCACAAGCTGATGATGCGTGCGGGTTATATCAAAAAACTGGCGAGCGGCTTGTACACATGGATGCCGCTCGGCTTGCGCGTGCTGCGCAAAGTGGAAAGCATCGTGCGTGAGGAAATGGACCGCAGCGGGGGAATCGAAATGCTGATGCCCGCCATCCAGCCGGCCGAGCTGTGGCAGGAATCGGGTCGGTGGCAGGTGTTCGGGCCGCAGATGCTGAAGATCAAGGACCGGCACGACAACCTGTTTTGCTTCGGCCCCACCCACGAAGAAGTGATCACCGACATCGCTCGCCGTGAAATCCGAAGTTACCGCCAGTTGCCGGTCAATTTCTATCAGATCCAGACCAAGTTTCGTGACGAGGTCAGGCCTCGTTTCGGCGTGATGCGCGCCCGCGAATTCCTGATGAAGGACGCCTATTCCTTTCATGCAGATATGGCCAGTCTGGAACAAACCTACCGGTTGATGTATGACACTTACAGCCGCATCTTCACCCGGCTCGGACTGAAGTTCCGCGCCGTGGCAGCGGATACCGGCGCGATCGGCGGAAGCGGCTCACATGAATTTCATGTGCTGGCGGATGCCGGCGAGGATGCGCTGGCTTACTGCCCGGCATCAGATTACGCCGCCAATGTTGAGTTGGCCGAAGCAGTTGCTCCATCTAAACCACGAACTGCACCTTCGGAGACGATGAAAAAAGTCGAAACACCGGGAAAAACCAAGTGTGAAGATGTAGCGGATTTTCTGAAGGTTTCGCTACAAAAAATCCTCAAAACAGTTGTTCTCGCCACAGAATATGAAGGCAATAATTTTATTACGAATCAACGAGAAATGGGTGTCCGCCATCACATTTTCCTATTACGTGGGGATCACCAATTAAATGAAGTGAAAGTCGAGAAAATAATTGGGAAATTCCGGTTTGCCACAGATGCTGAAATTGAAAGTATATTTCGATGCCGACCTGGTTATATTGGCCCTATTAACCAAAGACACCACGCAATTTACGCAGATCGCAGCGTGACAAATATGAGTGATTTTGTTTGTGGAGCCAATGAAAATGGCTTTCATTACAATGGTGTGAATATTGAGCGAGACTTTCAAATAAGTGACGGCGATTTCTGCGATATCCGCAATGTGATTGAAGGCGACCCGTCACCGGACGGAAAGGGCACCCTGGAGATCTGTCGCGGCATCGAGGTCGGGCATATTTTCCAGTTGCGCACCAAATATGCCGAGGCCTTGAAAGCCACTTATCTGGATGCCCTGGGAAAAACTCAACTAATCGAGATGGGCTGCTATGGCATCGGCGTGTCGCGCATCGTCGCCGCGGCCATAGAACAGAACTTCGACCAGCGCGGCATCATGTTGCCGGCTGCGATAGCTCCGTTTCAGTTGGTCATCGTGCCGATCGGTATGGGCAAGAATGAAGCGGTAAGAGATGCCGCCGAGAAATTATATTGCGAACTGCGCGAAGACGGATTCGATGTGTTGCTTGATGATCGCGACCAACGCGCCGGCGTGATGTTTGCGGATATGGAGCTGATCGGAATTCCGCATCGCATCGTCATCGGCGAACGCGGATTGAATGACGGCATGCTTGAATATCAAGGGCGGTGCGACCAAGCTGCCCAGACATTCCCCTTGCAAAATGCGCTGGAGTTCGTAAAATCAACGATATGCGCATGAACACGCGATCATTTTCGCATCATCTCGTCCTGCCACTCACCGTGGCCGGGATATTGTTCGCCTGCACTGCCCAGGCAGGCGGGCAGATTTATGCCCCGCTGTCCGCAAGCGTGCGCGCAGTGATGCAACGCAGCGTGTCCGATCAAGCCTCTCCGAAACTCGCCTTTGCCTCACAATACGAGGCGGATTTCTGGTTGAACGAAATGTCGCGTCGTTTGCAAAAAACCATGCCGGATGACGAGTACCGCATGGATTTCCTCAAAACCGTGCATTATGAAGCCACCCGTGCCGGCCTTGATCCCCAGCTGGTACTGGGATTGATCGAAGTGGAGAGCAGATTCAACAAGTACGCCGTATCCAAAACAGGTGCCCGCGGATATATGCAGGTGATGCCATTCTGGGTCAAAGAGCTTGGCACCCAAGAGCAGAACCTGTTTCATCTGCGCATCAATCTACGCTACGGGTGCACGATCCTGCGCCATTACCTGGATATCGAAAAGGGCAATCTGTTTCGCGCCTTGGGTCGGTACAACGGCACTTTAGGCAAGTCAGGCTATCCAAACCTGGTACGTTCCGCATGGCGCAATCACTGGGCCATGGCACCGCGCCAGAAAGTCAGCAGCATTTCTATACCAACCAGCTGAACTATCTAGTTTTGATATACGCCTCGATCCCGGCGCGCGTGATTTCACCAGCCTGATAACTCACCTGCTCGCCCTTCGGATCATACAAATAGCTGGTCGGCAACACTTCTACGGCACCTATCTGGCCAGCAGTCTCGCGATTGCCCATCACGATCGGATAACTGATCTCATGCGCCACGACAAAGTTGGCGACCCTGTCGCCGGATCCGGAATCCATCGCGATGCCTATCACCATCAGATCTTTGCCTTGATGTGCGTTGTGCAAACCGATCAGTTCGGGTATTTCTTTCAAACACGGCGGGCACCAGGTCGCCCAGAAATTCACCAGCACCCATTTACCCCGGTAATCGGACAAATGATGTGATTTACCCTGTATATCTTCCAGCGAAAAATCCCCAGCATGACTGACCCAGGAACAAGCCAGTAATACAGCGAACACTACACCGCGCAAGCTGCCTGTCCTGGGTTCCACAGGGTTAGGATTACAGTTCATGTTGTTCGGATGCATCAGGACTGATTTCAACTCTGCTCTTATCCTTTTCTACTCCATGGCCGAAATACAGTTCCAGTGCGATAAATGCAATAGTTGCACCCAAAAACCATATCCAGCTGCCATCCAGAGACGAGTTCATCGCATCCACGGTAGCCATGTAATAAATCCCAAAACCGACCAGCAGACAGCAAATCACCGTTGCGGTGATCATATATGGGGCTGTCCAATTAATGCTCTTAACAATGGCTTGCAAGCGTTTCATCATTTCTCCTTACGTGACGCTTCAATTCTGATACTGCGCGTTTGTTCAACTTCACAAACTTCGTACCTGGTCTCACAGATTAATTAGTGACCGTGTCGTTCGGGAACATCTGACTTCATCTCCCCATTTTCATGATTCGGCTCGGCAGCATGGCTGAAATAAAGCGCCAGCGCGATCAATGCGATACTCGCTCCCAAATAAACCAGATCCAGCGGTGTCGTAAGTTTCATGTTGATTGCTTCTTCGAACAAAGTGACAATCAGGATCATCAAGATCACTTTGGCCAGGCGCGACTTGAGGTCATCCAGGTTGCTGATCACCAGAATCTTGCTGGATGCCTTGCTGCCATGAGCTTGATCGATGTCGCTGATGAATAACTCGTACAATCCCAACGAAAATATCAGCATCACGGTGGCCAGCAAATATCCGTCCACCACTTCCACGATATGCGATACGGCGCTGTCATGCAAAGCCTTGCGCGCTTCTTCAGTCAGGTTGGAATCGGCATAATGCAGGGTATGCAAGATCAAGTTCACCACATCCACGGTCGCCATGTAAAAAATCGTAAAACCGGCCAGCAGACTGCCGACTACTGCAGCAATAATCACAAAACGGCTGTTCCAGAGCAGCCCTTCAAAGAAACCTTCCAAATATCTCATGTTTTTCCCAAAGTTAAAGTATAAATATTCCAGTGCATCAACAGGCGGCATTTCAGAAGGTCGAGCGGTCAGGCAGCTTGCCGCAAAAAGAGTTCCTGCAGCGTGATATCAGAACTATCTTCCAATTTTGCAGCACAAGATGCAAACCATTGCTGTAGCGGGTCAGCAGTCTGGTTGACCGCCATCGCTCCAGAATCCAGCACGAACAGATGCAACAATTCGGTGGCCCGTATATGGTTTACATCGCGCATCAATACCCAACCGATCCCTTCGGCTTTGCGCACCATGTCAGCGTTTGCCAGAGCTTCGAGGATTCTTTCCAATTCGTCATAGCCAAGCTGCAATGCTTTGGACAGTTCATGCAAGTTGCTTACCTTACCCTGTATGAAACTGTTCGCCAGAATCTGCATGACACGCAAAGCATTCAGTAAGCGCGCTGAAGACGATATATGTCGTGCCGCAGGCGTGCGCCAATGTGAGAGTGAAGCCGCGATGACTGCACCGAATAATATGGCCAGCCAGGACAGGTATATCCACATCAGGAATATCGGGATGGCAGCGAATGCGCCATAAACCAGCTTGTAGGTCGGGAAATGGCTGATGTAATAGCCAAACACCCTGGTCATGACTTCAAACACTACAGCTGCCACAAAACCACCGATCAGCGCATGTGACCTTGGCACATGCCGGTTCGGTACGAGACGGAACAACAGCGTGAACGCCAGAGTCGCAAACAATACCGGTAACGTTTTCAGGATCACCACGCCGAATGGCGAGACATACTTGCCGTGCCCCATTGAAGTCCCGACCAACCATGAAGTCAGCGACAAGCTCGCTCCTATCAGTAACGGCGCCACGGTCAGCACAGCCCAGTAGACCACCAGTCGTTTGACCAGGGGCCGTGGCCGGGTTACCTTCCAGATCACGTTGAACGCATTGTCTATGGTCAACAACATCATCATCGCCGTAGCGGTCAGAATGACGATACCAAGGGCGGTGAGGCGTGCCGCACTGTCGGCGAATTGCTGCATGTACTGGGTGATGATTCTCCCGGCATTATCCGGCATCAGGTTGTTCAGCAGATATATTTTGATTTGTGCCGAAAAATCCTCGAATACCGGAAAAGCGGAGAACACGGTCAAAGCGATGGTCAGCATCGGAACCAGGGCTAAAAGCGTGGTAAAGGTCAGGCTCGCGGCGGTTTGTGCGCAACGGTCCCGAACAAAACGCGCCCCGATAAACCGCGTCAGATTATTGATATCGTGAAGCTCTTTTCGCAAGTCCCGCATGTTTCGGCCGGTGCACTATAATGCGCATATGATAACCGACAAAGAAATCCTCGTGCTGTATTACAGCCAGCACGGAGCTACGCGGCAGATGGCCCAACTCATTGCGCGCGGCATTGATCAAGTGGCGGGAGTGGCATCGCGCCTGCGCACTGTTCCCAAAGTTTCAACCTTGTGCGAAGCAACAGAGCAGGCCATTCCGGATCAGGGTGCCCCTTATGTGGAATTGCGCGACCTTGAAGAATGTATCGGCCTGGCGCTGGGAAGCCCCACCCGTTTCGGCAATATGGCGGCAGCCATGAAATATTTCTGGGATGGAACAGGCGGCTTATGGATGGGGCACAAGCTGGCCGGCAAACCCGCCGCACTGTTCACCTCGACCGGCACCATGCACGGCGGCCAGGAAAGTACCCTGCTGTCCATGATGTTGCCGTTGCTGCATCACGGTATGGTTATCGTCGGCCTTCCTTACTCCGAAGCGGAACTCGGCACCACACAAAGCGGCGGCACACCATACGGTGCGAGCCATGTTGCAGGTCTGGCCAACGACGTACCGATCAGCGAAGCAGAACGGAAGTTGTGTTTGGCACTCGGCAAGCGCCTGGCGCTCATCGCAGCGAAACTGTCGAC
>JBBRDZ010000050.1:0-15618 GCA_038203435.1 Burkholderiales bacterium
ATGAACCTCAGGCTGCACGAGCTCAAAGCCGCCGGGCCCGGTGTGAAAAGACTGGGGAGCGTTGGCGTTGCAATCACCTTTGTGCTGGGCAGTGCCGCCGCGCATTTTGTCGGCGGTCTTTCCTGGCCGGTGGCTTTGCTGTTCGGCGCAATCATCGTTGTCACCGGACCTACTGTCATCATGCCGATGTTGCGTCAGGCACGGCTAAAGCAGCGTCCCGCCTCATTGCTCAAATGGGAAGGGATCATCAACGATCCCACCGGCGCATTGCTGGCGGTACTGGTATTCGAATATTTTTCTTATGCAGGTTCGCATGCGGCGCTGCTTCAGGTGTTGAGCGGTCTGGCAATCGCGGTCGGCGTTTCAGCGGCCCTCGGGGTCGGCGGCGGCTATCTGCTGGGCAAGGCCTTTGCACGGGACGATGTGCCCGAGTTTCTGAAAGCGCCGGTCACGCTGGCCTGTGTGCTGATATGTTACGGCTTGGCCAACCAGGCCCAGCATGAAGCCGGATTGCTTGCGACGACGCTGCTCGGTATGACATTGGGTAATATGCAATTACGCAGCATCGAGGAATTGAGACGGCTCAAGGAATATGTTTCGATCCTGCTGGTGTCCGGCATCTTCGTCATCCTGACCGCCAACCTTGATCCGCATATATTGATGCGGCTGGACTGGCGCAGTGCGCTGTTGCTCGCGCTGGTCGTGTTTGCAGTGCGGCCGGTTTCAGTGCTGTTGTCCACTGTTGGACTTGGTATGGACTGGCGGGAACGCCTGCTGCTGGCCTGGATCGCGCCGCGCGGCGTCGTCGCGGTGACGGTCGCCGGTGTGTTCGCCGCAAGCATGGGCGAACTGGGCTATGCGGGCGCGGATCTGCTGCTGCCATTGATCGTCGCGCTGGTATTGATCACTGTTGTTCTGCACGGTTCGACCCTGGGCTGGTTGTCGCGCAAGTTGGGATTGGCTGCGGCCAGCCAGAACGGAATCCTTATCGTGGGCGCCTCCAACTGGAGCACCGACCTCGCCATCAAGCTCAAGGAAATGGATATCCCGGTATTGATCGCCGATTCCAGCTGGTACAACATGAGCAAGGCACGCCTGGCGGGAATCCGCACCCACTACGGGGAGATTCTCTCGGAGCATGCGGAAATGGAACTGGATCTCAGCGACATCGGATTGTTGCTGGCCACCACCGCCAACGATGCCTACAACGCTTTCGTCTGCTCGCGGTTTGCGCCCGAACTCGGCCGCAATCAGGTATTCCAGTTGCCCATGCATGTCGATACCGAGCAGGAAAGAAAGAGCATCAAGCTGGCCAACCGCGGCCTGTTCGCGATGGAGTCAGTGGCGACCAATGAAGAATTGGAGCGCCGCCACTACCGCAACTGGCAATTCAAGAAGACGCACTTCACGGAAAGTTATTCGTTTGAAAACCATCTTCAAGTCGAATCCGCGGATGCGCTCCCCTTGTTATTGCTGCGCAAGGATGGAAAGGTATTGTTTCACTCGGAACAGTCCCCGCTGGAACCGGAGCAAGGCGACGTGCTGCTGAGTTACGCACCTCCGCCGACTGAACAGTAACGATCCCTGGAGGTCATGATGAAAATACATATCAAGGATTTTCGTGTCGCGGATGGAAAAAAGGTCAAGCTCGACAAATGGCCGACGCGGGTGAAGCCGGTATACAAATCGAAGAAGGAATACAAGGTGCTGCTCGAAAAGCAGGTCGAAGAGCTGAGCGGGCAGCAGCAATTGCTTTACGCGTCGGACAGTTATGCGCTGCTCATGATCTTCCAGGCGATGGACGCCGCCGGCAAGGATGGCGCGATCAGGCACGTGATGTCCGGCATCAACCCGCAGGGTTGCCAGGTGTTCAGCTTCAAGCATCCGAGTGTAGAGGAACTGGATCACGATTTTTTGTGGCGCACCACGCAAGCGTTGCCCGAGCGGGGACGGATCGGCATCTTCAACCGCTCCTACTATGAGGAGGTGCTGGTCGTGCGTGTGCATCCCGAGATTCTGAAGGCGCAGGGGCTTCCGGATGGATTGGTGAATGAAAAGACCATCTGGCAGGAGCGTTACCAGTCCATCGTGGGCATGGAGAACCACTTGCGCCGCAACGGCACGCGCATCGTCAAGTTCTTCCTGCACCTGTCGGAAGAGGAACAGCGCAAGCGTTTCCTCGAGCGCATCGACGATCCGGACAAGAACTGGAAATTCAGCATGGCGGATATCAAGGAGCGGGGATACTGGAAGCAATACATGCATGCCTACGAAGAGTGTCTCGGCGCCACCAGTACGCGCGAAGCGCCCTGGTATGTCGTGCCCGCCGATGACAAGGAGAATGCGCGACTGATCATTTCCGGGATCGTGCTCGATACGCTGAAGTCTCTCAAGTTGGCGTACCCCAAATCCGGCGAGCAACACCGGGAGGAATTGCAGGTGATCCGCAAACAGCTTGCGAAATGAAAGTCAGATGATGAAGGGATGCATTTGAAAAGATTTTTTCACAATCACCATCACAATGCGGTTCAACAGGGCCGCATGGTGCAGAAGCAGATATCGCCGGACTGCCTCGATCCAGCGCAACTTTCCGTGGCGGCATGTGCCGCGCTATGTGCGGGCACAATTGATCGGCGTCGCGTTCGAATGTATGCTCAAAGGCAAACCGACTGTTGCCGGATCGATCGCCGAGCAGGGCTCGCTCGATATCGACGATGCAACAAATCCGGAACTGGGAGGCTGGCGCAGATGATACGCAATGAATATTTACGCTTCAAACATGTCCGGTGCTGAGACTCGCATCGCTCACGGTACTTGCATCCGTGCAGAATCCCGAATGAAATATTCCGGAAAATTGCCAATATCTTTCGGGGCCGTCCGAGTGTCAGCGGCGGCATGAAAAAATGCCTGCTTGCATCATTGCTGCTGTTCGCAAGTGCTGGCGCGATCGCCGGCTGGGTCGAGATCGGTGAGGAAGGCGGCATCAAAGTCTATGCCGACCCGGACACCATCAGTAAGGCTGGCGATACGGTGAAAATGTGGCAAATGAACACGTTCAGGGAGTTGCAGAATATTCCCAGGGATTATCGCTCGTCGAGACTGTTGTTCGAGTATGACTGCAAAGCGCTGCGGGCGCGAGGTGTCGGCATGATGTTATACAGCGGGGTGATGGGTACCGGGGAGGTGGTTTACTCGTCCGACGATATTTACAAATGGTCCGCCATCGTTCCCGATTCTTTTGGCGGCAAACTCCGGAAAATCGCTTGCGGCAAGAAGTAACGCCTTGTTCCGCAACACCCGGACTGCATTGCCGCTCGTTGTTCCGTCCTGAACAATCTCGTCGGGTCACTTCAGACTTTGGTGGAGGTGATCAGGATCGAACTGACGGCCTTCTGATTGCGAACCAGACGCTCTCCCAACTGAGCTACACCCCCACGTACCGCAAGATGCTAAACAGAAACCTGCTGCTTGGGAAGGGGCAGCCCGGTCGCGCGATAGAAAGCGTTCAAATCACTCAGGTCGTCGAACACGCCTGCCGCATCGGCGAAATCCTGTTGGTGTGTGTATGGGTTGGTGGTGACATAGGTCTGGATGCCTGCGGCAAGTGCGGAGCGCAATCCGTTGTAAGAGTCTTCCAGCGCGATGCAATCTGCGGGTGAGAGTTTGAGTTTGTTCAGCACCCAGTCGTAAATATCCGGTGCGGGTTTTTTGTGCGGCACGATGTCGCCGCAGCCGTTCGCCGCAAAATACTTTTCCCAGTCCTTGCCCAACCCGACTTCCAGCAGCGCGGAAACATTTTCCGGCGTGGTGGTGGTCGCGATCGCGAGCGTGATGCCGGCGGCATATGCTTCATGGATCAGCTGTTTGATGCCGGGGCGCAGCGGGATGCTACCCTCGCCCAGCATCTTGGTGTAATGCCGGGTCTTGACCGCATGCAGGTGCTTGACGAACTCGTCGAAATCTAGTGGCTTGCTATAGCCTTGCAGAAAATCCGCAACGAAATACTTGATGCGTTCCTTGCCGCCGGTCACCTTGAGCAGTTTGTCGTACAGCGCGAAATCCCAATTCCAGTCCAGTCCGTTCTCGGCAAAAGCCTTGTTGAATGATTTGCGATGGCCGTCTTCGGTATCTGCCAGAGTGCCGTCGACGTCGAAAATAATAGCTTTGATTGTCATTTGAATTTTAAATGTCAGGGAAAATAGTTAGCGACCCATACCCGGAATTTTTCCCGCCATCCCGCGCATCAACTTGCCCATGCCGCCGCCCTTGCCGAGCATCTTCATCATCTTCTGCATCTGCTCGAACTGGTTGAGTAACTGGTTGACGTGCATCACCTGCACCCCCGCGCCCGTCGCGATGCGCCGCTTGCGCGAGGCCTTGATGAGCTCCGGTTTGCTGCGCTCCAGCGGGGTCATCGAGTTGATGATGCCTTCGGTGCGCGCGATCTGTTTGTCATCCACCTGGGACCCTGCCGCCGCTTTGCCAAGGTTCGCCGGGAGTTTGTCCATCATCGCTGATATGCCACCCATCTTGCGCATCTGCACGATCTGCTGTTTGAAATCATCGAGGTCGAAGCCTTTGCCGCTCTGCAGCTTCCTGGCGAGTTTTTCGGCTGCACCGTGATCGACCTCGCGCTGCGCTTCCTCGATCAGCGACAGCACATCGCCCATGCCGAGCACGCGCGAGGCCATGCGTTCCGGATGGAAGGCTTCGAGGCCGGCGGGTTTTTCGCTGACGCCGACGAACTTGATCGGCTTGCCGGTGATTTGCCGTACCGACAGCGCCGCGCCGCCGCGCGCATCGCCATCGAGTTTGGTTAGCACGATGCCGGTCAACGGCAGGGCGTCGCCAAATGCTTTGGCGGTGTTCACCGCATCCTGGCCGGTCATCGCGTCAACCACGAACAGGGTCTCGATCGGCTTGAGGGTGGCGTGCAGCTGTTTGATCTCCACCATCATTGCTTCGTCTATCGCCAGTCGTCCGGCGGTGTCGACGATCAGCACGTCGTGGTAGTGCCGCTTCGCAAAGTCCAGCGCGGCAATTGCGATGTCTTGCGGTTTCTGGCTGATATCCGAAGAGAAGAAATCGATCTCAAGCTGCTTGGCCAGGGTGCGCAATTGTTCGATCGCGGCGGGACGATAAATATCGCAACTGACCAACAATACTTTTTTCTTCTGTTGATCGCGCAGCAATTTGGCCAGCTTGCCGCTGGTGGTGGTCTTGCCGGCGCCCTGCAGGCCCGCCATCAGGATCACCGCGGGTGGAACGGCAGCGAGGTTGAGCGCATCGTTGTGTTCGCCCATCAGCTTGGTGAGTTCGCGATGTACCACGCCGATCAGGGCCTGTCCGGGATTCAGGTTGCCGATGACTTCCTGTCCGAGTGCGGACAGTTTGACCCGGGCGATGAATTCCTTGACCACCGGCAGCGCCACGTCGGCCTCGAGCAGGGCCATGCGCACTTCGCGCAAGGCATCCTGGATGTTGCTTTCGGTAAGACGTGCCTGACCGCGCAGGTTTTTGATGACCCCGGAAAGACGCTGCGTGAGATTTTCCAGCATGATGGATCGGCATGAGTTGGTGTAGAATTAACCCAAGTCTAAAACATCCTGGCAAAAAATGTCCAACCTTCTCCTTTCCCTGCTCACCTTTGCCGCATATGGCGTGCTGGCGGGTTATTTCTGGCGGGCGCATGTGCGCGGCGACGGGGATCTGCTGAGTCGCGGGGCGATCGGCCACATGGTCCTGATCCCGCTAGCGATGCACGGCTACCTGCTCGTCAAGGACATCCTCTCGGGCGGCGGTGTCGATCTGGGTGTACTGCATGCGCTGTCGCTGATCATATGGCTGACATTGCTGGTGTACTGGGTGGCGCGCTTCTTCTATCCGATCGGCGGCTTGCAGACCCTGGTATTGCCGATGGCGGCTGTGGTCGTGGTGTTGCCCGAATTGTTCCCGTCCGACCACCCGCTGCAATACACCGGACTGCTTGCATTCAAGGCGCACATCACTGTCGCGATGCTGGCCTACAGCCTGTTCACTATCGCCATGCTGCACGCGGTGCTGATATCGCAGGTGGAAAAACGGTTGCATCACGCGACCCTGCCGCGCGTGTTGCGCAGTCTGCCACCGCTGATGACCATGGAATCACTGCTGTTTCGCATGATCGGCATGGGTTTCGTGCTGCTGACCCTGACGCTGTTATCCGGAATGATATTCTCGGTAGAGATATTCGCCAAGCCCTGGCAGCTCAATCACAAGGCGCTGTTCGGCTTCATCTCCTGGGGGGTGTTTGCCGTGCTGCTGTGGGGGCATCGTTTTTACGGCTGGCGCGGGCGTGTGGCGTTGCACTGGACGGTAGGCGGCTTCGTGTTTCTGGTGTTGGCCTATCTGGGCAGCAAGTTCGTCCTCGAGGTGTTGCTGCACCACTGATCCCCTCTTATTTCCTGGCAGTTGCCAGAACCACCCAAAATGTCGTAGAATCCGCGCCCTTTCGCTGGACTCACTAAAGGTTTCATATGGTAATCATTCGTCTTTCCCGTGGCGGTTCAAAGAATCGCCCGTTTTACAACGTGGTGGTAGCGGATTCGCGCAATCGTCGCGACGGTCGTTTCATCGAGCGTGTCGGTTTCTACAATCCGCTGGTGGCGGATGGTCAGGAAGCGCTGCGTCTTGAACTGGAACGCGTGAGCCATTGGCAAAGCAAGGGTGCGCAATTGAGCGACACCGTTGCCAAGCTGGTCAAGCGCGCCGGTGCCAAAGCTGCCTGAAGACACCGACTCCATGGTGATCATGGGGCGTATCGCGGCGGCTCAGGGCATACGCGGTTGGGTCAAGGTCCAGCCCTACACCGAGTACCCGGATAGTCTGCTGGATTACCGGTCGTGGTGGTTGGGTCATGAACACGGACCGTGGCGCGAGGTCGAGGTCCAACAGTGCGAACTGCACAACAAGACCCTGGTTGCGCAATTACCCGATTGTCCGGATCGGACCGCCGCCGAAAAGTTGAAGGGATTGCTGATCGCCGTGCCGCGCAGCAGTTTGCCGCAGCACAGCGGGGATGAGTATTACTGGTCCGACCTGATCGGGCTCGCGGTGGTGAATGAGTCAGGCGAGCAACTGGGAACAGTGGCGAACCTGCTGGAAACCGGTGCGAACCAGGTGCTGAGTGTGACAGGCGACAATGGCGAGATATTGATCCCGTTCGTGTCCAGCGCGATCAGACAGGTGGATGTGCCGGGCGGGATCATAAGGGTGGACTGGTCGGCGGATTACTGAGATGATTTTCGATGTCATCACCTTATTTCCGCAAATGTTCGATGCGCTGACGCAATACGGCATCACGCGGCGCGCGGCAGAACAGGGTAATTATGTATTAAAGACGTGGAATCCCAGGGATTTCACCACGGACAATTACCGGACCATCGACGATCGCCCTTACGGCGGCGGTCCCGGGATGGTGATGCTGGCAGAGCCGCTGGCAGCCGCGGTCAACGCGGCGAAGCAACGGCAGGCGGCCAGCGGAGTGAAAATAAGCCGCGTGGTGTATCTGTCACCGCAAGGCAGACTGCTGACCCATTCGGTAGTAAAAGAATTGGTGGCGCAAGCAGATGAGGGTTTGATCCTGCTGGCGGGACGTTATGAAGGCATCGACGAACGCCTGATCCGCCAGTATGTGGATGTGGAGATTTCCATCGGCGACTATGTGTTGTCCGGCGGTGAGTTGGCGGCGATGGTGTTGATCGACAGTCTGGTGCGGCAACTGCCCGGGGTATTGGGTGATGCCGAATCGGCCGAGCAGGATTCGTTTGTGCAGGGTTTGCTGGATTGCCCGCACTACACCCGCCCGGAACAGTTTACCGACTCGAAATGGTTTAATGCGGAAGCCGTGCCCCCGGTGTTGTTGTCTGGCAATCATGCGGACATACAGCGTTGGCGGCTTCAGCAGTCGTTGGGCAGGACGTGGTTGCGCAGGCCGGAGTTGTTGGCCGGGCGTGATTTTACAAAAGAGGAGTCTGGGCTTCTGGCAGCATTCCAGGATGCCGATAGAAAATCAAAATCCTAAGCGAGACAAGGCGCGAAGGAAATTTTGGTGCGCAGCATATGAGTTATATGTAAGCGATAAAATTTCCTGAGCAACACAGTATCGCGACGGAGTTTGGGTTTGTAGCGGTGTCCTGCAGAAGGAACAAGACCCGATAATTAAAGGAGCAGTAAAGTGAATTTGATCGAAATATTGGAACAGGAAGAAATCGCCCGCTTGGGCAAGACGATTCCCTCGTTCGCGCCTGGCGACACTGTCGTTGTGAACGTGAACGTGGTCGAAGGCGAACGCAAGCGCGTTCAGGCATTCGAGGGCGTGGTCATCGCCAAACGCAATCGCGGCCTGAATTCGGGCTTCATCGTGCGCAAGATCTCGGCGGGCGAAGGCGTGGAACGCACCTTCCAGACCTACTCGCCGGTGATCGCCAGTATCGAAGTGAAGCGCCGCGGCTCAGTGCGTCGCGCCAAACTGTACTATCTGCGCGAACGCTCGGGAAAATCGGCACGTATCAAGGAAAAACTCGCGATCCGCGGTTGATCGGGCGGTTTTTTCGGAATCAAAAAAACGGGGGCTTGCTCCCGTTTTTTATTTGTGCGCTATCATTACGCCATGGACTATCAGGCAAAACTGGCTGCGCCGTTCGGTGTTCTCGGCATACGTTGCGAGGCGGGTGCGTTATCGGGCATAGACTTTTTGCCGGCGGGCTCCAAGCCGCAGCGCGCAAGCAGTGCTTTTGCGCAGGATGTAGTTGACCAGTTGCAGCGCTATTTTGCCGATCCCGATGCGGATTTTTCGATCCGGCTCAAACCGGACGGCACGGCACATCAACAGAAAGTCTGGCAGGCCATGCTCGACATCCCGCGCGGACAAACACGCAGTTATGGCGAGGTCGCGGCCGAATTGCACTCTGCGGCTCAGGCGGTCGGTCAGGCTTGCGGCGCAAATCCGATCCCCATCATCATCCCCTGCCATCGCATCGTGGCCAAGGTCGGCCTGGGGGGCTTCATGCGTCAAGCCGGCGGCGCAGCGCTGGATATCAAACGCTGGCTGCTGGCGCATGAACAACGCTGAACTGCTCGACGAGTTCTGCGACAACCTGTGGCTGGAAGACGGCCTGTCGCGCAACACGCTGGACAGCTACCGGCGTGACCTGCGCAAGTTTGCCGCGTGGCTGGCAAAGCAACGCGACACTTCCCTGTTGCAAACCACCCACGGCGACATACAGGGTTATCTCGCCCAGTTGGTGGCGGTGCAGAAAGCCAAACCCAGCAGTACCGGCCGCAACATCTCCAGCCTGAAACGGCTATTCCGCTACCTGCTCCGGCAGGGCAAGATCGTCAGCGACCCCACGCTGCAGATCGACACGCCCAAACTGCCGCGCAATCTGCCCAAGAGTTTGACCGAGCAGGATATCGAACAGTTGCTGGCCGCGCCGGATGTACAAACGCCGCTGGGCTTGCGCGACCGCACCATGTTCGAAGTGCTGTACGCCACCGGTCTGCGCGTGTCCGAGCTGGTGACCCTGCATGTCACACAGGTGAGCATGGACATGGGCGTGGTAAGGGTGATGGGCAAGGGCAGCAAGGAACGTCTGGTGCCGCTCGGCGAAGAAGCGTTGGACTGGTTGCGCCGCTATCTGGCGGAAGGTCGCGGCGCGCTGCTGGAAAAGCAAATGACTGATGCGCTGTTCGTGACCGCCAGGGGCGGGGGAATGACCAGACAGATGTTCTGGTACCTGATCAAGAAGCACGCCAGGCTGGGCGGGCTGCACAAGCCGATGTCGCCGCATACGTTGCGCCATGCCTTCGCCACCCACCTGTTGAATCATGGTGCAGACCTGCGTGTGGTGCAGATGCTGCTGGGCCATGCGGATATCTCGACCACGCAGATCTACACCCACGTCGCGCGGGAGCGTTTGAAGCAATTGCACGCGCAGCATCATCCGCGCGGATGAGCGCGCGTTGAGCAGGCAGGAATAGTCAGTGATTTGACGCCGGTCCTGACGCGCCCTATCCTGTAAACCCGCCTGAACCTGTATAGCGGAATCGCGAGTAATCCTGTTCGCCATTCCATTTACTGATTTTTAAAGGCTTGGTTAAATCACTGTGGCATCGGTCTGAATGGCAATCACTACATGAAAACCACCGGCAAAACATCTGGACGTCAATCTCAACCAGACAAGGGTGGTTCAGCGAGTCGCACGATCTTCTTTGTTTCGGATGGTACCGGTATTACCGCCGAAGTCCTCGGCAAGGGTTTGCTCTCGCAGTTCGAAAGCATCCAGTTCCGCCAGATACGTTTGCCTTTCGTGGACAGTCCGGAAAAAGCCGTGGAATGCCTGCAGCGCTTTCGCGACGCGCATGTGCAAAGCGGCATCCGCCCGCTGGTGGTGATGACCATGATGGATCCGGAACTCGGTGCGACGCTGCGACAGGGAGATGCATTGTTCCTCGACCTGTTCGAGGTATTCATCGCGCCGCTGGAGAAGGAGCTTGGCGTGAAGTCGGCACATACGGTCGGTCGTTCGCATGGCCAGGCCAGCCGTGAATACGTTAATCGCATCGCCGCGATGAATTTTGCGATCGCGCATGACGACGGGATCTCCAATACCGACCTGGACAATGCGGATGTGATACTGGTGGGTGTGTCGCGTTGCGGCAAGACGCCGACCAGTTTGTACCTGTCCATGCAATTTGGTCTCAAAGCGGCAAACTATCCGCTGATACCGGAAGATTTTGAACGCGACCGCCTGCCGGATACGGTGCTGCCGTTTCGCGACAAGCTGTTCGGCCTGACGATCGCGCCGCAGCAATTGCACAAGATCCGCCAGGAACGCCGACCGGGCAGTAACTATGCGTCACTGGAGAATTGCCATCACGAAGTGGCCGCTGCTGAACGTATGATGCGGCGCGAAGGTATAGAATGGTTCGACATGACCTCGCGGTCGATCGAGGAGATCGCCGTTCGCATCATCCAGGCGATCAATAAATGAATGTTGTTAAGCATATTTGAATAGTCTGCAACAGCACCACGACTTAATCATGACAGGAGAGCCAGCATGCAACCATATGTGATCCCGTTCCAGTCGCTGGGTATCGCCGATATCGACCAGGTGGGCGGCAAGAACGCCTCGCTCGGCGAAATGATCAGCAATCTCGGCGCCTCGGGTGTGACTGTACCCGGCGGATTTGCGACAACCGCGGAAGCTTATCGGGATTTCCTGAAAAATGACGGCCTCGATCAGCGTATCCAGAAAACGCTGCTGGCGCTGGATGTGGATGACGTGAACAAGCTGGCCAAGACCGGCGCCGACATCCGTGGCTGGATATTGGCTGCCGCGCTGCCGAAGCGGCTGGAAGAAGAGATACGCCAGCACTACGGCAAACTCTCGGCAGGCAGCGACGCAAGCTTTGCGGTGCGCTCATCCGCGACTGCCGAAGATCTGCCGGATGCATCGTTCGCCGGACAGCAGGAGACTTTTCTCAACATCCACGGCATCGACAATATCCTGCATGCGATCAGGGAAGTGTTCGCATCGTTGTATAACGACCGCGCCATTTCGTACCGGGTGCATACCGGCTATACCGATTCCTCGGTTGCGCTGTCGGCGGGCGTGCAACGCATGGTGCGATCCGACCTGGGCGCCTCGGGCGTGATGTTCACCATGGATACCGAATCCGGGTTCCGCGATGTGGTGTTCATCACTTCCTCATATGGCCTGGGCGAGATGGTCGTTCAGGGCGCGGTGAACCCCGATGAATTCTATGTCCACAAGCAGCAGCTGGCGGCGGGATATCCGGCGCTGGTGCGGCGCAGCATCGGTTCCAAACAGCAGCGCATGATATTCAACGAAGATCGTGCCGCCGGACGTTCCACCCGTATCGAAGCAGTACCCCAAGCTGAGCGCGACCGTTTTTCGTTGACCGACAAGGATGTGTTGGAGCTGGCCAGGCATGCGATGGCCATCGAGCAGCATTATGGCCGGCCGATGGACATCGAGTGGGGCAAGGATGGCAATGACGGCAAACTTTACATCCTGCAGGCCAGACCGGAAACGGTGCAGTCACAGGCGGTTGCCGGAGGCGTGGAAAAATTCCGTCTCAAACAGCGCGGCGAAGTGCTCGTCGAAGGTCGCGCGATCGGCCAGAAGATCGGCATCGGCCCGGTGCGTCTGGTGGCCAGTACCGCCGAAATGGACAAGGTGCAAGCCGGCGATGTGCTGGTCACGGACATGACTGATCCCAACTGGGAGCCGGTGATGAAGAAAGCTTCGGCGATCATCACCAATCGCGGCGGGCGCACCTGCCATGCCGCGATCATTGCGCGGGAACTGGGTATCCCGGCCATCGTCGGCTGCGGACACGCCACGGATCTGCTCAAGGAGAACGACATCGTGACGGCCTCCTGCGCGGAAGGCGATACCGGCTTCGTCTATCGCGGCAAGTTGCCTTTCGAACTCAGCCGGCAGGACCAGACCGTATTGCCGCCGCTGCCGGTCAAGTTGATGTTGAATGTCGGCAACCCGACGCTGGCTTTCGAGTTCGCGTCGTTGCCTTCCGCGGGCATCGGTCTGGCACGGCTCGAATTCGTCATCAACAACCTGATCGGTATCCACCCCAAGGCTGTGCTGCAGTTCAAGACGCTGCCCACCGAGCTGAAGGCCGCGGTACTGAAACAATCGCGCGGCTACGCCGACCCGTTGACGTTCTATGTGGATAAATTGACCGAGGGTATCGCCACACTTGCTGCCGCTTTCTGGCCCAGACCTGTCATCGTGCGTCTGTCGGACTTCAAGTCCAACGAATACCGCAAGTTGCTCGGCGGTGACCTGTACGAACCACTCGAGGAGAATCCGATGCTGGGATTCCGCGGGGCGGGGCGCTATGTCGCGCCCGGCTTCAGGGACTGCTTCGAGCTGGAATGCCGCGCGATGAAGAAGGTGCGCGAGGATATGGGCTACACCAACGTCGAGATCATGGTGCCGTTCGTGCGTACCGTGCAGGAGGCACGCGAAGTCGTCGAGTTGCTGGCGCAGCACGGATTGAAACGCGGCGAAAAAGGCTTGCGCCTGATCATGATGTGCGAGATTCCGTCCAACGCGCTGCTGGCCGAAGAGTTTTTGCAATATTTCGACGGCTTCTCGATCGGCTCGAACGACCTGACCCAGCTGACCCTGGGGCTGGATCGGGATTCCAGTCTGGTGGCGAACCGCTTCGATGAACGCGATGCCGCGGTAAAAAAACTATTGGAAATGGCCATCACTACCTGCAACCGGATGGGGAAATATGTGGGCATCTGCGGACAGGGGCCATCGGATCATTTCGATTTCGCGCTGTGGCTGACGGACATCGGCATACAGTCAATGTCGCTGAATCCGGATACGTTGCTGGAGACGTGGAGGAAGCTTGGGGAGGCACATCCGGGGAAGTAGCCGGATAACTAAGCCCGTTCGCCCTGAGCCTGTCGAAGGGTCGCCGTGAAGCGGCGGGGCACTCATGAATTTCCAAAAAGCAAAATCAACTTCGCCGGTGGTAGACCGGCAGCTAGTCACTTTTCTTGTCTTGCCAAGAAAAGTAACCAAAAGAAATCGACCCCGGTTTGCCGCCCCTGCGGGGTTCCCTGCGTTGCTCGACTGGTCAGGCCTCCTCATAAACTCGCACGATCCGCTACGCGTCCACGTGCTCAAACATATTCGTCAGAATTCCCTGACCAGCCTGTGCTACTCGGCGGCGCACAGGGGGAAGGAAAGCAGAAGGTGTCGTGTGCGCTATGCGCACGATTTTTTGTTTTGTCGCCAGCGTAGCGCGTGCTACGCTGGCAGTGATGCAGGCTACGAAAAAGCAAAAGGCAAAACCTAGCCACGGCTTTTTTACTAATTGGACTGTGCAAAGATGCTTACAGAACAGAGAAAAAACACGGTTAATGGCCTGTCAAACGAAGAACTTGAAATCGAGGTCTCACGGGGTCGTGCGTCTCGCTTTCAAGGGGAACTCTTTGATTATGCAAAAGCCCAATTGTCGATTCGCAAGGAAACCAAGCAAGACGAATTGAGCCGACGGCAACTGGAAGTCGCAAAGAAGACGAAGACCGCTACGCACCTTGGGTGGATCGTTGCAGCAGGCGTTGGCGTTGCTTTAGTTGTTGCACAGTGCGCAGGTATCAAATGACCTACATCACATTCAGGATTCTTACATCTTTGTTGTTTTCGGCTGTTCTAAGCTCCGCCTTTGGTGCTGTTCCTGAAACGCGGGAAGATGCTTCAAAAGCCTACTCGCGCGGCGACTATAAGACAACACTTCATGTCCTTCGAAAACTCGCGGACAAAGGGGATACGGAAGCTGCCGGTATGATTGGATTCATCTACAGCCAAGGTCCAGAATCAGTTAGAGATTGCGGACAAGCAGTTGTTTGGATTCGTAAGGCAGCCGAAAAAAATGAGCCTAGCGCGCAGCACAATTTCGGCGTGATGTATGAGAACGGCAATTGCGTGAAACAAGATTACATACAAGCGGCCCACTGGTATGAGCTTGCCGCAGCCAAGGGATACATCGGCGCCATTTCGAATCTGGGTACGCTGTACTTGTCTGGCCAAGGCGTGAAACAGGATCCTGTGAAGGCGGTCGCGCTGTTTCGTAAAGCCGCAGATGCCGGTGATGCCATCGCGCAAAGCAATCTCGGTATGGCGTATACGAGTGGCACGGGAGTTCCTATCGATGCGCAGGCGGGATTTGCACTCATAAAAAAGGCTGCGACACCTAAGACCCCTTTACTGTACTTCAACCTCGGCGTTATCTACGAGCGCGGGCTGGGGACTCCTCGGGACCCCGAAGAGGCGGTGAAGTGTTACAAGATTGCGGCCGAGCATGGCCATGCTGGCGCACAGGTAAACCTTGGCATGATGCTCGCCAGTGGTAAGGGCACAAATCCTGACATCCCCAGGGGCTACATGTGGATTGCGCTTGCCGCGGAGCAGGGCGACAATTTTGCCAAGGAAAAGCTGGATTACCTCAGCAGCAAAGCTTCCCCTCAACAAGTAGCTGAGGGGAAGCTGCTCTTGGCCGAGTGGAAGCGCAATCACTGAGACTAGAAATTGGGTTAAACACACAGGGCCAAGTATTGCCTTTTGCCTTTGCACTGTCTGTATCATCGCCAGCGTAGCACGCGCTACGCTGGCGACAAAAAACAAAAGCCGTGCGTACAGCGCACACAACACCTTCTGCTTTTTATTCCCCTGTGCGCCGCCTCGATCAGACGTAAGCGAGCGGAGGTTTAGGCGAGCACTGTTCGAGTCCCGCAGTGGGGCGCGGTGTGTGCGCCCCGCCAGGTCGAGTTGCGCAGCCCCGCTTGCTTGCGGCTGATCGAGGGGACCCCGCAGGGGCGGGAAACCGGGGTCGCCTTTTCTTTGGTTACTTTATTTTGGCGAAGCAAAAGAAAGTAACTAGCTGCCGGTCTACCACCGGCGAAGTTGATTTTGTTTTTTACTGGATTCCGGCCTGCGCCGGAATGACGACCACTGACTACTTTATCTGCCCTCTCTCAATACTGATCCCCACCATCTTGCAATTGCGTATCGCTTG
>JBBRDZ010000051.1:0-15472 GCA_038203435.1 Burkholderiales bacterium
TGATTTTGCATGCTATCGCACGCTAAATCCTCAATCAAAAACCACCTGATTGATTTTGCATGCTATCGCACGCTAAATCCTCAATCAAAAACCACCTGATTGATTTTGCATGCTATCGCACGCTAAATCCTCAATCAAAAACCACCTGATTGATTTTGCATGCTATCGCACGCTAAATCTGGTGGCCCGGGGCGGAATCGAACCACCGACACAAGGATTTTCAATCCTCTGCTCTACCGACTGAGCTACCAGGCCTTTGTATTACATTTCTTCGTCAGCCAAGCCCAATGAGTCAACTAGTGCAGGCAACTTCGGAAGCCGCGCATTATACCGATACCGCGCCAAATAACAAACCCCGCCGAAGCGGGGTTTGTCTGATTGCCGAAAAACTACCGGCAAATTACATCATGCCTTCCATTCCGCCCATGCCGCCGCCACCGCCCATGCCGCCCTGTGCCGGTTTGTCTTCCGGCAGTTCGGCGACCATGCATGCGGTGGTCAACATCAATCCGGCGATCGATGCGGCATTCTGCAATGCCACGCGGGTCACCTTGGTCGGATCAACCACACCCATGGCGAGCATGTCGCCATACTCGCTGGTTGCGGCGTTGTATCCGTAGCTGCCTTTACCTTCCGTCACTTTGTTGACTACTACCGAAGGCTCGTCACCCGCGTTGGACACGATGGCGCGCAGCGGGGATTCCATCGCGCGCAACACGATGGTGATGCCCGCGTCCTGGTCGTGGTTGTCGCCTTTCAGCTTGCCCACTGCAACCTTTGCGCGCAGTAATGCCACGCCACCGCCGGGAACGATGCCTTCTTCAACTGCTGCGCGGGTTGCGTGCAAAGCGTCTTCCACGCGTGCTTTCTTCTCTTTCATTTCCACTTCAGTCGCTGCGCCGACCTTGATCACGGCAACGCCGCCCGCCAATTTGGCTTTGCGTTCCTGCAGTTTTTCCTTGTCATAATCGCTGGTGGATTCTTCGGCTTGCTTGTTGATCTGGCCGATGCGGCCTTTGATCGCATCTTCCTTGCCTGCGCCGTCGATGATGATGGTGTTGTCCTTGCCCACTTCGATGCGCTTGGCCTGGCCCAATTCATTCAGGTTGGCTTTCTCCAGTGACAGGCCGACTTCTTCCGCGATCACGGTGCCGCCGGTCAGGATTGCGATGTCTTCCAGCATCGCCTTGCGACGGTCGCCGAATCCCGGCGCCTTGACGGCAACCGTTTTCAGAATACCGCGGATGTTGTTCACCACCAGTGTGGCCAGTGCTTCGCCATCGACATCTTCAGCGATGATCAGCAACGAGCGGCCGGCCTTGGCGACTTGTTCCAGTACCGGGAGCAGGTCGCGGATGTTGGATACTTTTTTGTCGTGCAACAGGATGTAGGGATTTTCCATCAAAGCCAGCTGGCGATCCTGGTTGTTGATGAAGTAGGGTGACAGATAACCGCGGTCGAACTGCATACCTTCCACGATGTCCAGTTCGTCTTCCAGGCCCTGACCGTCTTCGATCGTGATCACGCCTTCCTTGCCGACCTTTTCCATCGCGGCCGCGATCTTCTCGCCGATCACGGTATCGGAGTTGGCGGAGATGCTGCCCACTTGCGCGATTTCCTTGCTGGTGGTGCATGGCTTGGAAAGTTTTTTCAGCTCGGCAACGGCTGCGATGACAGCCTGGTCGATGCCACGCTTCAGGTCCATCGGGTTCATGCCGGCTGCGACGAACTTCATGCCTTCCTGAACGATGGATTGCGCCAGTACGGTCGCGGTGGTGGTGCCGTCACCGGCCACATCGGAGGTCTTGGAAGCGACTTCCTTGACCATCTGTGCGCCCATGTTCTCGAATTTGTCCTTGAGTTCGATTTCCTTTGCGACTGAGACACCGTCCTTGGTGATGGTGGGGGATCCGTATGAACGATCCAGTACGACATTGCGGCCTTTGGGCCCCAGGGTCACTTTGACCGCATCGGCCAGAATGTTCACGCCAACCACCATTTTTGCACGAGCCGCGTCGTGGAATTTTACGTCTTTTGCTGCCATGTTTTATTCTCCTAAAAATTTAGTGACGGCTTATTTCTCGACTACGCCGATGATGTCGTCTTCGCGCATGGTCATGTATTCCTGACCGTCCATTTTGAACGCCTGGCCGGCATATTTTCCGAACAGCACACGGTCGCCGACCTTGACACTCATGGCTTGCAATTTGCCGTCGTCGCCGACCTTGCCTTTGCCGACGGCGACGATCTCGCCTTGATCAGGCTTTTCAGTTGCTGCATCTGGAATCACGATCCCGGAGGCGGTCTTGCGTTCTTCTTCCATACGTTTAACGATCACGCGATCATTCAAAGGACGAATTTTCATACTGATGTCTCCTAAAACAAGGGGTTAAAAAATAGCGGAGGCGGAGTTTAGCACTCTCTGCCTGCGAGTGCCAATAGTCGGGGCGGCTCCGCCCAATTTCAAGGGCGGAGCGCAGGTTTATTTTTGCGGGGGGAGTGAGATCTGATTATCGGTGCTGAACTGATAGTCTTTAAAGATGTGCTCGGTGGTCAGGATTTGATATGTGCCATCAGCATTCCGGCGTGACGTGTCCTTAAGCCGGTAGGTGTAATGTCCGCAGGTCCAGCAATCATAATTGCGCATATGGGTGCACAAGCAGGTCTTGTCCTTGACGGAGATCTTCTTCGTATCCGGATGCAAGGCGACTTCCCGATTGTAGGCATCGATGTAATCACAATGACCTTTGGCATCGAGCAGGTAACCGTAGGCTTCGCAGTTCGGGCGTATGCCGGCGCCGATCGCCGGGCAACTCTTGATCATGCGCATCGGGTAGCCGGTCGGCGAGATCATGTTGACCTCGATGTCATCCTCGTTCGCCTTGAAATATTCCTGCTGGATATTTTCCGGGATGCCGCATTCCCTGGAAACAGTAAAACGCGTAGCCACCTGTACCGCAGCACAGCCACTTTCCAGGAAACCCACCGCATCGCTGCCGGTGAACACCCCGCCCGCCGCAATCACTGGGATATCCAGTTTTTCGGCCTTCAGATGCGCAACGATCTCCGCCACGATGGCGTGCAGATCATACTGCGCCCAATCCAGTCCGAAGCCCAGATGCCCACCAGCCAGCGGACCTTCCACCACGATGTAATCCGGCAGGCGTTCGAGTCTGGCAGTTTTGCGCATGAATAATTGCAGGGCGCGCAGCGATGAGACGATGATGCCCAGCTTCGCATCGCGGAAACGCGGATTGTCTTCCATCAATGCAAACGAGCCCAGATGCAGTCCCGCGCTCAGTGTGATGCCGTCAATTCCCGCATCCAGCGCGCCGCATAATCGCACGCGCAGGGTTTCGCGCGGCGCATTCATGGTCAGTTTTTCCATGCAGTTGACGAAGATCATGCCGTCGCCGAGTTTGGCTTCCATGGTCTTGCCGACATGCAGGCGGGTCGATTCGGCCACCTGGCCCAGATCGAATTGCACGATCGCCTTGCTGGTCTCCTTGACGTTGAGCTTGTATTGCTTTTGTTTGTGGCTGACGAATTTCGTCTTGTCGAGACGATCCGTGACGGTTGGCAACATCGCGTCGGAAATATGGCCGATCCCGCCCAGTCGAGCGGCTTCCCAAGCCAGTTCGCGACTGGAAATGTCCACGCCCATGCCGCCGATTATGATCGGTACTAACTCGCGCTTGCCAAAGCGCAAGCGAAAATCATCAACTCGTTTCATTGCTGCCATCCTCCGGTCGCCCCGCTGGTTTTAAATAAGGGACGGAATATTCTGTCACACACCATGTTAAGTTGCGAAGGATGCCACAAACGGTGGGATACTGAAAGCAAAGCAAGCTATGCGGTATGGGGATAAGCCGCAGCAACTACTTGCCCAGCACGCCATTCAGTGCTTCCGGCAGGTTTGCAAAATCAAAGCGATAACCCGCTGCAGCGAATTTCACAGGCAGTACTTTCTGCCCATCCAGCAACAGGCATGCGCGCTCGCCCATGACAGATTTCAGCAACCATGCCGGCATCACGAACGGAGCAGGGTGATGCAGCGCCGTTGCCAGGGCGGCGGTGAATTGAACGTTGCTGGTCGGGTGTGGCGCAGTCATGTTGTATGGGCCGCTGGCCTGTTCGTTGCGCAACAAACCGAGCAACTGCCCAACATAATCATCGATATGTATCCAGCTCATCCATTGCTTTCCATGGCCCAGACGTGCGCCCAGGCCGAGTTTGAACGGTAACGTCATGCGTCCGAGCAGCCCGCCGTGGCGACTCAATACCAGCCCGGTGCGCAGCAGGCACACCCGCACACCGGCATTTTGCGCGGCGAGTGCCGCCATCTCCCATGCCTGGCACAAGCGGGCGGCAAAATCAGCACCGGCCCCGGCCGATTCATCCAGCTCGGTATCGCCGCGATCACCGTAATATCCCACCGCCGAACCGCTCAATAACACACCGGGTTTGTGCTGCGCTGCGGCGATATTCCGCACCAGGCGCTCTGTCAAAGTGACCCGGCTGTCCCACAGCGCTTGCTTGCGCCGGTCTGTCCAGCGCGCGTCGACGATCGCTTCTCCGGCCAGATTGATGACAGCATCAAAAGTGGTTGCTGGTGTCCACTCGTTCAGATCGGCCATGGCGTGCACAGTTGAGCCACATTTTTCCGGTACGCTAGCGGGGGTGCGGCTCAGCACCGTCAACTCGTGTCCGTCCGCCAGCAGCGCCGTGCAAAGTTGCCGGCCGATCAAGCCCGTGCCACCGGTGATGAGAATATGCACTTGAATTTTCCGTCAGGAATCAGGGATGCTTGCAGGCTAGCCAAACTTTGCGCTGCGCGCAAGCCGCAAAAACCGATATGATTCCGCGTATGACACAGCGTTCGCAGAACAATACCGATCTTCTTGCCCGCAGCCTTTCGGCCGTGTGGCATCCCTGCTCACAGATGAAACACTACGAGCATTTTCCGTTGTTGCCGATCGCCAGCGGGAAAGGAGCTTGGCTGTATGACTACGACAAGAATCGCTATCTGGATGCGGTCAGTTCCTGGTGGGTGAACCTGTTTGGTCATTGCAATCCGCGTATCAATGCCGCGCTGCGCGAGCAGCTGGAAGCACTGGAACACGTGATGCTGGCCGGCTTCACCCACGAGCCGGTGGTGCAACTGTCGGAGCGGTTGCGCGAGCTGGCACCGGCAGGTTTGGGGCATTGTTTCTATGCATCGGACGGTGCATCGGCCACGGAGATCGCCCTGAAGATGAGCGCGCATTACTGGCGCAACAGCGGCAAGCCGGACAAGACACAATTCATCAGTCTGGAGAACAGTTATCACGGTGAAACGCTGGGTGCGTTATCGGTGTCCGATGTCGCGCTGTTCGGCGATGCCTATGGCGCTCTGGTGCGGCAGCAGGCGACCGTTCCCAGCCCCGACTGGCGCAAGGCTGACACGGGAGAAAGTGCCGAGATTTATGCGCTGCGTTGCGCGGATGCGCTGGAGCAGCATTTGCAGCGACATCATGCGCAGCTGGCGGCGTTCATCATCGAACCGCTGGTGCAGGGCGCGGCGGGCATGGCGATGTATCACCCGATCTATTTGCTTCGCGCGCGTCAACTGTGCACTGAATATCAGGTGCATCTGATTGCGGACGAAATCGCCGTCGGCATGGGTCGCACCGGCACGATGTTCGCCTGCGAACAAGCACCTGCAGCCATCCGGAAAGGCAATACGGGTATTGCACCGGATTTTCTGTGTCTGTCGAAAGGCATCACCGGCGGCTATCTGCCGTTGTCGGTGGTGATGACGAGCGATGAAATTTACCAGGCGTTCTATGGCGACGCGATGACCAGCGGGTTTCTGCATTCGCACTCCTATACCGGCAATCCGCTGGCCTGCCGGGCAGCACTTGCCACGCTGGACATCTTTGCGCAGGATGATGTGCTCGCCGCGAATCGTGATAAGGCGACCTATATGAACGAGATCTCGCTATCGTTGCGCGAGCATCGTGCGGTGCGCAACTGGCGCAACACCGGCATGATCTGGGCCTTCGAAGCAGAGACGGACAACAGGGATTTTGCCCAACGATGCCATGCGCTCGCGCTGCAAAACCAATTGCTGCTACGCCCCATCGGCAACACGATATATTTCATGCCGCCGTATATAATCAGCGAGCCAGAGATGGATCTGCTGGTTGATGGTACTTTGCGGATCGTCAATCAACTGAGTCGGGTGTGATGCGTAGTATTTTCTTCGGGTTGTGTTTGCTGTGTTCCGCCGGGGTCACAGCAACCCCTTTGCCGGAAACGGTCAGGGCAGCGCTGGCGCGCGCCCATATCCCGTTGTCCAGCGTCGCCATCGTGGTCCAGGAAGAACACGCCGACACGCCCGCGTTGAGCCTGAACGCCAGTCAGGCGATGAACCCGGCCTCCACCATGAAGCTGCTCACCACCTTTGCTGCCCTAGAAACCCTCGGCCCGGCCTATCGCTGGAAGACCGAAGCTTACCTGGACGGCAAACTGGAAAACGGCGTGTTGCAGGGTGATCTGGTGTTCAAGGGTTATGGTGACCCCAAGTTGACCATGGAACAATTCTGGATGTGGTTGCGCGAATTGCGCCAGCGCGGGTTGCGCGAGATACAGGGCGACCTGGTGCTGGACCGCAGCTTTTTCGAGGCGGTCCGGAATGATCCCGCTTCTTTCGACAATGATCCCACCCGCGCATACAACGTCGGCACCGGTGCGCTGCTGCTGAATTTCAACGCGCAGCATCTGCATCTGATCCCGAACGGCCACGGCACTACTGCGCTGGTCGATCCGGAACTGGCCGGCTATACGGTACACAATCTCATCACCACTTCGGCGGCATTGAAATGCAACGGCGAAGATGCATACAAGGCACGCCTGGACGGCCATGACATCGTGCTGGAAGGCAGCATTCCGGCGGATTGCGGCGAGACGGATGATTATTTTTCATTGCTGCCGCAGGATGAATATTTCTTTGCGGTGTTCGGCGGATTGTGGCGGGAACTGGGCGGATCGTTGCAAGGAAAACTGCGGCTGGGTTCTGCGCCAGCCGATCAAGTGCCTTATTCCAGCTATGTCTCACCGCCGCTGTCGGAAGTGATACGCGACATCAACAAATTCAGCAACAACAGCATGGCACGGCAGTTATTCCTGACACTGGGCACAGCAGGAAACACCAGGGATGATGCGGCCGTTGCGCAACGCGAGCAAGCTGTGCTCACAGGCGACCAGAGTGGCGGTGACGACAGTGGACCGGCCGGAGCCAGTGCGGTAGCGGCAGTTTCGTCGCCACTGTCCGCTACGCAAGCGATGCCGGCGAACATCGCACACAGTAGCGCTGCGATGCAGCGCTGGTTGGGCAGGCAACAGCTGCAGTTTCCAGAATTGGTGATGGAGAATGGCGCGGGTCTGTCGCGTACCGCGCGTATCAGCGCAGCGCATCTCGCCGAGCTGCTGCAACACGCCACGCGCAGTCCGTACTATGCCGAACTGGCCGCTTCGCTGCCGATACTGGGTATGGACGGTACCATGAAGAAACGTTTCAAGGGCAATGAGATCGCCGGATATGCGCACCTCAAGAGCGGTTCGCTGGAGGGCGTGAAATCCCTGGCGGGATACGTGAAGACCCAGAGCGGCAAGCAGTGGATCGTGGTGTTCATCGTCAACCATCCGAATGCTGCTTTGGCGCAAGCCGCCCAGGACACGCTGATCGAATGGGTGCAAAAGAAATATTGATGCACAACTGCGCTTACCGGGCGATATACTTCCGGATATCGCGCCTGACGGCATGTACCTGGCGATGCCATTCTGTAAAATGAAACTTGAACAATAAACAGGGGAAACCGGAGAAATGAAAAAAATCACTTTGTTTGTACTGCTGTCCGTTTGCTGTGCGGCGCCCGCCATTGCCGCCGAAGGTAAAAACAGTGTGGGCGTGAATTATGGCTTCGACCTGGACGGTGTGGTCGGGATCCAGGGAGAGATGGATATCTCTGCTGCGATGCCCAACAAGGCGCCGGTTTCGATCCAGGTGTTCTGGAAGAACTATGCGCATACCTACCGTACCGGCGCAGGGACTTACCAATACAGTTACAACGCCCTCGGTGCGGCAGGCATCTATGATTTTGGCCCTGTCGGCAAGCTGGACAAACGGTTCAAGCCCTATGCCGGACTGGGTTTGATCGCGCTGAGTTCAAGCTTGAGCGGACCCAACGTACCCTTCAACACATCAGCCGATTCTGGCGGCTTGTATTTCACAGCCGGGGTCAGGTTTGACCTCACGCAACAGGCAAACGTTGATCTGAGCTTGAATAACTATGGCGGGCTGACGATCGGGGCGAACCTGAAGTTCTGACCAGGCGGTAAAGGCAATATCTGCTTGCCGCACAACCTGCACGGGAGGCCGGAATCGTTCCGGCCTTTTAGTCTTTTGGAACAGCATACCCCCGGCACATCGCCTGCAGATTGATCCGGGTTGACCAATGCGGAACGAGAAAGTACTGTGCGCCCTTGTGGGCTGGGGTATGTATTACGACATTGTCAGAACCTGGGGTGGGCTTAATATGAAGATTATCGTCACGGTAGCACTTTGGTTCGCCCTTGTTTGCATCGTTACACCCGCTAGCGCAGACCCTGAAGCAGGCCGAATTTTTAACAGCATCGGCGCCAATTTCGGGATCGATCACGTGTTCGGGATTCAAACAGAATTCGGCGTCTCCGTGTTGACCGATGACCAGCGTTGGACAGGTCAGGCATTCCTGAAGAATTTTTCCGACAAAACTTCTCCCGGTGTCAGCTGGAATGTCACGGCTATCGGTGCCGCAGCGATTTATGCATTTCAGGCGGTATCCGGCCCGGCGGATGATATCCGTCCCTATGCAGGAGTCGGCTTGGCGTACGAGAATTACAACTGGAGCGGTAACGGCCGCTCGCGACGCTATGCCGGTACCAAGGAATGGGCCTATCTCGTGGCGGGGGCCAGGTATCCGCTTGCGTCCCAAGTGGATGGCGATGTTAACTTCAACACACTGGGCGATCTGACTGTTGGAGTCAACTACAATTTTTGATTGAGTGCGGTGCGGCTGATCTATGCGGGACGCTGCAGGTTTTTTTCGCGGCGTGCACGGCATCGATGCGGAATAGAATGCTATGAACAAGCTCTGCGAAGGACAAACGTGAACTATCCTGTTGCTGTGCTGCTTGGTGCCATGATGCTGGGTTTGGCGATCCCGGTACGCGCGGAGTCAACCAGTCTGAAAATCCAGTCGGGTAACGACATCGGCCTGTCCGCTTCAGCCTATCAATACAAGGAGCCGGGCGTGATGTCCTTGAAGGGTGTGAAATTGGGCCTGGATCTGCATGCAACCCGTGTGTTGCAGAACGATGGATTCATACGCGGCGACCTGCGCTATGCCGCCGGGGTGGTCGATTACAATAGCGAGAACACCGGCAGCGCTAGCGGAGAACAGGATCTGTATCTCGAACTCAGGGGGTTGCTGGGCCGGCAATGGGCGCTCGACAGTTCGGTGCTCGCGGCATATACCGGTCTGGGCTATCGCTACCTGTTCAATGATGGACGGGGTATCACCAACACCGGCTACGGCGGGTACAGGCGCGAGAGCAACTATGTCTATTTGCCCATTGGCATCATCCATCGCAGGCTGCTCGACGACCAGGCGAGGCTGGAGAGCACACTGGAGATCGACACGTTGCTGTTCGGCGTACAGAACTCGCATTTGTCCGATGTGGGTGGCGGATATAGCGACGTGACGAACAATCAGGGCAGCGGCTACGGACTGAAATTGAGCGTCATGTACCAGAAATACCTGTGGGCGATCGGGCCGTTCATGCACTACTGGAATATCGGCCAGTCCGAAATCGTTCCCGAGATCCGCTACGGCGTGCCGACCGGGTGGGGCCTGGTGGAGCCGAACAACAACACACTAGAATTCGGTTTCATGGCCAGACAAAGATTCTGAACACGGGCGGGATACGCTACAACCCCAACTGACTCCACATCGCGTCTATCCTGGCCTTGACCGCAGCATCCATCACGATGGGTGTGCCCCATTCGCGTTGCGTCTCGCCCGGCCATTTGTTGGTCGCATCCAGACCCATCTTGCCGCCCAATCCCGATACCGGGCTGGCGAAGTCCAGATAATCGATCGGCGTGTGGTCCACCAGCAGCGTGTCGCGCACCGGATCGACGCGCGTGGTGATCGCCCAGATCACTTCCTGCCAGTTGCGGATGTCGATATCATCGTCGACCACGATGATGAATTTGGTGTACATGAACTGGCGCAGAAAACTCCAGATGCCGAACATTACGCGCTTGGCATGGCCGGCATACTGCTTGCGGATGCTGACCACCGCCATGCGATAGCTGCATCCTTCCGGCGGCAGATAAAAATCCACGATCTCGGGAAACTGTTTTTGCAATAACGGGACGAACACTTCGTTCAACGCCACGCCGAGCATGGAAGGTTCGTCGGGCGGTTTGCCGGTGTAGGTGGAATGGTAGATCGGGTTAGAGCGCATGGTGATGCGCTCGATGGTGAATACCGGGAATTTATCCTGCTCATTATAGTAACCGGTGTGGTCGCCGAACGGACCTTCCAGCGCCATCTCGTCCGGGTGTATCACGCCTTCCAGCACGATCTCGGCACTAGCAGGCACTTGCAGGTCGTTGCCGATGCACTTCACCAGTTCGGTCTTGCTGCCGCGCAACAATCCGGCGAACTGGTATTCGGAAAGGCTGTCCGGTACCGGCGTGACTGCGCCGAGTATCGTGGCCGGATCGGCGCCGATCACCACCGCGATCGGAAACGGCTCGCCGGGATGCGCCTTGCGCCAGTCCTGGAAATCCAGCGCACCGCCGCGTTGCGCCAGCCAGCGCATGATGACTTTGTTTGGTGAGATCACCTGCTGGCGGTAGATGCCGAGGTTCTGGCGCGCCTTGTTCGGTCCGCGCGTGACCACCAAGCCCCAGGTGATCAGCGGCGCGACATCGCCGGGCCAGCAGGTCTGGATCGGCAATTTGCCCAGATCGACTTCACTGCCTTCCCATACGATATCCTGGCACGGCGCACTGGACAGTATTTTCGGCGACATGGTCAGTACCTGCTTCAGCACCGGCCATTTGTCCCAGGCATCTTTCAGCCCTTTGGGTGGTTCGGGTTCCTTGAGATAGGCGAGCAACTTGCCCACCTCGCGCAACGCCGCAGTGGACTCTTCACCCATACCCAGCGCCACGCGTCGCGGTGTGCCGAACAGGTTGGCCAGAACGGGAATTTTATTTTGCGCCGCATTGTGCCCGACGACGTTCTCGAACAGGATGGCCGAACCCTGCGCGCGCAACACGCGGTCGCAGATCTCGGTCATTTCCAGGTGCGGCGAGACCGGCGCAGAGACCCGTTTCAGCTCACCGAGTTTTTCCAGTTGGGAGATAAAGTCGCGCAGGTCGCGGTATTTCATTTATAGAATCCTTCCCTTTCCTCGCCCGGAGGCCTGGTTTTGAATCGTTTGTGCAACCAGAAGTATTGCTCCGGCATCTCCAGCACACGTTGTTCGATGAATTCGTTCATGCGCCGCGTATCGGCGATGTCGTTCCCGCTGGGATAGTTTTCCCAGGCCGGATAGAAGGTCAGTACATATCCCGCGGCGCCGGGTAGCAGACGTGTGATGCTGGGCACGACTTTCGCGCCGGTCATCTGCGCGATGCGCGGCACCGAGGTCATGGTCGCGGTCGGCACGCCGAAGAAGGGAATGAATGCGCCGTCCTTGACGCCCTGATCCTGGTCAGGCGGGTAAATGAACGGCATGCCCGCGCGCATCCCTTTGAGGATGGGACGCAGTCCCTGCTGGCGCGAATACAAATACTGGTTGCGGAAGCGGGCGCGCTTCTGCAGCAATAGTTCGGTCAGGTAGACGTTCTTCTGGTTCGCATACATGCATACCGTGTCGGTGTGCTGCGCGATCCACTGACCGCCGGCATCCATGCCGACGAAATGCGGCGTGAGCAGGATGGCGGGCTTGCCTTTGATCGCTTCAAAATGTTCCAAACCTTCGACGCGGATCAGGCTGCTGATGCGCTCGGCGCTAGCCCACCACAGCACGGTGCGCTCGATCAGGCTGCGCCCGAACATTTTGAAATGATCGCGCACCAAACGTGCGCGCCGGGTGTCGCTCATTTCGGGGAAACACAAGCGCAGATTGATAGTTGCCACATTCCGGCGTTCCGCGGCAAACGCATGGAACAACAAGCCCAGTGCACTGCCCAGCCAGACCAGTACGCGGAACGGCAGAAAGTGCAACATCCACAGAACGAACACACCTGCACGCACTAACATTGCTGTTCCCCTGCTGCCGGCGGCAATACACCAGGTGGAGTTTTGTAACGGTTATAACTCCACAGATACTGGGCGGGGGATATCGCGATCACGCGTTCAAGCGCGGCATTGATCTGCTGCGGCACAGAATTGGAAAAATCCAGAGGCAGCGGTTCGAATGTCAGTTTGTACCCCGTTCCATGCGCTAGCCTTTCGGCGTAGACCAGCAGCACCGCCGCGCCGCTGGATTGGGCCAGACGCCCGCTCAAAGTCATCGTATAAGCGGGACGCGCGAAAAAGTTCACCCACTCGCCATCACCCTGGCTGGGTACCTGGTCAGGCAATAAACCGATCGCTTCGCCGCGTCTGAGCGCTTTGGAAAGCAGACGTACCCCACTGAAATCGGCGATAGCCAGCCGCGACAATCCGCGTTCACGACCACTGAGCATCACTTTTTCCAACCAGCCTTGCTTGGGTGGGCTGTATAAACTCGTCAACGGCAGGCGTTGCCCGATATACAGACTGGTGATCTCGAAGCAACCCCAATGCGGCGTGAGGAAAATGATGCCCTTGCCGCGCGCATGAGCTGTGTCGGCATGTTCCCACCCCTGGCAGCTTTGCACTGTTGCGCAGACCTGTTCGAGTGGCCTGCCCCATACCCAGGGCAACTCGAAGATGCTCTTGCCGGCCTCGGCAACAGTCTGGCGCAACAGAGCGGCATAGTGGGTCTCATCTGCGGCCAGATGCGACTGGCGCAGGTTCTCCCTGGTGCGCGCGGCATATTGTCTGGAGCTGGCATAGGTGATGCGACCCAGCAGTTCACCCAGCCCATGCAGCGAACGCAGTGGAAAATTTGCCAGCAGGCGAAATATGGTTTTGAATAGGAATGAGGTCATCTGCGGTAGGGCGAACAATTTGATACAATGCGCCCCTTTGATTTTTCCTGGATTGAGTTGAGACCCATGAGTGATTATCTGTTTACGTCCGAATCTGTATCCGAAGGTCATCCCGACAAAGTGGCGGATCAGATTTCCGATGCGATACTGGACGCTATTCTAGCGCAAGACCCGTATGCGCGGGTCGCGGCAGAGACGCTGACCAATACCGGACTGGTGGTGCTGGCCGGGGAGATCACGACCACTGCAAATGTGGACTACATCACCGTGGCGCGCAACACCATCAAACGCATCGGCTACGACAACACCGATTACGGTATCGACTACAAGGGTTGCGCGGTGCTGGTCGCTTACGACAAACAAAGCCCGGATATCGCACAGGGTGTGGATCGCGCTTCCGATGATTACCTGAACCAGGGCGCCGGCGACCAGGGCCTGATGTTCGGCTATGCCTGCGACGAAACGCCGACGCTGATGCCGCTGGCCATCTATCTGGCACACCGCGTGGTGGAACGCCAGGCGGAATTGCGCCACGACGGACGCTTGCCGTGGTTGCGCCCGGATGCCAAGTCGCAGGTGACGATCCGTTATCTGGACGGCAAACCGCACTCGATCGACACCGTGGTGCTGTCGACCCAGCACGCACCGGAAATGACGCTGGCGCAGATACGCGAAGCCGCGATCGAGGAGATCATCAAGCCGATGCTGCCCAAGGAATTGATCAAGGGCAACATCAACTTTCTGGTCAACCCGACCGGACGTTTCGTGATCGGCGGGCCGCAGGGTGATTGCGGACTGACCGGGCGCAAGATCATCGTCGACACCTACGGCGGCGCAGCTCCGCACGGCGGCGGTGCGTTCTCCGGCAAGGATCCGTCCAAGGTGGACCGCTCCGCCGCTTATGCCAGCCGCTATGTCGCGAAGAATATCGTCGCCGCCGGTTTGGCGACCAAATGCCTGGTGCAGATATCCTACGCGATCGGCGTGGCCAAACCGACCAGCATCATGGTGGACACCTACGGGACCGGCAAGATCAGCAACGAAAAACTGACCGAACTGGTACTGCGCCATTTCGATCTGCGTCCCAAAGGCATCGTGTTGATGCTCGACCTGTTGCGCCCGATCTATGAAAACACGGCGGCCTATGGCCACTTCGGCCGCGAAGAGCCGGGCTTCACCTGGGAAGCCACCGACCGGGTCGTTGCATTGCGCGAGGACGCCGGCAAGTAATCTGTCTGAAAATATGTTTTGTGGGATGAAGCGCTAGGAGCCGCGCATAACCAGCGACTTGCCCGCTAGTGGGCTTATAACCAACCACTTGGCAACCGTCTTTTGGTTGCTTAGTGGGATGGCTAGTTGTTTCATCAGTCGAATGGCTAGTAGTATCATCAGCGAACGACAAGACATATCTTACAGATAGGCGACGAGTGAGCGAGCACGCGACAACGCGATTCGCCCACAAAACATATTTTTTCCCACCCTCCGAGGGGTGCTGCAGCGGGGCTGTTACCAGTCCCCCGTCAGGCTCGGAGCCAGTGGTTCAATGTATCAACCGCACCCATTCATTAACTTTATGAATGGAGCCGCTTATGAACGCCGCAGAGAAACAATTCACCGATTACAAAGTTGCCGATATGTCCCTGGCTGCATGGGGGCGCAAGGAACTCGCCATTGCCGAGGTCGAGATGCCCGGCCTGATGGCGATCCGCAAGGAATTCTCGGCCACGCAACCCCTGCGCGGCGCGCGCATCACAGGCAGTCTGCACATGACCATCCAGACCGGCGTGCTGATCGAGACGCTGAGGGCACTCGGCGCGGAAGTGCGCTGGGCTTCGTGCAACATCTATTCGACCCAGGATCATGCCGCTGCCGCGATCGTGGCGACCGGCGTGCCGGTGTTCGCCTACAAGGGTGAAACGCTGACCGAATACTGGGACTACACCCACCGCATCTTCGAATGGGCGGACGGTGTCCATTCCAACATGATCCTGGACGACGGCGGCGATGCGACCCTGTTGCTGCATCTGGGTGCACGCGCCGAGAAGGATGCTTCCCTGCTGAACCATCCCGGCTCGGAAGAAGAGACCTGTCTGTTCGCCTCGATCAAGGCCAAGCTGGCCGTGGACAAAAAATGGTATTCCGCGCGTCTCGCCGCGATCAAGGGTGTCACTGAAGAGACCACCACCGGCGTGCATCGCTTGTACCAGATGCACCAACGCGGCGAATTGAAGT
>JBBRDZ010000052.1:0-15213 GCA_038203435.1 Burkholderiales bacterium
GGTTGCCCATCAGGCAGTAGGCATGGTATGTCCAGTTGAATCGCTCGCCGACTTCCGCGAGCACTTCGAGAAAAAGCTCGCGGTCGCTGTCATCCTGAAATATATCTTCCTGCCCGTCTCCCCGTGAGGTGACGTGGTAGAGCGCTCCGGCAAATTCGATTCTCAGCGGTCTGGACATGCGGAGACAGTATCACAGTATCGGGAGGAAAGGCAAAAGGCAAGACCTGACCCCCTTCTCTGACCAGTCGAGCAACGCAGGGCACCGCGAAGCGGCGGCAAACCGGGGCGGCGTTTCTTTGATTACTTTCTTTTGGCGAAGCAAAAGAAAGTAGCTTGCTGCCGGGCAACCCCCGGCGGTTTTGATCTTGTATTTTGATGTTGGGTTACGCACTGCGCGCTAACCCAACCTACATACCTCACCACGCGCCAGCCGCTTTGCGGCGACCCTTCGACAGGCTCAGGGCGAACGGCCTTCTGATGGGCAATCCCGGCAATCTACAAATCCAGCAGCACCCGTCCCGGAAACTCCAGCGCTTCCTTGATGGTAGCCAAGAACTGAACCGCTTCGCGTCCGTCGATAATGCGGTGGTCGTAGGACACCGCAAGATAATTCATCGGGCGGATCACGATCTGGCCGTTCTCCACCACCGCTCTGTCTTTGGTGGCATGAATGCCGAGGATGGCAGCCTGGGGCGGGTTGATGATCGGGGTGGAGAGCATCGAACCGAACACACCGCCGTTGGAAACGGTGAAGGTTCCTCCGGTGAGCTCCTCCATGGTCAGCTTGCCGACTTTGGCCCGCGCGCCAAAGTCTGTGATCTGCTTCTCGATGTCGGCAAAGGAAAGTTTGTCCACGTCACGGATGATGGGTACCACCAGGCCGCGTTCGCTGCCGATCGCCACGCCGATGTCGAAGTAACCATGGTAGATGATGTCGTTGCCGTCAACCGATGCATTGACGATGGGGAATTTCTGCAGCGCCAGCAACGCCGCCTTGACGAAAAACGAAGAGAAGCCGAGCTTGACGCCGTGCTTCTTCTCGAACGCGTCCTTGTAGCGATTGCGCAGATCCATCACCGGCTGCATGTTGACCTCGTTGAAGGTGGTCAGGATCGCGGCATTCTGTTGCGACTGCAGCAGACGTTCCGCGATACGCTGGCGGATGCGCGTCATCGCCACGCGCTGTTCCGGACGGTTGCCGGACGGGGCGATGCCGGGTACGGATTGTTGCGGGTTGACCTGCTGCATCGCGTTAAGCACATCTTCCTTGGTGACGCGGCCGCTGCGGCCGCTGCCTTGCAGGTTGCCGGTATCGACTTCCTTTTCACGCGCCAGTTTGCGCACCGAAGGCGGCACCGCCGCGCCGGCCGCGGACTTGGCAACCGCGCTGACCGCTTGTACCGCCACCGCCGCCGTATCGATCTGCGCGATCAGTTCTTCACTGCCCACTTTTTCGCCGTCGCCCTTGAGTATCTTGCTCAGCACCCCGCTCTTGGTGGCCGGCAGCTCCAGCACCACCTTGTCGGTTTCGACATCGATCAGGTTCTCGCCCTCGCTCACCGCGTCCCCGACCCGCTTGTGCCAGGTCAGCAGGGTGGCTTCAGAAACAGATTCGGATAATTGCGGGACTTTGACTTCAATGATGCTCATGATGGGATGCTCCGGGATTGGGTTTGTTGTCGAGATCGTCGCGGAATGCCGCTTCGATCACCGCTTTCTGTTGTTCCTGATGCACTGCCAGATAACCTGCGGCGGGCGCTGCAGACGTTGGACGCAGCGCGTAATCGAGGCGCATGCCTTTGCGCAAATGGCGCAGCAGATAATGCTGGATACGATGCCATGCACCCTGGTTGCCGGGCTCTTCCTGACACCACACCACTTCTATCGCGTTGGGATACGCGCCGATCTGCGCGGTGAAATCTTCGTGCGGGAACGGATAGAGCTGTTCGATGCGGATGATCGCCATATCGGATATGCCTTTGACGCGACGCGCAGCCAGCAGCTCGTAGTACACCTTGCCGCTGCAGGCGATGACACGGCGCACCCTGGCTGCATCCAGCGCATCGACTTCGGCGATCACCGGCTGAAAATTACCGTTGCTGAAACTGCTCAACGGCGACGCCGCATCCTTGCTGCGCAACAGGCTCTTGGGTGTGAACACGATCAGCGGCTTGCGCATCGGACGCAGCATCTGGCGGCGCAACAGGTGGAACATCTGCGCCGGGGACGAAGGAACGCACACCTGAATATTGTAATCAGCGCACAGCTGCAAATAACGCTCGATGCGCCCCGAAGAATGCTCCGCGCCCTGGCCCTCATAGCCATGCGGCAATAGCATCACCAGTCCGCACTTCCTGCCCCACTTCACCTCGCCGGCAGCGATGAACTGGTCTATCACCACCTGTGCTCCGTTGGCGAAATCGCCGAACTGCGCTTCCCACAACACCAGCGAGTTTGGCTCGGCAGTAGCATAGCCATACTCAAAACCCAACACCGCTTCTTCGGACAGCAACGAGTCGATCACCACAAAATCCGACTGATCCGGTGAAAGATGCTGCAGCGGAATGTGTACACCGTCACCATGCTCTACGCGTTTCTGGTCATGCCAAACGGCGTGGCGGTGAAAGAACGTACCGCGCTGGCAATCCTGCCCGGTCAACCGCACCGGATAGCCTTCGGTGAGCAGTGTCGCGTATGCGAGGGTCTCTGCCATGCCCCAATCCAGCGACAACTCCCCGCGCGCCATCGCGCCACGGTCATCGACGATCTTCTGCACACGCGAATGCAGCTCCATATTATCCGGTACGGTGATCAACGGGATCGACAGTTGCTGCAAACGTTGCAGCGCTACGGCGGTGTTCGCCTCGATGTTCCAGCTGATACTGTCCTTGAACGGCGTCCAGTCCGAGACCATCCTGGTGGCGCTCTTGTCCAGCGCGGGCTGGATCGAATTGCGCCCCTCATCCATTGCCTTGCGATAGGTTGCAATCATCGCGTCTGCATCGCCCGGTTGAATCACGCCTTGCTGCTCCAGTCGCTGCGCATACACGGCACGCGTGCCCGGATGCTGTTTGATGAAGCTATACATGTACGGTTGCGTGACCCACGGTTCGTCCTGTTCGTTGTGACCCAACTTGCGGAAGCACACCAGATCGATCACTACATCCTTCTTGAATTGCATACGATAATCCAGCGCGATCTCGGTGATCAGCAATACTGCATCCGGATCATCCGAATTCACATGCAGGATCGGTGCATCGATCATTTTTGCCACGTCCGTGCAATACGAACTGGAACGCGTATCGCGAATGTCGGATGCGGTAAATCCGATCTGGTTATTGACGATGATATGCACCGTGCCGCCGGTACCATAGCCGCGTGTCTGGGACATCGCCAGGGTTTCCATCACCACACCCTGGCCGGCGAACGCCGCATCACCGTGGATCAGTATCGGGATGACCTTGGAACCATCGAGGTCCTTGCGTCTATGCTGGCGTGCGCGAACCGAGCCTTCCACCACGGGATCGACGATCTCCAGGTGGGAAGGATTGAAAGCCAGCGCAACATGCATCTCTCCGCCCGGTGTGGCGATGTCGGCAGCAAAGCCCTGGTGGTATTTGACGTCGCCGGAAGTCAGATGCTCGGCATGGATACCCTCGAATTCCGCAAACAGCATGCCCGGCTGCTTGCCGAGGATATTCACCAGCACATTCAACCGCCCGCGATGTGCCATACCGATGACCGTCTCCTGCACGCCCTGCGCACCGGCACGCTGCAACAAATGGTCGAGCGAAGCGATCAATGTTTCGCCACCTTCCAGAGAGAAGCGTTTTTGCCCGACGAACTTGGTATGCAGATAGCGCTCCAGGGTTTCTGCGGCGGTGATGCGCTCCAGGATGCGGCGGCGCTGCGCGGCATCGTAGCCTGCATCGCCGCGCGCGCTTTCCATGCGGTTCTGCAGCCAGCGCTTCGGTGCCACATCGCCGATATACATGTATTCCGCGCCGATACTGCCGCAGTAGGTCTGGCGTAGCAACTTGAGGATCTCGCGCAAGGTCATGCGCACGCCCCCGACCAGGGAGCCGGTATCAAAGGTGGTGTTCATATCGGCATCACTCAGACCGTAGTAAGCCGGATCAAGCTCGGCAACCACCGGCTTGGCATGGCGAATAAGCGGATCGAGGTTGGCGACACGCACGCCAAGGAAGCGATGTGCATTGATGAGCTGCAATACGAACACCTGCTTGCGCTCCAGTTCGGAATCGGCAGTCAGGAACGGGCCGGAAGAGGTTTTGGGCAAGGCCAGAAAATTACGCTGGATCTGGCTATGGGCCAGGTCATGTTTTCCGCCGGGCAGCGCCGGAAGAGTATCAAAATAGCCGCGCCATTGTGCGGAAATTCCAGCCGGATCGACCAGATACTGCTCGTACAATTCCTCGACGAACGGCGCGTTACTGCCGAACAGCAAGGAGCTGTCCTGCATCAACTTCAAAAAACTGGTCGGCGTGTTCACCTTTTTTCCATCGGGACGAAATCGCGTTTGACCGCGCCGCGATACAACTGGCGCGGGCGGCCGATCTTTTGTTCGGCGTCCCCCACCATCTCGTTCCACTGCGTTACCCAGCCTATGGTACGCGCCAGCGCAAAGATCACCGTGAACATGTTCTTCGGAATACCCAGTGCGCGCAACACGATGCCGGAATAGAAATCGACGTTGGGGTAGAGTTTGCGTTCGATGAAGTACGGATCGCTCAATGCGACACGTTCGAGCTCCATCGCCAGCGCGAACAACTTGTCATTCTCGAGCTTGAGTTCCTTGAGTACTTCGTAACAGGTCTGGCGCATCACGCTGGCGCGCGGATCCATGTTCTTGTAGACGCGGTGACCAAAACCCATCAGGCGGTATTTTTTGTCCTTTACACCCTGCACATACTCCTTCACGTGCGACACATCGCCGATCTCTTCCAGCATGTTGAGCGCAGCTTCGTTGGCACCGCCATGTGCCGGGCCCCACAGCGCGGCTATGCCCGAAGCGACACAGGCGAATGGATTGGCCCCGCTGGAACCGGCCAGCCGCACCGTCGCGGTGGAAGCATTCTGCTCATGGTCGGCGTGCAGAATGAGGATGCGTTCCAGCGCGCGCACCAGCACCGGATTCTGTACGTAATCCTCTGACGGAACACTAAACATCATGTACATGAAATTTTCAACGTAACTGTAACTGTTCTTCGGGTACATGAACGGTTCGCCGGTGTTGTACTTGTAGGCCATTGCGGCGATGGTCGGGACTTTGGCGATCAGGCGCATCGCGGAAATTTCGCGATGCTCAGGGTTATTGATATCCAGCGAGTCGTGGTAGAACGCGGAAAGCGCACCGACCACACCGACCATCACCGCCATCGGATGGGCATCGCGCCGGAACCCGTTGTAGAACCGGGACAACTGATCGTGCACAAGGGTGTGCTTGGTGACTTTCTGCATGAAAGCCACCTTTTGTTGCGCGTTCGGCAATTCCCCGAATTTGAGCAGATAACATACCTCGAGGAACTCCGATCGTTCCGCAAGTTGTTCGATGGGATAACCGCGGTAATACAACAACCCGGCATCGCCATCGATGAAGGTGATCGTCGACGTACAGCTTGCCGTGGCGGTGAATGACGGATCGTAGGTAAAAACACCCAGCTTGTTGATGGCGCGCACATCCACCACATCCGGCCCCAAGGTGCCGGACAGGATGGGTAATTCGATACTGCGCCCGTCGTCCATGGTCAATGTTGCCATACGCTGCTTTTCCATATTTACCGACTCCTTATTGTTGTGCAGGTGCTTAAGCTGCCCTGATCTTCTCCAGCAATGCCTGTTGATTGGTGTACGTCCCCTCCTGCACCCCTCGCTCCACTCTGTCAATTCCACACGCGACTTGTCGCGAAGTGGATTGCGTACTTTTAGTGCTCCCCATAATCATATCCCAGAGTGAGTTGTCGGGCATATCAAGTAATTCCTCGAACGCTTGTTGCCCCGCTTCATCCAGCCGCGCATACTCACGTTCAATGAAGCGTCCCAGCACGATATCCAGTTCCAGCAACCCGCGCCGGCTGCGCCAGCGTATCCTCTCAAGATTCTTCATGCTCACACCTCACACGATGCGCTTCATCATCATGCCCTTGATATTCCCCGTCCGGTATTGTTCGGGGGTAGCTGGCAACAACCGAGTTGCCCGCGTCATCGGTGAACTTCACGTTGATGTTCACTTTGTCCAGGCTCGCCGTGGTCAGCCCGTTGTTGATCTTCATCATCGCGTCGAAGCCCTGGCGCTCCATCGTCAGCTTTTGCTGGATCTCGATCTTTACCTTGGCACATTCGGTATCGGCCGCCTGGGCAACAGCAGGCAGCAACAATAGTGCGGCAAACAGACCGCAAAGCGCGCGGCATAGCGCGGCACAGCTCTGGCTCGTGGCGGATTCCAAGTTGCTCATGTTGTGCACTCCGGCTATGTTGTTCATACGCTTACCTGTCGGTTGCCCTATTTCTCATTCATCGTTTGCAATCGAATTACTGCTGATTCGTGGCGCTCAAAATTGATCCTTAATTAATACGAGTTGCGTCTCACATTTAAAAAATTAATTCGAAGCTGACCCCTTTAATTCACCGCCCGATGGACTGCATCAACTTGGCGATCCCGTCTGTTCTTGCCGATGTCACCAGCAAGTGAACGTGGTTGGTCATCAATACATAAGCATGAATGGCACAGCGCCAATCGGCAGCCGATTTCTGTAGCCAATGGAGATAACAGTGAAAATCCTCATCGGCAAAGAAACACGGCTCGCGATTGATTCCGCGCTGCACGACGTGCTGCGGGACTTCGGCTAATCTAATGCGTTGGCGTCGTGGCATGGTTGTGTATATTTATTTTCAAAGTTGATCCGTTTTATTCAGTTCGCTCTCGCCGTTCTGCTTCATCGTAAAAATTAATGCGATGCTGACCCCTTTAATTGCTGAAAAACAATTGGGCTCCGTCCCCATTTAATTTTTAATTTTTGACCCCTTTAATTTTCTCATCGATTATTTAATTTCCTATTTCGTTCATTAATCCTTATGCATTTCAATATCTATTAGTTGACCAGAGCTATCAAAATGAAGACTCACATATTTGTCATGTATATTTACAAGGCCTACATCCACAGTTTTTATATCGTATCGAAGTTCTCTAAAATAGAATTCGCCCTTCTTCCCAACCCTATCTCCTTCAAAACTGGAACCCCCAAGAATTTTCTTAGCATATGCAATAGTGTCTCCGCGCTTAAGTGATTGTGCGTCTTTAATTAATCGCTCCGCCACAGACTCATTTAACTCATATTGATATTGCACTTTATTCTCCTTACGTGAGGATAAATCACTTGCTTCAGTACATCCGCTTGCTATGGCAAACTGAATTGCAATGAGTCCAATAAATATTTTCATAAATTTAGTTTATGGTTAGTAGTTAAATTCGGTCGTCCTATATACTTCCAAAAGATTTACTTATTTGAACCAATTTCTAAAATCATCCCAGCGATTTAACCCTTTCTTTGAAGCCTCTGCATAAGCTTCAACATCGCTTGGTGTCCAAACTGCGTTAATGGGAACATATCCGCCGAGTATGGAATATTTGGATGCGCCACCTGCTGAAAGTACAAGTCAAGGGGTCAGGTCTTGCCTTTTGCCCCTAGGCAATAGGGGACAGACCAAAAAACTAATGCGATGCTGACCCCTTTAATTCTGCTTTAATTTCTTTAATTTCATTTTGATTAATTTTTCCATGAAGTCTTCATGAAAGCTTGCCGTGGTGCGGTTGCAATGTGAATTCACCTTTTGATTTTATGTATTACCTGAATAGCAATACTCTGGCTTACTGTTATATCGCCATCCAATAATGATCCCTGTATTTTTTTTTACGACAAAAATAAATTTACATAGTTTTTCAGGGTCCTCGAAGGGTCGATATGACTTTTTCTCAATAAATGAATACTCTAATATTCCAAGTTGAACTTCCTGAACATTAAGCACCTCAACTCCAGATTCCTTCTCTAGGTAGCCATCGATGCGATGTTTTTCTCTAACGACCATTTCTTGAATATCAACGAATCTTTGCATTCCTTGTGGCGTACTTGACAAACATGCTGTTGTCAGAAAAATCGAAAAAAAACATATCAAAATAGTTTTCATGGCCTTCGCTAAGGCTAATGCATTGGCTTTATATTTAACATCGCTGAAAACGCAATTAAAGCAATTAAAGGGGTCAGCATCGCATTAAATTTTTCATTTTGCATCCCCCGCTCAAAATCCGAATTCACTTTGATCCTCAACACCCACACTCTGTTCGAGCTTTACCTTGAAACGAATTAAAGGGGTCAGCATCGCATTAAGTTTTTTCATTTCAATTAAAAGCGCCAGGCTCGAATTGTTTTCTCTCACAATCTTTCATGGCCATGCCTCACACGATCCTCTTTACCATCATATCCTTGATCTTGCCGATCGCTTCGGTCGGATTCAATTCCTTGGGACACACATCCACGCAATTCATGATGGTGTGGCATCGGAACAACCGGTATGGATCTTCCAGATCGTCGAGTCGCTCGCTGGTGGCCTGATCGCGCGTGTCGGCGATGAAGCGGTACGCCTGCAGCAACCCGGCAGGGCCGACGAACTTGTCCGGGTTCCACCAGAACGAAGGGCAGGCGGTCGTACAGCAACCGCACAAGATGCATTCATAAAGACCGTTCAGATGCGCGCGCTGGTCTGGAGATTGCAGCCGCTCGGTCTCCGGCGGCGGATCGTTGTTGATCAGGTAGGGTTTGACGGAATGGTATTGCTTGAAGAATTGCGTCATGTCCACGATCAGGTCGCGGATCACCGGCAATCCCGGCAGAGGTCGCAGCTCCACCGGTTCTTTGAGTGACGCAAGCGGCGTGATGCACGCCAGCCCGTTGCGACCGTTGATATTCATCGCGTCCGAACCGCACACGCCTTCGCGGCAGGATTTGCGCAATGACAGACTGTCGTCCTGCTCCTTGATCATCAGCAAAGCGTCGAGCAACATCTTGCCCTGCGAGCTGTCATCCGGCCTGATGTCCAGATCATAGTCCTGCATATGCGGTGCAGTGTCGGTGTCGGGGTTGTAACGGTAAATTGAAAATCGCATTGCTTATTCCTCCGGTACTGAAATCATTTGTCGCTTGTTACGCAACACTGCCAGATTGTTCTCGGCCAGCCAATAATCGGGATGCAAGCTGAGGGCGGTCATATAGGATCGCTCTGCCAGCGCAAAGTTGCCCTGCACATAATAGGCATAGCCCAGATTATTATAAGAGCGGGCCTTGTGCGGCGAATTGCGCACGGTATCTTCCCATAATGCCACTTCACTGCGGTAAACCTCGTTGCGTATCAGCGTCAATCCGGTCAGTGTCAGCAGCAGTGTCGCTGCCAACCCATAGCGAAAGGCACCGCGACCGAACCATCCAGCCCACCAAGTGGCGACCGGCAACAGCATCACCCATCCTGCCAGGTACAGCTGCCGGTCGTTTGCCACATCCAGGCGCGGCAGAAAAACATACAACGGGAACAACTGCAGGACAAACCAGCCCAGCGCAAATCCCAGCCATGGCCACCGACGCGCATGCCAAATCCCCGCGACCGCCAAACCCAACCATAACACACCGTCCCGCCATACCTGATTCCAACTGCCGATGACCGGCAAATCCGGGTCTATATTCATTCGCCACGGCAACAGCATCTGTCCGGCCAGATAAGACATCGCATGCAGCTGGGTGTAAAAATTGACCTGCACGGAATGCAGTCCGGCGCTGAATTCCATCAATTTCCAGTAACGGTCATGGAATAGCAACGACAAGGCCAGCAGCAGGAACACAAGCCAGTGCAGGCCTTGTGCACGCAACAGGTTTTTCAGGGAAGCCGTGCGGGTATAGCATATTTCCCACAGCACCAACGCAAACGGCAGGGTCACTGCGGTTTCCTTGGTGGCCGCCGCCAGGATGAACAACAGCGGCGATACCCCGTACAACCACAGCGCCCGGCCATCCTCACGGCCTTTGATATAGGCCAGCAGCGCAGCAAGATAGAACAAGGTCATCAACGACATCGAGCGCCCGCTGATATAGGTGATCGCTTCGGTATTCACCGGATGCACCGCAAACAGCAGCGCGGCAAGCATGGCCGGCCCATATATTCCCGGTGCAACGATCTCCGGGCTGCGCACGAGCAGTCGTCGCGCCAGCGCGTAGACCAGCAGCACGTTAAGGAAATGCACAGCGATATTGAGCAGGTGAAAACCCCAGACATCCGGTCCGGAGATCCAATTCAGGGTGTAGGAAAGTTTCAGCAGCGGCCGCAGTCCATGCGCGACATCCGCATACCAGGCGGACCAGCTGTGCACCGCGGCTGAATTGACGATGACATTGTAATCGTCGAACTGGTACGCATTGTGCAGCGAATTTCCATAGGCGGCACACACTGCCAGCAGCAGCACCAGGGGAACCAACCAGGCGTTACGAGACATGCCGGACATGGTGCGAGAAAGCGTAATCGAGGATATCCGAGGCGTCCCACCAGCGGTTGGATGCATGCAACATCACCAGCATCACCTTGACACCGTCGCGCTGCACCAATGCGATCAGGCATTTTCCGGCGTTCCGGGTATAGCCGGTTTTGACACCGACAGCACCGGGATAGCGACCGATCAGGGCGTTCTTGTTTTCCAGCAGGTAGCGGTGACTGCCATCGTCGGACTGTATGGTCAGTGCCGGCTTGGCCACCAGTTCGACAAACGCCGGATAGGCCAGCGCCTTGCCAGCCAGTATCGCCAGATCGCCGGCGGAAGAATAGTGATGGGCGCCATCATGTCCGCATGCGTTGCTGAAGTGGGTTGCCCGCAGGCCCCACTCTGCGGCACGACGGTTCATCAACTGCACGAACCGCGTCTCATTCCCGGCCACCATGTCGGCCAGCGCGTGGCAGGCATCGTTGGCCGATTTCAGCAGACTGGCGGCGAGCAGATCCTTCACCCGCATCTTGTCACCCGCCTGCAGCCCCAACCGGGTGCCGGTCTCCTGCGCCGCTGCCGGACTCACTGCCACCACCGCCTGAGGATGGTAATCCTCCAGCACCAGCAACACGGTCATGATCTTGGTCAGGCTGGCCGGAGGCAACCTTCGCCCGGCCTGACTCTCCCAGCGCGTTTCATCGTTTACCTGCACCAGGTAAGATGCCGCTTCCACAGGGAACGGCAGATTGCCGGCATGCGCTGTAAACCAAGCCGACAGCAGCACAACCGTGCCAAATAATTTGATACCGTGTTGCAGCATGGTTAACTCAGAATTTAAACAACCCCTTTAAACCCTTGGCGCTGTCCAGCAGCTTGTTGACCGGACTATCCTTGTCGCCGTCCTGCTTTTTGGCAGCCGGTGTATCAGCCGTTGCATCGGCGTCATCATCATCGTGATTCTTCCACTTGCCATAGCGCTTGCAGATCGGCGCGAATTTGCTGTCCATCGCCGCGGTGTAATCGCGTCCGGCGCAGTTCTTGTCGTACAGCGGGCGGGCTTCTTTTTCACAATAACTGGCGAGATCCTCATAGTTCTTCGCGTCCAACTGCTTGCGGCAGAACGTCCGCGTCACTTTTTCGAATGGCAGCCCGCATTCCCTGGCCAGTTTGCTCGCCGTTTTATTTCCCGCGATGTCCTTGTAACCTTCCTCACTGCCCAACTGCTTGGAGATGCGATCACACATTTTCGGCCTTAGATCCGCGCAAGCTGCCTGTACGCAAATCTGTTTGCTGTTCGCGTCCTTCGCCCAGCTACAATCCGGTTTGAGGAATTGGCCGTATTTGTTTTCGTCCAACGCCTGTTTGCAGTCTTTGGACTGCTCTTTGGCCTGCTCCGCCATGCTCTGTTGCAACATGGCATTGGATTTGGCCTGCGGGCTATCCGTTGCATAGTCGCAAGTACCGATCTTGCGACCTTGATACGCCATATTCATGTCGCCGTCTTTGGAATGCATCTTCATCTTGCCGCTGTAGGTACCGTCGCCAAAGGTCATTTCGCCGCTTCCGGACATCGGATCCTTGCCTTCACATTGCATGGTCCAGCTCGATTTCTTTGCGGAAGTCTTGACGTCGCTTATTTTGCAATCCTGGTTCTTGTCTTTGGGGATGGCATTGTTCGGATCGGCCTGGTGTCCCTTCTGTATGCAAACCTTGCTGATCTGTCCCGGCATGGCGAACGGCATACCGGCCATCTCCATCTTGGTGGAGATCTCCCACAGCTCATCGTTACCTGCCGCCAACACAGTCACAGAACACATCGCCGCCAGCCACATCATGCCCAAGAAAAAATGTTTCATGTTTCGTCCCCTTTGATAATTGCATAGTCAGACATGTTCAGTACACTCGCGCCTTGAGCGGGAACGAATCAACGGTAAGCGGTTTCAGCCTCACCGGCTTGTAATCCAGCCTGTGCCCTTCGCGGAAATACAGACTATGCTTGAGCCAGTTCACGTCGTCGCGTTGCTGGAAATCGTCGCGCGCATGCGCACCGCGGCTTTCCTGCCGCGCCTGTGCTGCGACCATGGTGGCCTGCGCAACTTCGATCAGATTATCCAACTCCAGCGCCTCGATGCGCGCGGTGTTGAATACTTGGCTCTTGTCCTGGATCCCGGTATGCTGGACACGCTCGGCGACCTGCTTGATCTGCTCCACACCTTCGGCCAGCAAACCGGGAAAGCGGAACACACCGCAATGCTTCTGCATGACCCTGCGCATCGCTTCACCGACCTCGGAAACACGCTCACCATCCTTCTGGTTTTCCAATCTCGCCAGTCTCGCCAGCGGACGCTCTGCAGCATCTGCCGGCAAGGGTTTGGGATGCGGGTTGTGCTTCAGATCCTCGACGATCTGCCTGCCCGCTTCACGCCCGAACACCATCAGGTCCAGCAGAGAATTGCATCCCAGACGATTGGCGCCATGCACCGATACACAGGCGCATTCTCCGACCGCATACAGCCCGTGCACCGCCTCATCCGGACCTGTCTTGTACGGCGCGACGACCTGACCGTGGAAATTGGTTGGGATGCCGCCCATCATGTAATGGGCGGTGGGCACGACCGGGATCGGCGCCTTGGCCGGATCGACGTGCGCGAATTTCAAAGCGATCTCACGGATGCCGGGCAAGCGCTGCCGGATCACGGCATCGCCGAGATGATCCAGTTTCAGCATCACATGGTCGCCGTGTTTGCCACAGCCGCGACCTTCGTTGATCTCAACGGTCATGGCGCGCGATACCACGTCGCGACTGGCCAGGTCTTTGGCGTTCGGCGCATATTTCTCCATGAAGCGTTCGCCGTCCTTGTTGACCAGATAGCCGCCCTCGCCGCGCACTCCTTCGGTGATCAGCACCCCCGCGCCATACACGCCGGTGGGGTGGAACTGGAAGAACTCCATGTCTTCAAGCGGGATCCCGGCGCGTGCGGCCATGCCCAGTCCGTCACCGGTATTGATATAGGCATTGGTGCTGGAATGGAAGATGCGGCCCGCACCGCCGGTTGCGAGCAACGTGGCGCGCGCCTGGAAGATCATCGTTTCGCCGGTTTCGATCTCAAGTGCGGTCACGCCGAGTACATCCCCATCCTCGTCACGGATCAGATCCAGCGCCATCCATTCGATGAAGAAATGCGTATTAGCCTTGACGTTCTGCTGGTACAGCGTGTGCAGCATCGCATGACCGGTACGGTCGGCCGCGGCACAGGCGCGGTCCACCGGCGTTTTGCCGTATTCCTGCATGTGCCCGCCGAACGGGCGCTGGTAGATCTTGCCGCTGTCGGTGCGGTCGAACGGCATGCCGAAATGCTCCAGTTCATAGACCACTTCGGGTGCGGCACGGCACATGAACTCGATGGCGTCCTGGTCACCGAGGTAATCCGATCCTTTCACGGTGTCGTACATGTGCCAGTGCCAATTGTCTTCCTTGATATTGCCCAACGAAGCGGCGATGCCGCCCTGCGCCGCGACGGTATGGGAACGGGTCGGAAACACCTTGGACAACACCGCCACCTTCAGCCCGGCCTGAGCCAATTGCAACGCCGCGCGCATTCCGGAACCACCTGCGCCGACCACCACCACATCAAAGGTTCTTTTAGCTACCGCCATTACATTCCCCACAGAATTTGTACCGACCAGATCGAATAGAGCAACAACGCCATAATCACCAGCACGTGAATCAGAAGCCGCACGCTAGCCGGCTTGACGTAATCCATCACGATGTCGCGCATGCCAACCCAGGCGTGATAGAACAGACTCAACATGAATAGCAGCGTGAACGCGCGCACTGCCTGGCTGGAAAACAGCCTGGTCCACACGTTATAATCCAGATAGGGTTGCATCAGCAGATAGGCCGCGATCGATACCAGGCAGACTGCCATCAATACCGCCGTGACGCGCTGCATCAGCCAATCGCGCAATCCGTAATGCGCACCGACCACGACGCGATTCACCATAGTTTCACCCCCAACCAAACTGTCATCGCCAAACTCACTGCCATCACCACCTTGCTGCTGTTGCGTGCCTGCGCAAGGTCATGCACCAGATGCAAATCGACTGCGAGGTAGCGCAATCCGGCACAAAAGTGATGCAGTAATGCCCATAGCAATCCCAGTGACAAAACTTTCGCCAGCGGGTGCGCAAGCAAGGACATCAGTTCGGTATAGGTTTCGATGGAACTCAGGCTGTACTGCAGCATCAGCAGTAGCAGCGGCAATGCCAAAAACAGCATCAATCCGCTGACGCGATGGAGGATGGAAACGATACCGGGTAGCGGTAATTTGATTTTATGCAGGGCGAGGTGCTTCGGACGAGGTTTATTCATTGCATATCTCATTGCATATCTCTGGCATGCCTTTAGTCGAACAGACGCCATGCTACACCTTTGTATCACCGGAGAATATAAGAATGACCACAATTTGGATATTGTCAACCGGGATAGCACCGCGATCACAACTGGAATGGCTTATCGCAAGTTGCGTTGCCAGCAATTTTGCGTATGCGCCTGGCTGTTTCAGCCCACGCTCGACGGATCGATGGCAGGTCCCGATTTTTTTGTCGGCATGCTTTACAGAAACAAAGCCGGTTGCTATTCTGGCCGCCAGTCAAACACCCGTTTGATATCC
>JBBRDZ010000053.1:0-15168 GCA_038203435.1 Burkholderiales bacterium
CGGTAGTCTTATCGTCTGCAGGCTGGGTGTGATGCATGTGCTGGTGTGAAGTTGCATCATGCAGTGCGACTTGCTGGGTGCCATGGCAATCACCGCGCATGTTCTGCATGGTGACCGATTCCGCCAGCGCGTAGCCGCTGAATAACGGCAACCAAACGGCCAGCAGTATCGCTAAAACTTTTTTCGGGAGGTGCAACATACGGAACAGCATCGCAAATAAACGCCGCAAAGTCAACCAGCAAAGCGTTTGCTGCGCCCCGTGCATACTAATGCAACGGTTTATTTACGGGCTTTTCCTGCTGTTGGCTTGCCGCCGGACGAGCTGACAGGCGATCCAGCAATTTGCGCATATTGCCCAGCGAGGACAGGTGTAAATAGGTCAGGCCCAATGCTCCGCTGCGAAACAGTTCGGGCAACTTGGCATCGGCGATCTGGCTGAACCTGGTTTCGTCCACCAGGAAAAAATCGTTGAGCTGAAAGGTCTCGCCGGCGCTGGTATCGAAGCGCGCGCCCTGTTTGACGAACAGACCCAGTTCATCCAGTTGTCTGGTGATCAGTTCGGTGCGCGCGAACTCACGCTGGAAATTTTGCAGGAACTGCACGATCTCGTTCATGCGCGGTTCCAGCTTGCCCTCCGCGTTGATCAACAGTTCGCCGTTCTCCGCATTCAGCGCCGGACAACTCTCATCTATGCACACCACCAGACTACCGTTTACCCCGCCCTCTGCCATCACGAACGGATAGCGGCGCACGAAAGCCGGTATGTAACGCGCATCCCACTTGCCCTGTTCGTCGACGAACAGATTCTCGCCGTTGCGCACGCCGAGCAACACCACCGGGCGCATCTGATTGTCATTGCCGCGTATGAACACGATGGGATATTCGCGCGCAGCTTCGGCGAACTCCACCCCGGCCAGCAGCACAGCCGTGGTGTCGCGGGCAAAGGAATAGCTGGTCTCGCTGGCGGCGAATTTCAGATTTCGATGCACGTCCGAATTCAGGGCGACCACTTTTTGATAGAAGGCGAATGTCATCGTGTTCCTCTCAGGACCCATAAAGTTTTCTGCCGCGGATGCGGGCGCGATGCGCCCTGCGCTGTTCCGCTTCGGTAAGCGCCTTGGGTTTGCTGCCCTCGAAGGGATTCTTGCTGGAATTGTATTGGATCTTCAGCGGCGTGCCCTTGAGCTTGAATATCTCGCAAAAGGAGCGCTCCAGATAGCGGCTATAGCTGGCCGGCACATCGTCCAGGCCGCTGCCGTGTATCACGATCAACGGCGGGTTGCTGCCGCCCTGGTGGGCGTAGCGCATCTTGGGTATGAATCGTCCCGATTTCGGCGGCTGCTGTTTTTCCAGTGCACCGATCAGAGCGCGGGTCAGTTTGGGTGTGGACAGTTTCGACATCGCCGCCGCATAGGCCTCATCCACCGATTTCAGCACGCCGGGTATGCCGTTGGCATGTAATGCGGAGATGAAATGCAGCTTGGCGAAACTCAGAAAATGCAGCTTGCGCTCGATGTCGCGCTTGACCTGGTCGCGGTGATGTTCGTCGAGACCGTCCCATTTATTGACTGCCAGCACCAGCGCACGCCCGGCCTGCAGTACATAGTCGGCGACATGCGCGTCCTGTTCGGTGATCTGATCGCGCGCGTCCACCACCAGCACCACCACGTTGGCATCCTCGATCGCCTGCATGGTCTTGATCACCGAGAATTTCTCCACGGCTTCTTCCACTTTGCCGCGCCGGCGTACACCGGCGGTGTCGATGATGGTGTACTGCTTGCCATCGCGCTCGAAATCGATATAGATGCTGTCGCGCGTGGTGCCCGGCTGGTCGAACGCGATCACGCGCTGCTCGCCGAGGATGGCATTCACCAGCGTGGACTTGCCGACATTCGGGCGGCCGACGATGGCCAGCTTGGGCGGATGTTCCACACTGGTCTCTTCCTCGGCCTCGGGTGGAAAATTTTCCAGCGCGATCTCGATCACCGCCGTGACGTTGTCGCCATGTGCGGATGAGATCGGCAACGGTTCGCCCAGCCCGAGCTCGAAGAATTCCGCGGTCACTTTGGCGCGCGCCATACCTTCGGCCTTGTTGACCAGCAGCAGGATAGGCTTGCCGGTCTTGCGCAATTGTTCAGCGATGATGGCATCCTGAGGCGTGCAACCGGCGCGCCCATCGACCAGGAACATCACCACGTCGGCTTCGTCCACCGCCTGGCGGCTCTGCTTGGCCATCTCGAACATAATGCCATCCTTGGCGACCGGCTCCAGCCCGCCGGTATCAACCACCAGATAGGGTCGCTCCCCTACCCGGCCCTTTCCATAATGGCGGTCACGAGTCAGGCCAGGCTGGTCGGCGACCAGCGCGTCGCGGCTACGCGTAAGACGGTTGAACAAAGTGGATTTGCCAACGTTGGGACGACCAACCAGTACGACTGTGGGCAACATTCAGGTAGCTTTCATTATTTTATCGACAGCGCGTACAACTCGCCGCCGCGCGTCTGCACCAACAGGCCTCCATCCAGCGCGACCGGAGCGGAAACGACCGCCCCTTCTTCCAGTTTGAAGCGCGCGACGAATTTTCCGTCCTCAATGTTCATGGCATGCAGGTAGCCCTCAAAATCGCCAACTACGACGAATTTCCCGAGCGCGAGAGGCTCGGTGACTTTGCGCAACAACAATTCCCCGTTCTTCCAGGTGGTGCTGCCGGTGAGCTTGTCCAGCGCGATCACGGAACCGCCTGAATCGCTCAGATAGAGATATTTGCCCAGTACCGCGATGCCTTTGTCACTTGAAATGTCGCGGTTCCACAACGGGCTGCCCTGGGTCTTGTCGAAACAGGCAAGACGCCCCTGGAACGCGATGGCACAGACCTGCTCGTCGTCCACGACCGGGTCACTGGTGATGTCGCTGATACGTTCCAGTTCGGTGTTTCCGCGCGGCTGCGACACCTGCGCTTCCCACAGCAGTTCGCCATCCTTGATGCTGATCGCGGCCAGTTTTCCGCCGGCAAATCCGGCATAGGCCACTCCGCGCTGGATCGCGACACCGGCATGGCTGCGCACCACCAGCGCCGGCGTGCTGCGCTCGTACATCCACACGCGTTTGCCGTCCGCCACATTGATCCCGGCGATACGACCATCACCGCTGCGCACCATCACGATACCATCCGCAACCGGCGAAACGTTCAGCACCTCGCTGGATACCAGGCTTTTCCATTTAAGATTCCCGGCTTCGTCATAGGCCAGCACATCACCCTTGTCGCCGCCGACGAACACCAGGCCGTCCCCTGCGGAAACACCGCCGCTGATGTTGATCCCGGTCTGTATCGTCCAGATCAGCTTGCCGGTAGCGCGATCCACCCGCATCAGGCTGCCCTTGCCGGTGGCGCTAAAGACCGCATCGCGGCTCAGCGCGTTGCGCAGGGTATCGGTACCCTGATATCCGATCCGGGTATGCCAGCGCACACCGAACTTCGCGCTCTCGGTGAAGTCGACCAGTTTGGCAGGCTCGGTATCGCCCTTTACACCGGCCCAATCCGGTATCGACTCATCCGTGGAGGCACAGCCGCCCAGCAGCAAGACCAGCAGCAGCAAACCTGAGCACCTGCGCAGGGTCAGGCTGTTGCATTTCATTTAGGCACGCCCTTTCATTTAGCGGCACCCAGCGCATCGAGTTTCATCTGGATCAGATTGCGATACATGCTTTGCGCGTCGATTTTCTCGTATGCCAGCTTGTATGAACTTCTCGCCTCGTCGATCTTGCCCTGCGCGCTCAGCACATCGCCGCGCAGATCGGCATACAGTCCGTCGAAGGAGTCCGGGTGTTTGGTTTCGAGCAGGGCCATTGCTTCTGCATAATTCTTTTCATCAAGGAATATCGACGCGAGCCGCAACCGTGCGACGTCTTTCAGTGCAGGTTCTCCGGCATGATCGATGACCCATTGCAATTGGGTCTTGGCGCGCGCGGTATCCTTGGCCTGTTCGTTCACCTGGGCTGCCAGCAGGGCGGCGCGCGTGGCATAGGCGGTGGAAGCATATCTGTCGGTCACCGCAGCGGCAGCATCGTTGATGCGTTTCGCATCTTTACTGGCGAGCTGTTCAATGAACTGCTGGTACAGGATCGCAGCATCGCCGACCTGTTTGTGCTGGTAATACTGCCAACCGCGCCAGCCGACCACCGCGACCACCGCGACCAGCAGCGTACCGAGTACCAGGTTGCGGTTGTCGCGCCACCATGATTTGAGCGCGTCGAGTTGTTCCTGTTCCTGCAAATCCAATACTGCCATGTTGACGCTCCTACTTGATAAACCTGTTGACTGTCGCGGTCAGATTCGACACGCTCACCCGTTCCTGTTCGCCGCCCTGCATCGGTTTGATGCTGACTTCGTTCGCTTGTGCTTCGTCATCGCCGATCACCACCGCCACCCTGGCTCCGCTGGCATCGGCCTTTTTCATCTGCGACTTGAAACTTCCGCCGCCGCAATGCAGCACCACCCGCTTGCTGTCATCGCGCAATTGCTCGGCAATCTGGCTGGCCAGGCGGCCGGCCAGATCGCCCTGATGTACCACGTATACATCGACCTCGCGCTTGGGCAGCGCCATGCCGTCTTCCTGCAGCAACGCCAGCAAGCGTTCGATGCCCATCGCGAATCCGGTCGCCGGTGCCGCTTTGCCGCCGATCTGCTCGACCAGTCCGTCGTAGCGGCCGCCCGCGCAGATGGTCCCCTGCGCGCCGAGACGCGTGGTCACCCATTCGAACACGGTACGGTTGTAATAATCCAGTCCGCGCACCAGGCGCGGATTGATCTGGTACGGCACGGCGTGACGCTTGAGTATCGCCTGCACCTCGTCAAAGTGGCGCAACGCGTCTTCCTCCAGTTCGTTCATCAGCTGCGGGGCGGCGGCTATCAATTCCTGCATCGCCGGATTCTTGCTATCCAGTATGCGCAACGGATTGCTGTGCAGGCGCCGCGTCGCGTCCGCATCCAGCACATCCGTGTGCTGCTCGAAATAGGCGATCAGCTTGGCGCGATGGCGTTGCCGGGATGCGGCGTCACCCAGCGTGTTCAGCTGCAACGTGACATCGCGCAGACCGAGCTTGTTCCACAAGCGCGCGCACATCAGGATCTGTTCGGCATCGATGTCCGGACCGGCGAACCCCAGCGCTTCCACGCCGAACTGGTGGAACTGCCGGTAGCGGCCTTTCTGCGGGCGCTCATGACGGAACATCTGTCCGCTGTAATACAGGCGCTGCGGTGCGTTATACAGCAAATTGTGCTGCAGCACCGCACGCACGCACGAGGCGGTTCCCTCGGGACGCAGCGTCAACTGGTCGCCGTTCAGCGCGTCGGCAAAACTGTACATCTCCTTTTCGACGATGTCGGTGACTTCGCCGATGGCACGCTTGAACAGATCGGTGGACTCCAGCAAGGGCATGCGGATATTGCGGTAACCGTAGCTGTGCAGCCAGTCACGCACCACTTCCTCGAACCACAGCCACAACTCCGCCTCGTCCGGCAGGATGTCGTTCATGCCGCGCACGGCTTGCAGGGTTACGTTACCACTCATCATGTTCTGGGAATTCAGTTTAAACGGTATGCAGCGGTATGCCGGTCGCGGCCGCCTCGCTGTTGCGCGGTGCATATTTGCGCGCCACGTAGCTGTCCACGATCGCGGTGAACTCCCCGGCGATATTGTCACCGCGCAGTGTCATGGCCTTTTCGCCGTCGATATAGATGGGCGCCGCGGGACTCTCGCCTGTCCCCGGCAGACTGATGCCGATGTTGGCCAGCTTGCTCTCGCCCGGTCCGTTCACCACGCAGCCCATCACCGCCACGGTCATGTTTTCCACGCCCACATATTGCTCGCGCCACAACGGCATCTGGGTGCGCAGATGGGTCTGGATGCTTTGCGCCAGTTCCTGGAAGAAGCTGCTGGTGGTGCGGCCGCAACCGGGGCATGCCGTCACCATCGGCGCGAATGCGCGCATCCCCAAAGTCTGCAGGATCTCCTGCCCGACCAGCACTTCCTGGGTGCGGTCGCCGCCGGGTTCCGGCGTCAAAGAAATTCGTATCGTGTCGCCGATTCCCTCCTGCAACAGCACCGACAGCGCTGCGGTCGACGCGACGATGCCCTTGGAACCCATGCCGGCTTCAGTCAGGCCAAGATGCAGCGCGTAATCGCATTGCAGCGACAGCGCGCGATACACCGCGATCAGATCCTGCACCTCGCTGACCTTGCAGGACAACACGATGCGGTTGTGCGCCATACCCAATTGCTCGGCACGCTGCGCGCTTTCCAGCGCGGAAGTGATCAGCGCGGCGCGGGTCACTTCGCCGGCCTGTTTCGGTTGAGCCAGGCGCGAGTTCTCGTCCATCATGCGCACCACCAGATTCTGGTCCAGACTGCCCCAGTTCACCCCGATACGCACCGGCTTATCGTAGCGGATCGCCGTTTCGATCATCATCGTGAACGGATCGTCTTCCTTGCGGCTGCGCCCGACATTGCCCGGGTTGATGCGGTATTTCGCCAGCGCCTGCGCGCAGTCCGGATAATCTTTGAGCAAACGGTGGCCGTTGTAGTGGAAGTCGCCGACCAACGGCACATCACAACCCATACTGTCGAGTCGCGAGCGTATCGTTGCGACCTGCGCGGCGGCTTCGGGCGTGTTGACCGTGATGCGCACCAGTTCGGAACCGGCCTGGGCCAGTTCGAATACCTGCTGCGTGGTCGCTGCCGCATCTGCGGTGTCGGTGTTGGTCATGGACTGCACCACGACGGGCGCACCGCCGCCGAGCATCACCTTGCCGACCAACACCCGTTGCGACGGACGGCGTTTGATCATGGTCGCCCCCATACTCACTCCAGCGTGATCCGCGCCACTACGCTCGAAGAATTGATAAATGGCGCCAGATCGACCGGTTCACCGTCCTGGTACAGATGGGTGGTAGCCGCGTGACCGATCACCAGCGTAACAGGCAGGTGTCCATCCACATGCAACTCACTGCCGCGCGGATTGATCTGGGAAGAGATCATCACGCCGTCCCGGTCCTTGATCTCCGTCCAGGACTCTTCATCGAACACCAGCCGTAGCGAGCTGGTTCTGGCCTCGGCATCGGCATCGTCGCGGACAGCAACTGGCGTCTGCGGTACGCCGGAAACAATGACGGTCCTGTTGGCATGCACGACAACCGGCTTCTCGATCGCCGCAACGCGAGGTTTCGGTTGGGCAAGCTCGGGTTTGACCGGATCGTCCACTTCGGTTTGCTGGACCGGCGGTTCGGGCTGCATCCGGGTTTCCGCCGGCAGGGTCACCGGAACTTCTATTTTCGCACCCGGGATTTTTGAATAATGGTTCCACACAGTGAATCCGATGACGACCAGGCCCACCAGCAACGCCGCACCCAGCATGATCATGGTTTGCCGTTGCGGCGAAAGCGTGGCAGGGAAAGGCACTTCGACCGAAGCCGGAACCAACTCAGCGGCAGGCGCCTTTACCTGTGGCATGGCCGCAAGGAATAACTGCGCGTCGATCTGCAGGATCTTGGCGTAGCTGCGCACAAAGCCGCGCAGGAACGCCGCTTCCGGCAGACTGTCGAAATCGTCGGCTTCCAGTGCTTCGATCTGGCGCGGCGCGAACTTGATCTGCGCCGCCACATCCGCCACGCTCAAACCCATATGCTCGCGGGCTTCGCGCAACATCTTGCCCAACGATGGCCGGGGTGCGGCGCGGTTGCCCTGTGCTGCGTTATTGTCCGGTAGCTGCTCCATTATTCTCCATGTATCAACATTTGAGTTTCACGCGCATCGGGAAACCGGTTTTTCAATTGCGTCGCAAAGCTGGCTTCCGAATTGCGGTCGCCGACCTTGCGATTGATTCGCACCCCCAACCAGAGCTGCTCGGCGGTCGGATTGTCGGTTTTCTGGGTCAAGGTTGCAAAATATCTTTTCGCCGTGAAGAAATCAGCATTGTCATAATACAACTGGGACAAGACGAACAGCGCCTGAGTCATGTCCGGCTGAACCTGCAGCGCCCGTTGCAGGAATTCTGCGGCGTCCTTGGTTTTACCGGCCTTCCTGGCACATACACCGGCATTGAGATAGGCAAGTCCGGGAGTCCTGTACAGCGGGTTCTTTATCGCCGCCATGAATTGCGCGATGGATTCGCTTTCACGGTCGCGCTGGCACAGGAACCAGCCATAGTTGTTGTGCGTATCAGAATCCAAATCGTCAAGATGCAGGCTGCGCTTGAAATCCGCCTCGGCGTCGGTGTCTTCGTGCAATGCCATATGCACCAGTCCGCGCACACCGTACGCGGGCGCATAATTGGGGTCAGACTGCAATGCCTGTCCCAGCTCGTCCAGCGCGATGCCGAATTGCGCGCGCTCATAGTACAAGCCGGCCAGTTCTGTATGCACCCTGGCGCTTTTGATGGCCTGCGAGTTTTCAGCAGTTGTGCTGCAGCCTGCCAGCAGCGCGATTGATAACCACAACAATAATGACCTTGCCAATGCTCCGCTCGCGCTCATCTTTGCAGCTCCACATGTATTGACCCGGCGCGTTGCAGGGTCCGTTTGGTTTTGTCCTGAACCTGTCCTGCGAGTTGCCCGCAGGCCGCGGTGATATCGTCACCGCGCGTCTTGCGTGTCGTGGTCACAATATCCGCCTTCATCAGCACGTCACGGAAGCGCTGGATCGCGTCCGGACTGGAGCGCCGGTATTGCGTTTTCGGGAACGGGTTGAACGGGATCAGGTTGAATTTGCACGGCACATCATGCACCAGATTGACCAGCTCGCGCGCCTGTTTTTCGGCATCATTGACACCTTCCAGCATCACATACTCGAAGGTGATGAAATCACGCGGCGCGCGCTCCAGATAACGCCGACAGGCCGCCAGCAATTGCTTGAGCGGATATTTCCGGTTGATCGGCACCAATTCGTCGCGCAGCTGGTCGTTCGGCGCATGCAGCGATACTGCCAGCGCCACCGGGCATTCATCGCGCAACCGGTCCATCGCCGGCACGATACCGGAGGTGGACACCGTCACGCGGCGGCGCGACAGGCCGTAAGCATGATCGTCGAGCATCAGGCGCAGCGCGCTGACCGTGTTGTCGAAATTCAGCAGCGGTTCGCCCATGCCCATCATCACCACATTGCTGATCTTCCAGTTGCCGTCGGCATCTTTGCCCAGCTGACGGTTTGCCCACCACAGCTGGCCGATGATCTCGGCCACGCTGAGGTTGCGGTTGAAACCTTGTTTGCCGGTGGAACAGAACGAGCAATCCAGTGCGCAGCCAGCCTGGGTGGAGATGCACAGCGTGCCGCGCGACTGCTCGGGTATGTAAACCGCTTCCACGGCATTGCCGGTACCGACATCCAGCAGCCATTTGCGCGTACCGTCATCGGAAAGTTCGTCGCGCATCACGGTCGGTGCGCCTATCCTGGCGCATTGCGCAAGCTTGTTGCGCAATGTTGCCGCGATATCGGTCATCGCGGCGAAATCGGGCTCCCCGGCCTGGTATATCCAATGCATCAACTGGCGCGCACGGAACGGCTTTTCGCCCTGTTCCGCAAACCAGGCTGTCATCTGTACCGCATCAAAGTTGAGGAGGTTTTGCGGCATTAGCGCGAATAGACGTTCAGCGCGGGAAAGAAGTAAGCGATTTCAACTGCGGCTGTTTCAGCCGCATCGGAACCGTGTACCGCATTCGCATCGATACTGTCGGCAAAGTCGGCACGTATGGTGCCTTTGTCGGCCTTCTTGGGATCGGTTGCACCCATCAGGTCGCGGTTCTTCAGGATGGCACCCTCGCCTTCCAGCGCCTGTATCATCACCGGGCCGGAGATCATGAATTCAACCAGATCCCTGAAGAAAGGACGGGCACGATGTACCGCATAAAAACCTTCCGCTTCGGCACGCGACAACTGCACCAAGCGCGCGGCAACGATCTTCAAGCCGGCTTTTTCAAAACGGGCGTAGATCTGGCCGATGACATTCTTGGCAACTGCATCAGGTTTGATAATCGACAGGGTACGTTCAACAGCCATGCTACTTTCTCCAGACATGTAATAGTTAATAAAAAACGGGACGCCATTCTATCAGGCTTTGCATGCTGTGTCGCAGGCGCTGCGGGCGGTGATGGCGCGACCGTTCAGACGTCGCAAGGCTGGAAAATCTGCACAAATCTGCGGCACGGAAGCACTGGAAGCGTACGGCTGCTTAATTGAACATCAGGTCGGGCAGGAACAAGGTGACCTGCGGAATGTAGGTGATGATCGCGAGGAATACCAGCAGCACCATCAGCCAGGGCAGTGCCGCTCGGGTGACCTGCATGATGCTCATGCCGGTGATGCCGCTGGTCACGAACAAATTGAGTCCCACCGGCGGCGTGACCATGCCGATCTCCATATTGACCACCATGATGACACCGAGGTGGATGGGATCGATACCCAGATGCGTGGCGATCGGGAAGAATATTGGCGCAAGGATCAGGATGATGCCGGTGGGCTCCATGAAATTGCCCGCAATCAGCAGGATGATGTTGACCACCAGCAGGAACATCCACGGCGACATGCCATAAGCAACGATGTGCTCGGCGATGGTCTGCGGGATGCGCAAGGTGGTCAGCACATGGGCGAACAGCATCGCGTTGGCGACGATGAACATCAGCATCACGGTGGTGCGGCTGGCATCCACGAAAACCCGGGGCAACTGGTGGAATTTCAGATCGCGATAGACAAACACTGCAACGAACAGCGCATAGACCGCCGATACCGCCGCCGCCTCGGTGGGCGTGAACACCCCCCCGTAGATACCGCCCATGATGATGACCAGCAAAGCCAGCCCCCACATCGACTGCCTGAATTTCACGAACACTTCGCGCAGACTCGAGCGCGGGTTCAGTGGTATGTTCAATTTCTTGACGCGCCAATGTACCGCCAGCATCAGCATCAAACCGAGCAGAATACCCGGTATCACACCCGCCATGAACATACGGCCGACCGACACATCGGTCACCGCCGCATACACCACCATCACAATGGAGGGAGGGATCAAAATCCCCAGCGTGCCGGCGTTGCAGATCACGCCCGCTGCGAATTCCTGCGGGTAACCGTTGCGCACCATGCCGGCGATCACGATGGAACCGACCGCAACGACCGTAGCCGGGCTGGAGCCCGACACGGCGGCGAACAGCATACAGGCCAGGATGGACGCGATCGCCAATCCGCCGCGCAGATGGCCGACCGCCGCGATGGCGAAATCGACCATGCGCCTCGCGACACCGCCCGTGGACATCAATGCACCGGCCAGGATGAAGAACGGGATGGCCAGCAGCGTGTAATGTTCGCTCGATTCATACAGCTTGACGGACAGCGATGCCAGCGAATCCTGGGCAAAGAAGACGATGGTCAGCAGGCTCGACAATCCCAGACTGATCGCTATCGGCATGCCGATCAACATGCAAAAAAACAGGCAGCTGAAGAGGAAAATGCTGTTCATTTGTTCTCCTCCATCGCTTTCAATTTGAGCGCCTCTTCAACCTCATCTGCCAGGTGCAAGCGGTCCGATTTGCCTGTCACCAGACCCAACAGCACCGGCACGAACCGTAATGCCAGCAATGCGAAGCCAACTGGCAGTATGGCGCGCGCGATCCAGATCTTGATGGGCAGGTCGTCCATTTCGATGCCCACAGCCTTCATTTTCAACACATAGATCATGGAACCGTAGATCACCATTCCCGCATACAACAGACAGAGCAGCACAGCCAGAATCGAAGTAATCCGGCGTGGCTTGGGCGGCAACATTTTGACGACTGCGTCCACCCCGATATGGGCTCCAACCCTGACCCCATAGGAAATCCCGATGAATATCATGCCGGCAAACATCACCGTATTGAGCTGAAGTGCCCAGGTGAATCCGGAGTCGAAGACATAGCGCAGAACGACTTGCACAAAAGTCAGCAGCGTCATCGCTGCCAGCAACAGTGCGATCAGCCACTCATCCAGCTTCTTGAGATATTTCATGACACCCCCAGAAAAGACCCCGGCTGGCCGGGGTCTGATGACGCAAGTATTTCCTGCCTGCTTAGGATTGGTATTGCCGTTCGTTATGGGTTATTGGCCTGCAAGGCCGCATCGATCAGATCCTTGCCGATCTCGCCTTCAAATTGCGACCAGACAGGCTTCATTGCCTTGCGCCATTCTGTCTTTTCATTTTTGCTCAGCTTGATAACTTCGGCCTTTTTTGCGTCGATCACTTTGGCGCGGTAATCATCGTCCTCCGTCAGCGCGATCTTGTTGCCGTAGGCGATCGATTCAGTCATCGCCTGGCTCAGGCCTTTTTTGATGTCAGCGGGCAAACCGTTCCACCACTTCGCGTTGGTGACAACCATGTAATCAAGTACTCCATGGTCGCTTTCGGTGATGTATTTCTGCACTTCATAGAATTTTTTGGTGTAGGTATTGGACCATGGATTCTCAGTGCCATCCACCACACCGGATTGCAATGCCTGATAGACCTCGGCAAAGGCGAGCTTTTGCGGATTGCCGCCCACTGCCTTGAATTGCGCTTCAAGCACATCGGACGATTGGATACGGAACTTCAACCCTTTCGCATCGGCGGGTGTACGCAAAGGCACATTGGCTGAAAATTGCTTCATGCCGTTATGCAGGAAGCCCAGCCCGGTGAGGCCCTTATCCTCCATCGAAGTCAGCAATTCCTGACCTTTTGCGCTGGCCTGAAAACGATCGACAGCATGGATGTCATCAAACAGGAACGGCAGGTCGAATATCTGCAGTTTTTTGGTATATTTGCTGAACTTGGACAATGAGGGTGCGACGATCTGTACATCTCCCAACAACAATGCTTCCATTTCCTTGCCATCGCCGAACAACTGGCTGTTCGGGAAGACCTGCACCTCCACTTTGCCGGGCAAGTACTTCTCGGCCAGCTCCTTGAATTTGACGGCCGCCTGGCCTTTGGGGGTATCTACTGCAACCACGTGGCTGTATTTGATGATGATGGGATCGGCAGAAGCTGCCGCGGATAAGCACAACAACAGGGCACTGCACAACGCAATAATTAGTTTCATGGTTTTCTCCCTCGATGATTTTTCAACACGGTGATACAACCTTTTGTAACTGGCATCATAGACCAATTATCCGCATGACACCAACAACCCGTCTTCGTTTTCCAGCGCTTGATAGTCGGCATTGATGCCCAAGCCCACCACACACACCAACTCTTCGCCGCTAAACAACAATGGCCAACGTTCACGCTGCCAGGGCGGAATATGATATTGCTGCAACAGATTTTTCAGGCTGCGCTTGGCCGCAGCAGGATGCAACCGCAAAGCTTCTGATCCCCTGCGCAAACGCACCGTCAGCGGAGCATGCTGCAACTTTTTCAGGCTAGCCCCGGCACCGCGGGAGGATGAAAAATGCAATCGTGATGCCAGCGGAGGCCATTCCAGAAAGTCTTCACCCTGCCATGTCAACACATAGTCCCGGTCAAATTCCGCTGCCACTGGCAACACATAGAGTCGGTCCTGATAGCGTCTGACCAGTCGATCTCCACAGGGCATACTCACGGCGGCGTCCGGTCGCGCATCGCAGAACTGTCGCAGCATTTCTTCAAGATGGGTGCTTTGCGGCATGGATGCGCCCTGCCCATGCAGGAAATAACGCAGCAGGTTCTTCGCGCGGGGCTGGGACAGGGACCGCAGCGCCGCAACCGGCAGGGTATCACCATCCAGTGACTGCCCTGCATCCTGACTGGCCAGTTCATCCAGCAAGCCGCCGGCCTCGGCGAAATGCCGTGCACTGCGCCCCAGTGTCTCGCGATAGGACGGGAATCTTTCCTCCAGCAGCGGCAGCACCCGATTGCGCAGGAAATTGCGCGGGTAGTTGTCGTCGGCATTGCTCTCATCCTCCATCCACTGCAAGCCATGCTCGATGGCGTAGGCCATGATGTCGCGGCGCGAGCAATGCAGCAAAGGACGCAGCACGGCCGGCGAACCGGCGTGCTCCGGGTACAGCGGCTGCTTCGGCTGGCTGGTGGAACTGCTAGCCATTCGACTAAGCCCGCGAGCGGGCAAGTCGCTGGTTATCAGGACAGGCCGCTTCGACGAGCTCAGGACAGGCATGGCGCTGGAGCCTCGCACCCCGGCGCCGCGCAACAGCTGCAGCAGCAGCGTTTCCGCCTGATCGTCGGCATGATGTCCCAGTATCACGAAGTCGCACGCTTGCCTGGCGAACGTCTCTTGACGCAGTTTGCGTGCCGCGGCTTCGATACCGAGCGCACGTAACGGAGTGATATCGACATGTTCGACGTGCAAAGGAATGGAATAGTTGGCACATAGGCGGGTGCAGAAATCTGCCCATTGATCGGCATTGCTGCTGATACCGTGATGGACATGCAGTGCGGATAGCTGCCAGGAATGGTCAGCGCCGAGACGGTGCAGCAGGTGCAGCAACACCACCGAATCCACCCCGCCGCTCAAACCGACCAGGATGGAAGCATGGACGGGAAGACGCGGCACGAGCTGCTCAGCCACGCGCTCGACGAGGGTGTTTTTCAAGTCCACCGGCAGGCCCCGACAGCAACCTTGCCGCGCAATGTCAATCCGCCCGGCAAATCAGCATAGGCCGCATGTGCAGCGCAGGGATGTCGGGCGGAATACAGATTACGGGAGTACGACTTCCTTGAATTTGCCATAGCTCATCAAGCGATTGAAACGATCCTGCATCAGCGTTACGGTCGGCTTGCTTTGGGCGGTCTTCAGCGCTTCCTGCAAAGACTTTTTAACGTTCTGCATGGTCACGGCATAATCCCGATGTGCGCCGCCCAGCGGCTCGCTGATGATCTTGTCCACCAGACCCAGCGCCTTCAGGCGCGTCGCGGTGATGCCCAGGGTCTCCGCGGCTTCAGCCGCGCGTTCCGCGCTCTTCCATAATATGGATGCACAGCCTTCCGGCGAGATCACCGAATAGGTACTGTATTGCAGCATCAGCAGCGCGTCGCCCACCGCGATCGCCAGCGCGCCGCCCGAGCCGCCCTCGCCGATCACGGTGCAGATGATCGGCACGCGCAACTCGCTCATCTCGTAGAGGTTGCGCCCGATCGCCTAGGACTGGCCGCGTTCTTCCGCGCCCACACCAGGGTAAG
>JBBRDZ010000054.1:0-14942 GCA_038203435.1 Burkholderiales bacterium
CAAAGCCATAGATCCGCCCATAGGCAGCCTGACCGAAACGCGCGGTTGCTGCGCGACGTATCAGCAGATCCCTTGAGGGGCCTGCAATACCGGTAAAGAAGCCAATTCCTGCCATGACCGGCAGCACCGCCCAAGCCGGAATTATTTCCAGTGACAGGACGATTGCAAGCAGTGCTGCTATGGTCAGTACGATGGCAATGATATGGTCTTGAGTGTGAAGCTGAGCAACAAAGCCCCCTACGAAAATACCGCCAGCCGCGACCAGAAGGAAAGTGGAAAGTGCGGCGACGGCAGTCACTAGCGGTAATCCATAAAGGTGTTGTAACACCGGTGCTCCGAAATTCTGAAACGTGCCGAAAGCCAATGATGTCAGTAAAAAGAAGCAGAAACAAAGCCAGACAGCACCGACACCAAGAAAGGAAAATGTTCCATGTACCGGTATGTTTTCTTTGGCAGCCTCGACCGGTATTGATTCGAGCATTCCCTGAAAACGCCAAAGCAGCACCATGGCCGGAAGAGCCATTAACCCTGCAACAACTGCAGCGGTCTGCCAGCTGAATACTGTCGCGATTCCGGTTAGGAATACCGGTGCCAGAGCCCAGCCAAGATTCCCTGAAAGTCCGTGGATCGAGAAGGCGTGTCCCAAGCGCGACGTCGAAACCTTGCGATTGAGTATCGTGTAATCGGCCGGATGCAGTACGCTATTCCCAAGTCCGGCCAAGGCCGCGACTACGAACAAATCCACCCGATGATGAGCAAATAATCCCAACCACAAGCCGGAAAATAGAAAACAGCTCATGCCGAATAACAATACACGCACCGGACCGAAACGGTCCACTGCAAATCCTGCCAGTGCCTGCCCAATGCCGGAGACGACGAAGAAAACAGTGATGGTTAGACCTATCCCGGAAAAATCGAGCCCGAAGGCTGGCATCAGCCAGGGGAAGAGCGGGGGGAGCAGCAGATGGAAAAAATGGGATGTTCCATGTGCCATGCCAATAATGGCTATGACTCCTGTATCTCGTTGTACAGGGGGATTGAAATAGGTACTGGCGAAACTCATGAGTTTTACTTAAACAATTGTCGGTGAGTAGATCGTGTTAACCGATCGGCACGAGGACGAAACAGACAATCACTTCTTGCTGAGCCGCCTCAGTTCAACTGGTTTCGCCAGTGTCCGCTTTAGAATGTAGCGCTTTGGAGCATTGTATAATTAAAATAGACCGGATGAAATATTCCGTGCTTGGTGCGTTGCATCGACCGGTTGAAACCGCAATCTGCAAGCGGACATCGCGGTCAGGTCAGACGGATTGCTTACTTCTCAAATGACGGATGTATTCGCTGATCGCCGGTAATAACGAGATCACGATGATGCCCAGGATGATCAGGGTCAGATTTTCCTTCACCACCGGAATGTTGCCGAACAGATAGCCGGCCACGGTCATGCTGCTGATCCACGCCAGGCTGCCCAGCGCACTGAACAGTACGAACATCCGGTAGTTCATCAGGCCGATGCCCGCCACAAACGGTGCAAAGGTGCGGATGATGGGCAGGAAGCGTGCGAGCACCACGGTCTTGCCGCCGTGCTTCTCGTAGAAGGCGTGGGTCTTGGCCAGATGTTCGGGCCTGATCACCCTGCTGCTGACGCGTTTGAGCAATTTCATGCCGACCAGGCGGCCGATCCAGTAGTTGGTATTGTCGCCGCTGAACGCTGCCAGCACCAGCAACGGTATCAACCAGTCCAGCTGCAACGCGCCCATGCCGCACAGCGCACCGGCCACGAACAACAGCGAATCACCGGGCAGGAACGGCGCGATCACCAGACCGGTCTCGCTGTAGATGATCAAAAACAGGATCGCATACACCCAGACGCCGTATTGCTGGGTCAACGCCAGCAGGTGCGCATCCAGATGCAGGATGATGTCGATGAATGCGCTGAGCACCTCCACGGCTTAAGGCAGCACTTCTTCAGTTTCGGCCTTTTCCGGCTTGATGAAATCTTCGCGCGACACGCCGAACATCATCAGCAACGGGCTGGCGACCAGCACCGATGAGTAGATGCTGAACAGGATGCCGATGGTCAATGCCATCGCGAAATAGTGCAGCGTCTCGCCGCCCAGGAACAGCATCGCGCCGACCATGATCTGCGTACTGCCGTGGGTGATGATGGTACGCGACATGGTACGGGTGATGGCATTGTCTATGATCTCTGCCACACCGGCCTTGCGCATGGTGCGGAAATTTTCGCGGATACGATCGAACACTACCACCGACTCGTTCACCGAATAACCGAGCACCGCCAGTACCGCCGCCAGCACCGAGAGTGAAAACTCCCATTGAAAAAAGGCAAAGAAGCCGAGGATGATCACCACGTCATGCAGGTTGGCGATGATGGCGGACAGACCGAATTTCCATTCGAAGCGCAGCCACAGATAGCCGACGATACCCAGCGACACCAGCAGAAGCGCCAACTCACCGTTGTCGATCAGATCCTTGCCGACCTGCGGACCGACGAATTCCACGCGGCGCACCTCGACGCTGGCATCCTGCTTGCGCAAGCTGGCCATGACCTGTTCGCTGAGCTTGGCCCCGGCGGCATTCTGCTTGGCCGGCACCTGTATCAGCACGTCATAGCTGGAACCGAAGTTCTGCACCAGTGCATCCGGCAGGCCGGTGTCGGCCAGCTGCGCACGCACTTTGGGAAGATCGGCCGACTGCGCGTAATGCACCTCCATCACCGTGCCGCCGGTGAAATCGACGCCGAAGTTCAGACCCTTGGTGGCGAGGAAGAATATCGCGAATAAAAAAGTCACCAGCGAGATCGAGGTGGTATAGCGTCCATAACTCATGAACGGGATGTCGTGCTTGATCCTGAAAAATTCCATAATATTTATTCCTCAATATTTTCCCTCCCCGACTCTCTCCCCCGACGGGGCGAGAGAGCATACCTCCCCTCGCCCGCTTGCGGGAGAGGGTCAGGGAAAGGGTTTAGCCTATTGCCACTTTGGTGAGCCTGGCCTTACGACCGTAGATCAGATTCACGATCGCGCGCGAGATCAGCACCGCGCTGAACATCGACGTCATGATGCCCAGACACAACACCACCGCGAAACCCTTGATCGGACCGGAGCCGAACATGAACAGCGCGATGCCGGCGATGAAGGTGGTCACGTTGGAATCCAGGATGGTGCCGAACGCCCGGTCGTAGCCCGCGTGGATGGCTGCCTGCGGCGAGACGCCGTTGCGCAGTTCCTCGCGGATGCGTTCGTTGATCAGCACGTTCGCGTCGATCGCCATACCCAGCGTCAGCGCGATGCCGGCCATGCCGGGCAGGGTCAGCGTGGCCTGCATCATCGACAGTAACGCCACCAGCAACAACAGGTTGGCCGCCAGCGAAATCACCGATATGGTGCCGAACATCAGGTAATAAGACATCATGAACAGCGCAACCATGATGAAACCGATCTTGGTCGAATTGAAACCGCGCGAGATATTCTCCGCTCCCAGGCTGGGTCCCACGGTACGCTCTTCGATGATCTCCATCGGTGCCGCCAACGCGCCGGCACGCAACAACAGCGAGGTATCCTGGGCCTCGGTGGTGCTCATGCTGCCGCTGATCTGTACCCGGCCACCGCCGATCTCCTCGCGGATCACCGGGGCGGTGACGATCTCTCCCTTGCCCTTTTCGAACAGGATGATCGCCATGCGCTTGCCGACATTCTCGCGGGTCGCTTCCTTGAACAACCTTGCCCCCACTCCATCCAGATTCAGATGCACCGCCGCTTCATTGGTGCGGCTGTCGAAACCGGGTTGTGCATCGTTGATACGCTCCCCGGTGAAGATCACCTGTTTCTTGACCAATAGCGGCCTGCCTTCGCGATCCTTGAACATGTCGTCGCCGAACGGCACGGCCACACCCTGGATGTACTGATGAGTCTCATCCACCATGCGCACTTCCAGCGTGGCGGTACGCCCGAGGATCTCCTTGGCGCGTGCCGTATCCTGCACGCCGGGCAACTGCACCACCACCCGGTCCGCACCCTGTTGCTGTATCACCGGCTCGGCCACGCCCAGTTCGTTCACCCGGTTACGCAGGGTGATCAGGTTCTGCTGCACGGCGGCATCCTGGATACGTTTCTCCGCCTGCGGCTTGAGCGTGACCAGCAGGCTGTATTCGCCGCGGCTATCGACGCTGCTCAGCGTATAGTCGCTGAAGCGCTGCTTGAGTTCGGCTTCCCCCTTGTCACGCGCGGCGGCATCGCGAAACTTCACCGTCAAGCTGTCGCCGTCACGGGTCACGCCGCCATAGGCGATATTCTGTTCGCGCAATGCGCTGCGCATGTCGCCGGTAGCCGCATCCAGCGCCTTGTTCAGCGCCGCCGCCATGTCCACCTGCATCAGGAAGTGTACGCCGCCGCGCAAGTCCAGGCCGAGATACATCGGCAACGCGTGCAGATCGGTCAGCCACTGCGGCGAGCGCGGCAGCAGATTCAGCGCGACCACATAATCCTCGCCCAACTGCGCGATCAACACATCTTTCGCTTTCAACTGGCTGTCGGTATCGGCAAAGCGCGCCTTGACGCTGTTGCTGTCCAGCATCACCAGTTCCGGGGCCAGCCCGGCCGATCTCAGCACCGCATCGACGCGACCCAGCAATGCGTCATCGGCTTTCAGATTGCTGCGTGCAGGCGACACCTGCACAGCGGGCGATTCGCCGTAAAGATTCGGCAACGTATACAACAACCCGGCCAGTATTGCGACCAGTATCAGCAAATATTTCCACAGGGGATATTGGTTCATGACAACCTCTTGGTGACTGCGTTCGTGTCCGGGCCAGGCCACGAACCCGCGAAATTAGCGAAGATGCGGAATGTGCTTACTTGATCGCCTTGATGGTGCCCTTGGGCAATACGCTCTGGATCGCGCTCTTTTGAACTTTTACTTCGAGGTTATCGGCGATCTCGATGGCCAGATACTGTTCGAACACCTTGCTGACGAGCCCGACTTCGCCGCCGATCGTCACGACTTCGTCACCGCGTTGCAGCGCTTCCATCATGGCTTTCTGTTCCTTGGCGCGCTTGGACTGCGGGCGCAACACCAGGAAGTAGAACACCGCGATCAATGCGATCAGCGGCAAAAAACTCATGATGCCGTTATCCGGCGAGGCTGCGGTGGCTTCTGCATAGGCGTTGCTTATAAACATACTGTTCTCCACGATAAATCAAAAGGGGCGCATTCTAACACGAACACGCAAGCGCTTAACCCCATCAGGCGTAATTCGGTACAGCTGCAGCCGTGTTTGCCGGGATTTTCTGGCCTGCCTGCTGCACCTCACGATGGGAAGCAACACTGTACCGGGCTGTCATGCCGGCAAGCCGCAGCGTTGCGAACATTATTAGGAACCGGCTTTCCACCCCGCCCTGCAAGTTCTGCTTTGCCTGAACCGGCTTACCGCTGCAGCACCGTGCCCGGAACGCAGGCACGGCGGCACTTCGTATTCGATCTCCTTCATTCCGCATGTCCCGTCCGGGAATTGATTTAAAATAGCACGTCCCGGCGTATGCCCAAATCTTTCCTTCGCACCCATGAATCTGATCATCCAGAGCACACACAACATCGCCACCAGCCATCTCGAACATCTTGCCCGACTGTCGCAATGCACGGGGTATGAGCATATCTCGGCACACGCATACCGTTTGCGTGCAGCGCAGCCCCACGCCGACATCGCTTCTTACTGCATGTCCAACCACCTTGATCATGGCATGGTGCCGGCCGGGCGCAAGCTGGCGGATTTCGGTCTGCTGGTGATGGACATGGATTCCACGTTGATCGCCATCGAATGTATCGACGAGATCGCCGACATGCATGGACTCAAGCCTCAGGTCGCGGCGATCACCGAAGCGTCGATGCGTGGCGAAATCGAATTCGCCGAAGGCCTGCGCCGCCGCGTTGCGCTGCTGAAGGGACTGGACGAATACGCCCTTCAGCGTGTGTATGACGAACGCCTGAAACTTTCGCCCGGCGCCGAGACCATGCTGGCGGAATCGAAAGCCTGCGGCATCAAGACCATGCTGGTGTCCGGCGGCTTCGTGTTCTTCACCGAGCGCCTCAAGGCCAGACTCGGACTGGACTACACCCATGCCAACACCCTCGAGATCGCCGACGGCAAGCTCACCGGCAAAGTGCTGGGCAACGTCTTCGATGCACAGGGCAAGGCCGACTGGCTGATCAGGGTCCGCGATGAACTGAAGTTGAAACCGGAGCAGGTCATCGCGATGGGCGACGGCGCAAACGACCTGAAGATGATGGCGCAGGCCGGCATCAGCGTCGCCTACCATGCCAAGCAGGTGGTACGCGAGCAAGCCGCGTATGCGCTGAACTTTGTCGGACTGGACGGGCTGCTGAATCTGCTGGGGGGTTAGCAATTCTTTATCTGGCAAGTCGAACAAGCAGCACACTCACCGGAAAACATTGCCATGAACGAAAAGATACGCCAGTTACTTAAGCAGATGAGTACGCTCGAAGCCGAGCTGAACGCCGCCGTCGAGGAACACGAGAAGATCATCCACTACAAGATCGAAGGCCAGCGCGTGGTGTTCGAGGATGCCGTCAAGACGGCACACCGCAAGCTCAAGAAGAGCTCCTGGTATCTATTCTTTACCGTGCGCCCGCTGAACTTTCTCACGATGCCGGTCATCTACGCGATGATCTTTCCGTTCATCCTGCTCGACCTGTTCATCACCTTCTATCAGCTGACCTGCTTCCCGGTCTACGGGATCGCCCGGGTCAAGCGCGCCGACTACATCGTGCTGGATCGTCGCTATCTGGCCTATCTGAACATCGTCGAAAAACTCGATTGCATGTATTGCTCGTATGGCGTCGGGCTGCTGAATTACGCGCGCGAGATCACCGCACGTACCGAGCAATATTTCTGCCCGATCAAGCACGCGCGCAAGATCCTCGGCGCTGATCAGCGCTATGCGCGTTTCCTGCGTTACGGCGAGGGGAAAGATTTTCACGACAAGCTGGAAAAATTCCGCAACGAACTCGGCAGTGACGATGCAGTCAAAACCGGCAAATAGCGGTTGAAGGGACGGATACCTTGAACAGGGCATACCACTCGCAGTCATCACGCAAGATTCCGGCAGGAGTGATGCGGGCGACATTGTTGGTGCTTGCCTGTCTGGCATCCGCATCGGCATCGGCCGCCCCGCTCAACCTCTACGCGGTGCCCGATGCCTTCACCAATGACCGCAACGAAACGGTGCACCTGTCCGACTGGCGCGGCAAGCCGATGATCCTCACCATGGAACACAGCAATTGTCGTTTTTCGTGCTCAGTCACCTTTTCGAAATTGAAGGCGATTCAGACACTGGCCGATGCCAAGAAGTTGCAGATCGACTTCATGATCATCAGCCTCGATCCGAGCAACGATACGCCGCAAGCCTGGCGGCAATACCGGGTCAGCCGCGGGGTGGAGCGAAACAACTGGCACCTGCTCACCGGCAGCGAAGCCACCACGAAGCAAGTCGCCAACCTGCTCGGGATCAAATACTGGTTCATGGATGAACATGTGTTCCATGATTTCAAGATCGTGCGCCTGAATGCCAGCGGCGAGATCGAAAAAACCATCACCGACTATGACCAGGAGCCGGAAACCCTGCTGCCGTGATGGCCATGCGGGGCAATCAGCAAAATGCGTGCCTTGTAATTATTTTTGCCGCTAAGTTGCTGTTGGGAAAAATAAAATATTATTGGTCTAATGTTTCACTTGCAATCCATCCCCTGACCACTACAATTAGTGAAAATCATACGGCAAGCCACTACCTATAGTGGTTTTTTGTTTTATTGGGACTAAGTATCCCTAGCCTTGAAGGGAGTAACATCATGTACGAAATCGATAGCGACAAGCCGGTATCCGTCAAACAGATACTCAGCGAGTTCACCGGCAAGACCAAGGCAGATCTGTCCACGCAAGGAAGCACGCCCATGACACAAGAGATCAGCACCGAAGTGTTGCTGGAGAAATACGCCGAGCCCGGCGAGACCTCGCTGCAGGACGTGCGCCGCCGCGTGGCGCGCGGACTGGCGCAGGCCGAGATCCCCGCGCAGCGCGCACACTGGGAAGAAGTGTTCTTCCTCGCGCAGGAGAACGGCTTTGTGCCGGCCGGCCGCATCAACTCGGCGGCGGGATTGAAGAACCAGGCGACCCTGATCAACTGCTTCGTGCAACCGGTCGGCGATGCGATCTCCGGCATCAGCAACGGCCGGCCCGGCATCTATGACGCATTGCAACAGGCTGCCGAAACCATGCGCCGTGGCGGCGGCGTCGGTTACGATTTCTCGACCATACGCCCCGAGGGCGCGATCGTGCGCGGCACCAATTCGCGCGCCAGCGGCCCGATCTCCTATATGCGCGTGTTCGACCGCTCCTGCGAGACGGTGGAATCGGCCGGTGCACGGCGCGGTGCCCAAATGGGCGTGCTGCGCTGCGACCACCCCGACATCGAACGCTTCATCCACGCCAAGGACCAGGGCGACCTGCGCAACTTCAACATCTCGGTCGGCGTGACCGACGAGTTGATGCACGCGCTCGAGAACGACCAGCCGTTCGAGCTGGTACACGTCGCCGAGCCTTCCGATGCGCTCAAGGCCGAGGGTGCAGCGCGGCGTGCCGACGGCAAGTGGGTGTACCGCAAGATACAGGCTTCCGATCTGTGGAAGCAGATCATGGAAAGCACCTACGACCACGCCGAGCCGGGCGTGCTGTTCATCGACCTGATGAACCGCGACAACAACCTGTCCTATTGCGAGAATATCGAGGCGACCAACCCCTGCGTCACCGCCGATACCTGGGTGATGACAGACCGCGGCGCGCGCCAGGTGCGCAGCCTGATCGGCGAGTCGTTTTCTGCCGTAGTCGACGGCAAATCCTACCCCACCGAATCGCAAGGCTTCTTCTTCACCGGCACCAAACCGGTGTTGCGCCTGAAAACCGCCGAAGGACATTCATTGCGTTTGACCGCAGACCATCCGGTGCTGCGCGTTCCGCGCATGACGCGCCATTTGCGCGAAACAGAATGGGTCAAGGCCGGCGAACTGCGCAGCGACGATCAGATCGTGTTGCACGATCATCGCGCGATGCAGGCATGGAACGGTGCGCATAATGAAAATGAAGGCTATCTGATCGGCCTGCTGATCGGCGATGGCACGCTCAAAAACGACAAAGCGGTGCTGAGCGTCTGGGATGCCGCTGCGTTGAAGATCGCCAACGGCGGCGACATGATCCCGTCGACTGGCGTTGCCGGTGTCATGCATGCCGCCGAACAAGCGGCGCGCTCGTTGCCGCACCGCGCCGATTTCAACGGCTGGCAAAAGCCGGTCGATGGCCGCGGTGAATATCGTTTGGCGACCGGTGCGTTGCGCACGCTGGCACTGGAGCTGGGCCTGACGCCCGGCAACAAGCGCTTCACTGCGGCGATCGAAACCGGCTCATCCGACTTCTATCGCGGCGTATTGCGCGGCATGTTCGATGCCGATGGGTCGGTGCAGGGCTCGCTGCAAAAAGGCATCAGCGTTCGCCTGACGCAGATCGACCTCGGCAATCTGGAGGCCGTGCAGCGCATGCTGCAGCGTCTCGGCATCATCGCCACGATCTACCGGGATCGCCGCCCGGGCGGCATGAAGTCATTGCCGGACGGCAAGGGCGGCGCAAAGGAATATCCCTGCCAGGCACTGCATGAACTCATCATCAGCGGCGATAATATCGTGCGTTATGCCGAACTGATCGGCTTTGCGGATAGCGACAAGATGGACAGACTGAATGGCCTGCTCAAGGACTATCAGCGCAAGCCGAATTCCGAGCGTTTCGTCGCGACCGTGCTGTCACTGGAAGAAGACGGCGTGGAAGATGTGTATGACGTGACCGTTGCCGATGTGCATGCATTCGATGCCAATGGATTGTATGTCCACAACTGTGCGGAACAGCCGCTGCCGCCGTACGGCTGCTGCTGCCTGGGCTCGATCGACCTGACGCGCATGGTGGTCGATGCGTTCGCCGTCAACGCGACCTTCGACTTTGCGCAATTCAAGCAACTGGTGCAGGTCGCGGTGCGCATGCTGGACAACGTGCTGGATGTCACCGCCTGGCCGCTGCCCGAACAGAATCTCGAAGCACAAAACAAGCGCCGCATCGGGCTCGGCTTCACCGGGTTGGGCGATACGCTGATCATGCTGGGCCTGCGCTATGACACCGACGAAGCGCGCGCCTTTGCCGCCGACATCTCGCGCGTGATGCGCGACGAATCCTATCTCGCCTCCTCGGAGCTGGCCGTCGAACGCGGCGCGTTCCCGTTGCTGGATGCCGCGCAATATCTGGCCTCCCCACGCTTCGCCTCGCGCCTGCCGGACGAGATCAAGGACAAGATCCGCAAGCAGGGCCTGCGCAACAGCCACCTGCTGTCGATCGCACCCACCGGCACCATCTCGCTGGCGTTCGCCGACAATGCCTCGAACGGCATCGAGCCGCCGTTCTCCTGGTTCTACACGCGCAAGAAGCGCATGGCCGAGGGCGGCACCAAGGATTATCCGGTGGAAGACCACGCCTGGCGCAGGTACAAACACATGGGCGGCGACACCAACAATCTGCCCGCCGCATTCGTCACCGCGCTGGAGATATCGGCGATCGACCACATGAAGATGGTGGCGGCGGTCGCGCCGTTCATCGACACCTCGATCAGCAAGACCGTCAACGTGCCGGCCGAATATCCCTACGAGGAATTCCAGCATCTCTACACCGAAGCCTGGAAGGCCGGCCTGAAAGGCCTGGCGACCTATCGCCCGAACAACATCCTGGGTTCGGTACTGTCGGTCACCGCGGAAACCAAGGAAGAACAGCCGCAGGATTTCGTGTTCGACCAGGACCGCCGCATCGTGCTCGAGAACACCCCTACCCCGGCGCTCGCCTCGTTGCGCTGGCCGGGCCGTCCCGCCTTGGCCGGCGGCAGCTCGGGCTGGGTCTCGCAAGTGGTCAAGCATTCGCTCGGCAGTTTCGTGGTGTTCGTCTCGCACACCACCAACGGCATCAACCATCCGTTCGAAGTGTGGGTGAACGGCGCGGAACAACCGCGCGGACTCGGCGCACTGGCCAAGACATTGTCGATGGACATGCGCGCACGCGACCCGGTATGGGTACGCATGAAGCTCGAGATGCTGATGAAGACCGCCGGCGACGACGCCTTCGACATGCCGATGCCGCCGGACGGCGAAACCAAACGCATGCCCAGCCTGGTCGCCGCGTTCGCGCACCTGCTGAAATACCGCATCGAAGAACTGGGCGCGCTGGAAGTGATCGATGGTGCGACCACGCCGATGATGGACGCACTGTTCGCGAAGAAAGAACCGAAGACCGGCACCGACGGCACCATGAGCTGGACGGTGGACATCTCCAACGCCGGCACCGGCGACGACTTTGTGCTGGGCCTGAAAGAACTGGTGTTGCCCGACGGCCAGCGCCGCCCCTACTCGATGTGGCTGTCCGGCGTGTATCCGCGCGCACTGGACGGGCTGTGCAAGGTGCTCAGCCTGGACATGCGCGTGATCGACCCGGCCTGGATCGGCATGAAGCTGCGCAAACTGATCAACTTCGGCGAACCGCTCGGCGATTTCATGGCGCGCGTGCCGGGCAGCGTCAAGATGGAAAGCTATCCCTCGACGGTGTCCTATGTCGCCAAACTGATCATCCACCGCTACTCGATGCTCGGCATCCTCGACGAGCACGGCTTCCCTGTTCAGCAGATGGGCGTGCTGGAGATCCCCGAAGCGCACCTCAAATCCACCGGCATCCGGCGCATCGCCGGCAAGGTGTGCAAGGAATGCGGTAATTCCACGCTGATCAAGAAGGACGGCTGCGAGTTTTGTACGAGTTGCGGGGCGATTGGGGCTTGCGGGTGATGTATTGAGATGGAAGAAAAATCCCTGGAAACAGGGATTTTTTCTTTAATAACCATTGTATTACTTTAACGCAGGATTGAAGTTAAATTTGCCTAGTTGCAAGACGGTTCATTTATAAGTTAACATTCATGCAACCATACTTTACGCGTGTAGTCTTACCACTAAGTACTGGCTATAAAGCGCCTGATGATTGGGACGGCTGTTGGAAAATTTATACCATTTGTCCGGAAGCAGATAAAGCTACAAATACCCTTAATGCGGATTTGAAACATCTTGAGATTGTTGATAGGAAATCTGCATTAACAACGTACGTTAGCTTTTTAAATAAAGCGAATACAGGGCAAAATCTTAAAGATATTTATAATGAAAAGCAGTGTCATGAAGCGCACTCATTCAAAATAAATGGAGAAGCAATTAAGATTTTTAGAATTTGGGGTGGGGGAGCTATCCGTATTTATTTTATCTATCTACCAAATAAGATTATTTGTATTTTAAAAACATGGCCGAAACGCAAAGATAATTTAAGTAAAGGCGAGAAATTGCAACTCGAAGAATTAGCTCGCCAAGTATTGGATTGCTTACGGATGAATGATTTTAATGCGAGGGTTGTATGACTAACTCCACAGCACTTGTGCCAAACAGTCTGGACAAAGTAGAAGATAATTCATTTGATGCATTTTCAGATGTTGGTCAGGTTGATCCATTTGAATTAAAGAAAGATCATTTGGCGACTCAATTAGCAGGATTAATGTCGTTTTGCAAAAAAAATCGTTCTGAGATGGCAGCAGATTTGGGATGGGAAAAGAGCAGAGTGACAAAAGTCTTATCTGGGAAGCAAAACCTTACTGTTAAATCCATATGGGAATTTTCATCTTGCCTAGGATTTGAGTTTGACATCTCGTTTCGCTCTCCAGTCGCATTACCACCTAAACAGCCTTGGCAAATCAGAGCAGATACATTTTTGCAAGTGATAGGCAGGCGGTTTTCTGACCGGCTTTCTTTGAAGTCATTTCCTATAATTGAAATTCAATCAGCAGATGAAGTGGCTGCTGATATGTCAGCAGGCAAATATAAAAATTTTTATATCAGCAATGTAGCGGGCGGTGTTGAGTCTTTCATGACAAAAGTGACGCTACCAAATGTGGGAACGCTAATACAAGCAAATAGCTCATTTGAGATGAGAGTAACACCACAGAGAGTTGATTTGCTGACACTAACAACATCTGAAGAAAAATAGGGAGCTATGATGGTATCAAAATCTAAGAGTAAAGATGATCAAGTAAATTTGACTGTTCTAGATGGCCCAACATCGTTAATTTATGCAGATAGAGTATTAAATGTAAGTATTGGACCTATAAATTCCAAGTTGATGCTTGGTCTGGAAGTTGGGCCTAATAATACCTTCTCTCCGTCTACTACTTTAGTAATGCCTACGATCGCTCTGATAGATGCTTTGGCCAGTATGCAGAAAACAATGCACGAAAACAGTGAACTGAAGGCCGTGATGCTTAAAGGATTAGACGCCGTTAATGAGCAATATAACAAACTTTAAACTCATTCGATTGTCGGGCATTTCAGTGAAATTGACACTTGCCATTGCCGCGACTAAAGGTACCGGAGTCGAATTGTTTTGATGAGACTCCAATGGGTAAAGCCCATTTGAAATTACCCGCCGATTCAGAAATCGATAGCGGAATTTAAAGGGGTCAGCATCGAATATTTTTCCTGAAATACATGGAACGGAGCCCGTGATCTGGTGAAATGAATTGAACTCCGTCCCCATACAATCCAATATTCACCAGGAGGAACCATGAGCATACAGTTACGCAGCACTGAACTCTCTCCCGCGGAAGCGTCTTTCCTGAAATGGCAGTATGGTTTTGACGAACAGGATGAGCCGTTCGAGCGCGCGTTGTGGCAGGCCATCGTGCGGGCCTGGGAGGCCGATCATGCCACGGGGGGAGACACGGGCTATCTCGAGCGCCTCGGCTGCAGCGACGCTTTTCCCGAGGAAGTTTCGTTGTACCTGCAATTCAAGTCCGAGGACAGCGATGTGATCTGGAACGAATTGATCCGCGGAATTAAAGGGGTCAGCATCGAAATACATGGGGACGGAAACCAATTGTAGTACCTGCCGATGGAATGAACCTCCGCCCCCATGTTTCATGGGATAGCTCGAAGGAAACATCAAGTGAAATCAATAATAATTTTATTCTTGGTAGCTGCGTTGGCTTGGTATGGTTTTATGCACTACAACGAAATCAAAGCGCTGGCGTCTGGTAGCACTGCGCTTTACTCCCAACCCATTGAATATTCCAAATGCACGACATCCGATGGTCGCATTATCTATGGCAAACCGCCCGTTGGCACCGAATGTAAAAACATTGAAAGCATTAAAAATTCAGTCACAGTTACATCCGGCCAAAATATCAATTCAGAAGGTGCAAACTCAGATTCCAAATTTGACGGCAAGCCTTCCATATCTGAAAGAAAATATAGCTGTGACGGTAGAACCTATTGTTCTCAAATGACATCATGTGAAGAAGCTGAATTCTTTCTTAGAAACTGTCCCAACGTAAAAATGGACGGAAATAATGACGGCGTTCCTTGTCAGAGTCAGTGGTGCTAATGTACGAATGGAATGGGGGACGATTTATAACTTTATGCAAGGCTACTTATGACACCGCCAACGAAATCTAAATTCGTGCAGCTCTTCGAACGTGACATGGGTCGCTGCGTCTATTGCGGCATGGACCTTACAGCTGACTATGACAGGTTCATGATGGCTACAGAAGACCATCTGGTACCCGCATCGATTGGTGGGAAAAGTCGCAATCTCGAGAACCTCAAATCGATAGGGTCAGACTCGATTGATCCCGCAGATTTCAGGGGAGCCGTACCGTTGAATTCCAAGAAATTGGTCTCTGGCCCAAATTCCCATGGACCATGCTGAATGCGTTGGTGAGCCGGTGTGAGTGAGTCGGACGGCG
>JBBRDZ010000055.1:0-14734 GCA_038203435.1 Burkholderiales bacterium
TTTCGTTCATCGCATAAAACATCGGCAACGAGACGATCTGCTTGCCGACACGCTCGGCGACCGGGAACATGCCCTCCTTGAAACCCCTCGCGCGATAAAGTTTGAATAAATGAATGGGCGCGTAGTGGAAACCGATGCCGATGTTGTGCGCTTTCATTTTTTCCATGAACTCGGGACGGGTGATGCGCTCCGGCAGCACGATCTGGAACAGGTGCCAGTTGGTATTCTCGTAATCCTCTGGCGGCAGTTGCGCGCCGGTCTGCTTCTCGAAATCCTTGCCCAGCGTCGCGAAATAATGCCTGGCCAGTTTGCGTCGATGGGATGTGATGTCGTGTAATTTTGCAAACTGTCCCAAACCGATTGCCGCAGCGATGTCGGTCATGTTGAACTTGCCGCCCAGCACGTCCACCTCGATGCCATCCCAGCCGCTGCGAGTGACGCCTTGCAGCCGGTATTTTTCAGCGAGTACGGCTTCTTCGGCATTGTTCAACACCAGACAGCCGCCTTCTGAAGTAGTGATGTTCTTGTTGGCCTGAAAGCTGAACGACACGAAATCGCCGAACGAGCCTATCGGTTTTCCTTTCCACGTTGAGCCAATCGCCTGTGCAGCATCCTCTATCACGCGCAATTTGTGTTTGGCCGCGATCGCATACAGCCTGTCCATGTCCACCGGCTTGCCGGCCAGGTATACCGGGATGACTGCCTTGGTGCGCGGCGTGATCGCCGCTTCCAGCTTGTCCAGATCGATGTTGCGCGTGACCGGATCGATGTCGGCGAACACCGGCGTCGCGCCGACCTCGATGATCACGTTCGCGGTCGCGACCCACGAGATCGGCGTGGTGATGACTTCGTCGCCTGGGCCGATGCCGGCGATGCGCAACGCGATCTCCATCGTGCAGGTGCCGGAATTGAAGGTGCGCACCGGACGTCCGCCGAAATACGCCGAGAGTTGCTTCTCGAATTCCAGTACCTTGGGGCCGCTGGTGATCCAGCCGGAGCGCAATGTCTCCGCGACCGAAGCGATGGTCGCTTCGTCTATGGTGGGTTTGGAAAAAGGCAAAAAAGTATTCATGGAGGTATCCGTTAATTTTCGATAGTCGTTCGCCCTGAGCTTGATGAGACTACTAGCCATCCGACTAGGCTGTCAAATACCGCCAGCCAAGTCGTTGGTTATGTCAAAGGGTGAACAGATTTACTTACCGGCTATTCATCTTCCGTTCATGGTTCGACAAGCTCACCACGAACGGCAGGGTTACTCGCGTTATGCTCGCGAGATGACGATCACACCCAGGATGATGACGCCCATCCCGACCAGTTTGGTGGAACTGAATGGTTCGCCCAGCAGATAATACGCCGCGACGGCATTCACTACGTAGGCCATCGACAGCATCGGGAACGCGATGCTGACCGGCACGCGCGACAGCGCGAGTATCCAGACCACCACGCTCAACGCATAGCAACCCAGCGCGACGATGATGTGCCACTCGGTCGCCAGCTTCATGCCGATGGGCAGGATGTTCCCGGTGCTGAATTCGAAATGGCCGACCGCATTGGTACCGGCCTTCATCAAAATCTGCGCGGCGGCATTCAACATCACGCCGGTGAAGATCAGGGCAAAGCTGACCAGGTTCATAGCCGACTCCCGTAAATGATCATGGCTTGCTGACAACGACGTATTGCGGATCTTCATAGATCGTCTTCATCGCAAAATCCAGTTGTTTGAGTTTCGCATAGGTCTCCACCGGCATGATCGCCAGCGCGGCCGGCTGTGCCTGCCAGACCGGGGCAAAGCTCGCATAGTCCGGTATGAAACGCTGCGGCTCCTGCGCAATACCGAACGCCATCTCATCCTGGTATTGCACCAGGGTAAAGGTGCGTTTCAGATAGAACGGCAGGGTCTGCTCGTAAGTATCCACCGAATAGAACGGTTCGTCAGCCTTCACGTAGGGACGTATCGCGTTGGCGATATAGAAGGCGGAGCGTTCCCGTGCGATGGTATTGTAGCCGGAGGTGCCGAGTTGTGCGGCCAGCAGCGTGCTGATCGCCAGCATCAGCACCGCCGCCAACTTGGGTGATTTGTAAACATGCGGGCGGCGCATCAGTAGCAGCGCGGCGACCACGCCGAACAACCAGACCAGTGCAGCCACGGTCAGCCACCAGGCATAGGCGCTGTAACCCTGCAGTTGCAGCGGCGTATCCGCCAGCCGCGCGGTGAACGGCGCGAATCCGACCGCCAGCAGCGTCAAAGGTAGCATCGGGGCGATCAGCCAGAATAGTCGGCGCACCTCTATATCGGCCAGCCGTATGCCCATCAGCAGTGCCAGTGCCGGAAACATCGGCAGCAAATAAGACGGCAGCTTGGAACCGGAGACGGTGAAGAACAGGTAGATGAACACCGCCCACACCAGCAGGAAACGCGCGGCATTGAACGGCCTGCCGGTGATGACGCTATCGTGCAGGCTGCTGCTGCGCCAGGTTTTGAACAGGGTATCGAACATCAGCAGCGTCCACGGCAACATGCCGGTCAGCAGCACGGGAACGAAGTAATACCAGGGCTGATAACGTCCCAGGTCCTTGGTGGTGAAGCGCGTGTAGTGCTCGTAGATGAAGAATTTCTGGAAGAATTCCGGATTGGCTTTCATCACCAGGTAAAACCACGGTGCGGTGATCAGCAGGAACACCGCGATGCCGGCCAGCCAGTGCATGCGTTTGAACACAGAGAAATCGCGCTGCACCACGGCATAGATGAACAGTGCGGCGCCCGGCAACACCAGGCCCATCAGGCCCTTGCTCAATACCGCCAAAGCAAGGCCGGCCCAGGCCAGCAACATCCAGTTGCGGCGCTGCTTGCGGTCTTCATCGGTCTGCCCGAGCAACAGGCCGGTGATGCCCAGCGTCAGAAAGAACGTCACGCCCATGTCCAGCGTATCGATGTGCGCCATCAGCACATACAACATGCTGCTGCCCAGCAATATCGCGGCATACCCGGCCGCCTCGCGTCCGAACAATCGTATGCCGGCGAACCACACCAGCAGGATGCCGGCAAAACCGGTCAGCGCGGTCCACAACCTGGAAGTCCATTGATGTTGACCGAACACTTCATAGGCAGTTGCGGTTGCCCAGTATTGCAGCGGCGGCTTCTCGAAATATTTCAGGTCGTTCAAACGCGGCGTGACCCAGTCGCCGCTGACCACCATTTCGCGCGGGATCTCGGCATATCGCCCCTCGTCGGGCTTGATAAGCTTGCGGTATTCGAGATTGGCGAACCAGATCACCGTGACAGCGATCAGCAGCCACCAGACACGTTCTCCCGTGATGTGCTGCATCGTTACTTCAATGCCCAGCCGGCACGCAGTTCGCGCGCGGCGTGAAAGATCTGTTCGAGCTGCGCCGCATCGCCCGCGGCCAGCAAAGAACCCATCCGGTTCAATTCTGCGATGTAGATTTGCAACTCGCGTAACAGGGGTTCCTTGTTCGCCAGGCAAATGTCTCGCCACATTTCAGGACTGCTGGCGGCGATGCGGGTAAAGTCACGGAAACCGCTGGCGGCGAAGGACATCAGCAGTTCGCTGTTGTCGCGCTGCGCGATGTCATGTACCAGCGCAAACGACAACAGGTGGGGCAAGTGGCTGACCACGGCAAATACCTCGTCGTGTTGCTCCGGCGTCAGCTTGCACACCATGGCACCGCACAATTCCCATGCCTGATTGACCAGGTCGACCGACACCGCGCTGTTTTCCGGCAACGGGGTCAGCACCACTTTCTTCCATTGGAACAGGTCGGATCGCGCCGCATTCGCCCCGCTCTGCTCCGCACCGGCAATGGGATGCGCGGGAACGAACTGCGCGGCCTTTTTGCCGAGTTGTGCGTAAACCTCCCGCACCACGTCGCACTTGGTGCTGCCGCCGTCGGTGATGATGGTTTTGGGACCCAGGTGCGGTGCGATGGCACGCATCAGTTCCGTCATCTGCCCGACCGGCGTTGCCAGAAAGACCAGATCGGCATCGGCGACTTCCGTTGCCACATCCGTGCCGATGCGGTCGATAATGCCAAGTTGCTTGGCGTGCACCAGCGGCTGCTCGGTGCGCCCGAATCCCACCACGGTTTCGGTCGCGTGCACTTTGCGCATCGCCAGCGCAAAAGAGCCGCCGATCAGGCCGACGCCAAAGATGACGATTTTTTTGAATAACGGTTTTGCCATTGCATATCCTCTGATTTTGCTACCAGCTATTCGATCAGGCTACACAGCCGCCAGGTCGTTGCCGCTCTCCCGCGAGCGAGAAGTTGTAGCGTGGGCTTGCGCAACGCAACCCACCGAACTATCTTACAGCGTCCTGCCGATCGCCTTGGCGATCCCGCCCAGTGTGCCCATCAGCTTTTTCAGCTCGTCCGGCGTCAGCGCCTGGTCCGCATCGCACCAAGCCTCGCAGGGATTCGGATGCATCTCGACCAGCAAGCCGTCTGCGCCAGCGGCGATCGCGGCTTGCGACAGCGCCGGCACCATCCAGGCCTTGCCGCCGGCATGCGAGGGATCGACGATCACCGGCAAATGGGTTTCTTTCTTCAGCACCGGGATCGCGGTCACGTCCAGTACGTTGCGGTAGTAGGTCTCGAAGGTGCGGATGCCACGCTCGCAGAAGATGATGTTGTGATTGCCGCCCGCAGCGATGTACTCTGCCGACATCAGCCATTCGGAGATGGTCGCCGACATGCCGCGCTTCAGGATCACCGGTTTGTTGATGCGTCCGACTTCCTTGAGCAGGTCGAAGTTCTGCATGTTGCGCGTGCCGATCTGGATCACGTCGACGTCGTGCTCCATGAAGGTATCCAGCATGCGGATGTCCATCAACTCGGTGACGATGGGCAACTTGTGGGGTCTGGCCGCTTTCAGGAACATGTCCAGACCTTCCACACCCTTGCCCTGGAAAGTGTAGGGACTGGTGCGCGGCTTGAACGCGCCACCGCGCATCAGGCGGCAACCCGCCTCGTGCACGTACCGCGCCGACAGATCCATCTGTTCCTGCGTCTCCACCGAACAGGGCCCGGCGATCACCTGGATCTGGTTGCCGCCCAGCTTGATGCCGCCGATATCGATGACGGTGTCCTGCTTGTGCGATTCGCGCGACACGATCTTGTATTGCTTGGCGATGTGCATCGCCGACTCCACCCCCGGCAGCGGCGTGAACATCTCCTCGGTGAGCGGGCGTTCATCGCCGATCGCGCCGATCACGGTGCGCTCGATACCGCGCGAGATGTTGGCTTTCAACCCTGCGGCCTCCAGTCTGCTGACGACTGCACCGATCTGTTGGTCGGTCACTTCCCTGCCCATAACGATAATCATTGCTTTTCTCCAAGTATCTGCTGCAATGCAGACAAAAATTTTGCATTCTGTGTTTCAAGGCCGATGCTGACGCGCAGATAATCCGGCATCGCATAATTGGCGATCGGGCGCACGATCACGCCCAGCTCCAGCAGCTGCCGGTAAACTCCCATCGCATCCCTGATCTTGAAACTGACGAAATTGCCATAGGACGGGATATGTTCCAGTCCCAGGCCGGTCAGACCCGCGACCATCTGTTGCATGCCGCGCCGATTCAGCTCGTAGGTCTGCTGCACGAATGCGCTGTCCCGGATCGCCGCCACCGCTGCGGCCTGCGCCACGCTGTTGACGTTGAACGGCTGGCGTACCCGGTTCAGCATGTCCATCACCTGTGCATCACCGAGCGCATAGCCGACGCGCAGCGAAGCCAGCCCGTAGGCCTTGGAAAAAGTGCGCGAGATGATCAGGTTGGGAAACTCGCTCAACCAGCTGACGCTGTCGTAACGGCATTCCTCCGGCAGATATTCGTTGTAGGCCTCATCCAGAACAACCAGCATAGTTGCCGGCAACGCGCGCATGAATGAGTGCAGTACGTTACCGGACAGGAAGGTGCCGGTCGGGTTGTTCGGGTTGGCGATGAAGATCATCTTGGCGTGCTGGGCCACTGCTGCCGCGCGCATCGCATCCAGGTCGTGGCCGAAATCCCTGGCCGCGACGCTGACACCGACTGCGCCGACCGCCTGGGTCGCCAGCGCATAGACCGCGAAGGAATGATCCGAGTAGATTGCCTTGTCGCCGACGGTCAGAAATGCGCGCGCCGACAATTCCAGCAGATCGTTGGAGCCGTTGCCCAGCACGATACGGTTTTGCGCCACGCCATATTTTTTTGCCAGCGCGTCTTTCAGCGCAAAACCGTTGCCGTCCGGATAAAAGCCGATCTCGTCCAGCGCGGCGTGCGCGGCAGCGACCACCGTGGGACTGGCGCCCAGCGGGTTCTCGTTCGAGGCCAGCTTGACGATGCCGCTGATGCCCAGCTCGCGTTCCAGCTCCGAGATCGGCTTGCCTGCCTGATAGGGTGCGATGGCGCGGATGTAGGGTGGTGCCAGTTCTGAATAATTCATTGCAACTTAAAATCCAAATGTAGGGCGGGTTCTACCCGCCAATTGATGTTGTCTGGCGGGTGGAACCCGCCCTACGTTTTTCTAAACGGCCACCGGATACGAGCCCAGCACTTTGACGAAAGCCGCGACCTGCCTGAGTTCAGCCAGTGCGGCAGCGACCCCGGCATCCGCCTGGTGGCCTTCGATATCCATGAAGAATACATATTCCCAAAGTCCCGAGCGTGCCGGACGCGACTCCAGCTTGGTCATGCTGACGCCGTGTTTGGCCAATGGCACCAACAGATCATGCACCGCGCCGGGACGGTTCGCGGTGGACATCACCAGCGAGGTCTTGTCGTTGCCCGAGGGCGCGATCTGCTGGTTGCCCAGCACCAGGAAACGGGTGGTGTTGTTGGCGTCATCTTCAATGTTTTCAGCCAGCAGTTTCAGCCCGAACAGCGCCGCGGCCTGACTGCCGGCGATCGCGGCACTCTGCGGGTTCTCCGCGGCGAGTCGCGCCGCTTCGGCATTGCTGGCGACCGGGATGCGCGCCGCATGCTGCAGATTGGTGTTCAGCCAGCCCTGGCATTGGCCCAGCGATTGCGGATGGGAATACACCGTCTTGATCGCGGTCAATTCAACATGCTGGCCGGGCAGGCATTGACCAAGCAAGCATTGGTGAATTGGCAAGATCACTTCACCGCAGATCTGCAGCGTGCTCTGCATCAGCAGATCCAGTGTGCGACCGACCGCGCCTTCCGAGGAGTTTTCCACCGGCACCATGCCGTAACGCGCCGCTTCGCTGGCGACCGCGCGGAACACTTCGTCTATGGTCGCGCACGACACCTCCTGTATCGCGCTACCGAAGCGCTTTTGCGCCGCAGCCTCGGTAAAGGTCCCTTGCGGCCCGAGATAGGCGATGGTCAGCGGGGCTTCCAGTGCACGGCATTGCGACATCACTTCGGTGAACAACCGCGCGACCGCCTCATCGCCCAGCGGCCCGTCGTTCTGTTGCTGCAAGCGCAACAGCACCTGGGCCTCGCGTTCCGGTCGCAGCACCGCTTCGTCGCCTTTGAGGTGGCCGATCTGCTGCGCCAGCGCGGCACGCCGGTTGACGAGTTTCAACATCTCGTCATCCAGCGCATCGATCTGCTCGCGCAGTTGTTTGAATTTGTCGCTCATGATTGCGCGGTGTCCAGATCCCTGATCACATCTCTTTTAGCAATGGCAGATCGCGCACCATCAGCACGCCGGGTATCGCCGCGATCTGTGCGTTCAGTTTAGCCGGAATCGCGCTGTCTGTATCTACCAGCGTATAGGCCATCTCGCCGCGCGACTTGTTCATCATGTTGTGGATGTTGATGCCGGCAGCAGCCAGCGAGGTGGAAATCTGCCCCAGCATGTTCGGCACGTTGCTGTTGACGATCGCCAGCCGGAACGACGATTCGCGCGGCATGCTGACGTTGGGAAAATTCACCGTGTTGGTCACGTTGCCGTGTTCCAGATACTCGCGCAATTGCTCCGCCACCATCACCGCGCAGTTGTCTTCCGCCTCCTGCGTGGACGCGCCCAGATGCGGCAATGCGATCACGCCGGGATGGTTGCGATTCTTGCTGCTCGGGAAGTCGCACACGTAGTAACGGATATGTTTGCTCGACAACCCGGCCAGCACCGCATCCTCGTCGACGATCGCGTCGCGCGAGAAATTCATCAGCACGCTGCCGGACTTCATCGCCGCAACGCGCTTTGCATTGATCAGGTTGCGCGTGGCATCCAGTAACGGCACATGCAGCGACACGAAATCACTGTGCTTGAGCAGATCCTCCACGCTGTTTGCTTTCTTCACCTGCGCGGGCAGGCTCCAGGCGGCATCCACGGTGATCTCCGGGTCGAACCCGATCACGTTCATGCCCAGGCCGATCGCGGCATCGGCCACCAGACGCCCGATCGCCCCCAAGCCGACGATACCCAGCGAGCGTCCGCGCAGTTCGGTACCCGCATAGTGCTTCTTGCCGTCCTCGACCAGCTTGTGCAACGTCGCATCGTCGCCCTGCAAACTCGTAGCGAAATGCAGCGCGGGAACGATGTTGCGCGAGGCCAGCAGCATACCGGTGATGACCAACTCCTTGACCGCATTGGCATTCGCACCCGGCGCATTGAACACCGGCACGCCGCGCTCACTCATCTTCTTCACCGGCACGTTGTTGGTACCCGCGCCGGCACGCGCGATCGCCAGCACCGTCTTCGGTATGTTCATTTCCAGCATGTTGTGCGAACGCACCAGGATCGCATCCGGCTCGGCGATCTCGGCGCCGGTGACATAGCGCGCGGCGGGGAAACGGCTCAGGCCGACTGCGGCGATCTTGTTCAGTGTCAATATCTGGAATGTTTTAGGCATGCTGACTCGCGAACTCTTTCATGAAATTGACCAGCGCCTGCACACCCTCCAGCGGCATCGCATTGTAGATCGAAGCGCGCATGCCGCCCACCGAACGGTGTCCCTTGAGTTGCAGCAGTCCGCGTGCATCGGCCTGTTTGAGGAATTCGCCGTCCAGATTCGAATCCTTCAAAGTAAATGGCACGTTCATGCGCGAACGGTCCGAGGTCACCACCGGACAATGGTAGAACCCGTTACTGGCATCGATCGCGCCATACAACAGCCTGGCCTTGGCGATGTTGGTCTTTTCCATCGCGGCGATGCCGCCGTTGCGCTTCAGCATCTGGAATATCAGGCCGGCGATATAGACGCCGTAGGTGGGCGGGGTGTTGTACATCGAATCGTTGTCGGCATGGGTCTTGTAATCCAGCATGGCCGGCGTGCCGGGCAACACTTCGCCGATCAGGTCTTCGCGCACGATCACGATGGTCAGTCCGGCCGGGCCGATGTTCTTTTGCGCGCCGGCATAGATCAGACCGAATTTGGATACATCGACACGGCGCGACAGGATGCAGGACGACATATCCGCTACCAGCGGCACCGAACCGACATCCGGCAGCCAGTTGAATTCCACGCCGCCTATGGTCTCGTTGGGCGTGTAATGCAGATAGGCGGCGCGGGTATCGCGCTGCCAGGTATCGAACAGCGGGATGTAGGAAAAATTCTTGTCAGCGCCGGTTGCCACCACGTTCACGGTGCAGAATTTCTTGGCTTCGCCGATCGCCTTCTTCGACCACTCGCCGGTGTTCAGGTAGTCCGCCGACTGCTTGCCGCGCAGCAGGTTCATCGGGATCATCGCGAATTGCATACTGGCACCGCCTTGCAGGAACAGCACCTTGTAGTTGGCGGGGATACCCATCAACTCGCGCAGGTCGGCTTCGGCCCGTGCCTGGATGCCCATGTACTCTTTGCCGCGGTGCGACATCTCCATCACCGACATCCCGCTGTCATGCCAGTTGGGCAATTCCTGCTGCGCCTGCAGCAACACTTCCTTAGGCAACACTGCCGGACCCGCGCTGAAATTGTAGATCGTCATTTCGTTCTCTCCTGAAAAAAATCCTGTGAAGGAAGAAGAGGGAAGGGAGAAGGGTAAAACCGGCGGTTCTCACCCCTCCCCCTTGACCCTTCCCCCTTCTCGTTACTGTTCCTCTTCGTCCGGCTCGGCGATGCGGCTCAGACCCGCCAGCTTCTCGCCCTTCTCCACGTTCATCAGCGTGACACCTTGGGCGGTACGGCCCATCTCGCGGATCTCTTTGACGCGGGTGCGGATCAGCACACCGCTGGTGCCGATCAGCATGATCTCGTCATCCACATTCACCAGTGTCGCGGCGACCACCTTGCCGTTGCGCTCCGAGGTCTTGATCGCGATCATGCCCTGCGTGCCGCGACCGTGGCGGGTGTACTCGACGATCGGACTGCGCTTGCCATAACCGTTCTCGGTCGCGGTCAGCACGCTTTGCTCTTCGTTCTCGGCCACCAGCAGCGAGATCACCTGCTGCTTGGCGGCGAGTTTCATGCCGCGCACACCGCGCGATGCGCGTCCGGTCCCGCGCACATCGTTCTCGTCGAAGCGCACCGCCTTGCCGCCGTTGGAGAACAGCATCACATCGTGCTCTCCGTCGGTCAGTGCCACGCCAATCAGGTGATCGTTCTCGTCCAGATTGATCGCGATGATGCCGCGCTTCATCGGGCGGGAAAAATCGTTCAGCGGGGTCTTCTTCACCGTACCGTTGGCAGTGGCAAAGAACACATATTTGTCCTCGGCGAATTCGCTGACCGGCAACACCGCGTTGATCTTCTCGCCGCTTTCCAATGGCAACAGATTCACGATCGGTTTGCCGCGCGAGATACGGCTGCCCTGCGGAACTTCATAGACCTTCAACCAGTACACGCGGCCGCGATTCGAGAAGCACAGGATGTGGTTGTGGGTGTTGGCGATGAACAGGTTGTCGATGAAATCGTCTTCCTTGGTCGCGGTCGCCTGCTTGCCGCGCCCGCCGCGCTTCTGCGCACGGTACTCGTCCAGCTTCTGCGCCTTCATGTAGCCGCCATGCGACAGCGTGACCACCACGTCTTCCGGCGCGATCAGGTCTTCCATGCTCATGTCCTGGGTATGCGTGATGATCTCGCTGCGGCGCTTGTCGCCGAACTGCGCTTTCACCGCGACCAGTTCGTCATGGATGATCTGGGTGACGCGTTCCGGTTTGGCGAGGATATCGAGCAGGTCGCTGATCTTGTCCATCACTTCGCGGTATTCGCCGACGATCTTGTCCTGCTCCAGCCCGGTCAGGCGTTGCAGGCGCAGTTCCAGTATCGCCTGGGCCTGGGCGTCAGACAGATGATAGCCGGCCGTCTTGCCCTTGCCGACCAGACCGAACTCGGGCAGCAGGCCTTCCGGACGCGATGCGTCGCTGACCCGGCTCAACATGTCTTCGACCAGCGACGAACGCCAGCCGCGCGCCATCAGTTCACGCTTGGCATCGGCCGGTGTCGGCGCGGCTTTGATCAGCGCGATGATCTCGTCCACATTGGACAAGGCCACTGCCAGACCCTCCAGCACATGGCCGCGTTCCCGCGCCTTGCGCAATTCGAACAGGGTGCGGCGTGTGACGACTTCGCGGCGGTGACGCAGGAACGCATCGATCACCTGCTTGAGATTGAGCAGTTTGGGCTGGCCGTCGATGATCGCGACCATGTTGATGCCGAAGCTGTCCTGCAGCTGGGTGTCCTTGTATAACTTGTTGAGGATCACGTCGGCGTTCTCGCCGCGCTTCAATTCGATCACCGCTCGCATGCCGGACTTGTCCGATTCGTCACGGATCTCGGAGATGCCTTCCAGGCGCTTCTCGCGCACCAGTTCGCCGACCTTGATCAGCAGATTGGCCTTATTCACCTGGTAGGGCAGTTCGTCGATGATGATGGCCTGGCGCTCGCCCTTGCCGATATCCTCGAAATGGGTGCGTCCGCGCATGATCACGCGGCCGCGACCGGTACGGTAGCCTTCCCTGACGCCGGCCAGTCCGTAGATGAAACCCGCGGTCGGAAAATCCGGCGCAGGAATATATTCGATCAGTTGCTCGATATCCAGATCGGGATCCTTCAGCAATGCCAGACAGGCATTGACCACTTCGGTCATGTTGTGCGGCGGTATATTGGTCGCCATACCCACCGCGATACCGGAAGATCCGTTCACCAGCAGGTTGGGGAAGCGCGCCGGAAACACCAGCGGCTCGTGCTCGGAGCCGTCATAGTTCGGCCCGTAGTTAACCGTCTCCTTGTCCAGATCGGCGATCAGCTCGTGGGCGATCTTCGCCATGCGAATCTCGGTGTAACGCATCGCCGCCGCGTTGTCGCCGTCAACCGAACCGAAGTTGCCCTGCCCGTCCACCAGCGGGTAACGCAGCGAGAAATCCTGGGCCATGCGCACGATGGTGTCGTATACCGCGGTATCGCCGTGCGGGTGGTATTTACCGATCACATCGCCGACGATACGCGCCGATTTCTTGTATGCCCGGTTCCAGTCGTTGGACAGCTCGTGCATCGCGAACAGTACGCGCCGGTGCACCGGCTTCAGGCCGTCGCGCACATCCGGCAGTGCGCGTCCGATGATCACGCTCATCGCGTAGTCCAGATATGACTTGCGCATCTCCTCTTCAAGGCTGACTGGGTGGGTTTCTTTGGCGAATTGTTGTTCCATGAATGACCTAAATGATGACCTAATTGTTGTAACCGGAACGATCAAGCCAGCCTACTGCCGGCAAATCAATCAAAGCGAGTATTTTAGCACAGCGCGACAGCGCTTCGCCATCCGGCTGACATGCCCTTAATATTTGGCGAAACCCGCGAGTTTTGTTAGAGTCGCGACCTCACACATCGATATTGCTCTGCCCAAGGCCATGACCAACGCCGATCCCGTCGAACTGGAAAAATTCTCGCAGCTGGCCCACAAATGGTGGGACCCGAACAGCGAGTTCAAGCCGTTGCACGACATCAACCCGCTGCGCCTCGACTACATCGACCGCCACGCCGGCCTGGCCGGCAAGACCGTGCTGGATGTCGGCTGTGGCGGCGGTATCCTGTCGGAGAGCATGGCCGGACTGGGCGCAAACATCACCGGCATCGACCTGTCCGACAAGGCCCTGCAAGTCGCCAGGCTGCACCTGCTGGAAAGCGGCAAGCAGGTCGACTACCGCAAGATCGCCGTGGAAGATCTGGCAGCCGAACAACCCGGACACTACGATGTGGTCACCTGCCTGGAGATGCTCGAACATGTTCCCGATCCCCACAGCGTGATCAGGGCCTGCGCGCAACTGGTAAAGCCGGACGGTTGGGTATTCTTCTCCACACTGAACCGCAATCCAAAATCCTACCTGCTCGCGGTGGTCGGCGCGGAGTACATACTCAACATGCTGCCGCGCGGCACACACGATTACAGCAAGTTCATCAAGCCTTCCGAACTTGCACAATCCTGCCGCAACGCCGGGCTGGACCTGATCGATCTGATCGGCATGACTTACAACCCGCTAACCAAGGTGTACTCGCTGGGAAAAGATACCAGCGTGAACTACCTGATCGCCTGCCGTCGCGAATAAGCGAACAGGCGCAATTAGCCCCTGTTAAATCAATATTTAGACGGATGGGTAAATAATGAAGACGCTCATGTTTTTTGCTGTGCTGTTTGCCATGTTCATTTTCACCATCGTAGCCGCATACAAACCTTCAATGATTGAGAAGGAATACAACAAAATCAAAGAGCCGATCAGTCGACACATTGCAGAATCGAATGCAGCGGCCTGGCAGACTGCAAAGGAAAATGCATGGGAGGCCTGGTCAAAAAAAATAAAGGTGCCCGCCGATTGCGCAAACACGCAGAGTTCAATACGCAAGCTGGAGTGCAAAAACCAATGGCAACTACAGGCCGATACGTTCGAAAAAATCTGGGATGAGAAGGTATCCGAAGGATGGAAACCAGATGGCGTTGATTAATCCATAAAAATCAGCGGTCAGATTCTCATCACCTCAAACACACCCAGTTCACATAATCCATGATCAAAGCAGTCCTGTTCGACCTGGACGGCACTTTCGCCGACACCGCAGAGGACCTCGCTGCTGCGCTCAACCACACGCGCGGCACGCGGCTGTTGCCTCCCCTGCCCATCGAATTGTTGCGCCCGCAAGCCTCGCACGGCTCTCCCGGCCTGCTCAAGACCGGTTTCGGCATAGAACCCGATCATCCTGACTTCGCGGCGCTGCGCGCGATCTTCCTCGACTATTACGCAAACCACATCTGCGTGCACACGCGCCTGTTCGGCGACATGGCCGAGCTGATAGACAAACTGGAGCAACGCGGCATCAAGTGGGGCATCGTCACCAACAAACCGCACCGCTTCACCGTACCGTTGATGCAGGCGCTGGGCTATGCCGGGCGCGCCGCCTGCCTGGTCAGCGGCGACAGCTACGCCCACTCCAAGCCGCATCCGGAACCGATGCTCAAGGCCAGCGAGCTCATCGGCATCCCGCCCGCCGAGTGCCTCTACGTCGGCGACGATCTGCGCGACATGCAGGCTGCCAACGCCAGCGGCATGCGCGGCATCATCGCCAATTACGGCTATGTGAACGGCGATGCCTCGATCGCGAACTGGCAAGCGCATGGCAGCGTGGACCGCCCGACGGAACTTCTCGGCTTCATCCCCCTCTGAGTCTGCTACAATCTGCACCTGCAACAGGTTACAAAAGCATTTCGAACCGGGGACGACTTGGCTTCGACGTGGGTTACAAAGCAGCGTAGGGCATACCGAGGACCCGCCACCTCGTAAATCAGCTGGAAAAAACTAGTCGCAAACGACGAAAAGTACGCTTTAGCAGCTTAGTCTGCTA
>JBBRDZ010000056.1:0-14662 GCA_038203435.1 Burkholderiales bacterium
CAAGTTCGAGCGTAAAGTCACCGTTGGTTACATGTACATGCTGAAACTGAACCACCTGGTGGACGACAAGATGCACGCGCGTTCCACCGGACCATACAGTCTGGTCACGCAGCAACCGCTGGGCGGCAAGGCGCAGTTCGGCGGACAGCGTTTTGGCGAGATGGAAGTATGGGCGCTGGAAGCTTACGGTGCCTCCTACACGCTGCAGGAAATGCTCACGGTCAAATCGGACGACGTGGCCGGGCGTACCAAGGTCTACGAAAGCATCGTCAAGGGCGAACACAAGATCGATGCCGGCATGCCGGAGTCGTTCAATGTGGTCATCAAGGAGATCCGTTCACTGGCGATCGATATGGATCTGGTGCGTCACTGACCATCACCCGTGTGTTTGAAGACAGGGGCATTGCGTAAATTTTAGCGGTACATTTTGCTGACACAAGGCGAATAGGAGTAACAAATGAAATCACTATTGGATTTGTTTAAACAGGTCACCCAAAAAGAAGAGTTCGATGCGAACAAGATCGGGCATGCCTCGCCGGAGAAGATCCGTTCGTGGTCCTACGGCGAAGGCAAGAAGCCGGAAACCATCAACTACCGCGCCTTCACGCCGGAGCGTGACGGTCTGTTCTGCGCCAAGATCTTCGGGCCGGTCAAGGATTACGAGTGCCTGTGCGGCAAATACAAACGCCTCAAACATCGCGGCGTGATCTGCGAAAAATGCGGCGTGGAAGTGACCCTGTCCAAGGTGCGCCGCGAACGCATGGGCCATATCGAACTGGCCAGCCCGGTCGCGCATATCTGGTTCCTGAAGTCTTTGCCGTCGCGTCTCGGCATGGTGCTGGACATGACACTGCGCGACATCGAACGCGTGCTGTATTTCGAGGCCTATGTGGTCACCGAACCCGGCATGACACCGCTGAACCGCGGCCAGTTGCTGTCCGAGGACGACTATCTTGCCAAGACCGAAGAGTATGGCGATGAAGTCTCCGCGACCATGGGAGCGGAAGGGGTTCGGTCCCTGCTGGCCAGCCTGGATGTCAATACGGAGATCGAAACGATACGCGCCGACCTGGCGGCGACCGGTTCGGAAACCAAGATCAAGAAATACGCCAAGCGTCTGAAGATCCTCGAAGCGTTCAATTCTTCCGGGATCAAGCCGCAATGGATGGTGATGACCGTACTGCCGGTGCTGCCGCCGGAATTGCGCCCGCTGGTGCCGCTGGACGGCGGTCGTTTCGCGACTTCCGACCTGAACGACCTGTATCGCCGCGTGATCAACCGCAACAACCGCCTGCGTCGCCTGCTGGAGCTGAAAGCGCCTGACATCATCGTGCGCAACGAAAAGCGCATGCTGCAGGAGGCGGTGGATTCATTGCTGGACAACGGTCGTCGCGGCAAGGCGATGACCGGCGCGAACAAGCGCCAATTGAAATCGTTGGCCGACATGATCAAGGGCAAGAGCGGACGCTTCCGCCAGAATCTGCTCGGCAAGCGCGTCGATTATTCCGGTCGTTCGGTGATCGTGGTCGGACCGCAACTCAAGCTGCACCAGTGCGGCCTGCCCAAGAAGATGGCATTGGAACTGTTCAAGCCGTTCATATTCAGCCGCCTCGAGGCGATGGGCCTGGCGACCACGATCAAGGCCAGCAAGCGCATGGTCGAGTCCGAAGAGCCGATCGTGTGGGACATCCTTGAAGAAGTGATCCGCGAGCATCCGGTGATGTTGAACCGGGCTCCGACGCTGCATCGTCTGGGTATCCAGGCGTTCGAACCGATCCTGATCGAAGGCAAGGCGATCCAGTTGCATCCGCTGGTGTGTTCAGCGTTCAACGCCGACTTCGACGGTGACCAGATGGCGGTGCACGTGCCGTTGTCGCTGGAAGCGCAGATGGAATGCCGCACCCTGATGCTGGCATCCAACAACGTGCTGTCACCGGCCAACGGCGAGCCTATCATCGTTCCGTCGCAGGATATCGTACTCGGTCTGTATTACATGACGCGCGAGATGGTCGGCGCATTGGGCGAGGGTTCGATGTTCGCCAATATCGCCGAAGTGTCGCGCGCCTACGAGACACGCGAGGTCGGGTTGCAGGCCAAGATCATCGTGCGTCTGAAAGAGACCCACAAAGACGGGAACGGAGCGGCAGTGGAAAAGCTGGTGCGCCATGAAACGACCGTGGGGCGTGCCCTGCTGTCCGAAGTGCTTCCCGCCGGCCTGCCGTTTGCGCTGATCAACAAGACGCTCAAGAAGAAAGAGATCTCGCGTCTGATCAATGCCAGTTTCCGCCAATGCGGCCTGCGCGATACCGTGATCATGGCCGACAAGCTGATGTATACCGGCTTCACCTACGCGACCCGTGCCGGCATTTCGATCTGTGTGGACGACATGCTGATGCCGCTGCAGAAAAATGAATTGATCGGCGCGGCCGAGAAGGAAGTCAAGGAGATCTACACCCAGTACACCTCCGGTCTGGTGACCGATGGTGAGCGTTACAACAAGGTGGTCGATATCTGGGGTCGCACCGGCGACGTGGTGGCCAAGGCGATGATGGAACAGCTGGGCAGTGAACCCGTGCTTGATCGCGTGACCGGCACACAGCGCATGGTCAAGGGCAAGGTGGTGATGCAGGAGTCGTTCAATTCCATCTACATGATGGCCGATTCCGGCGCGCGCGGTTCGGCAGCACAGATACGCCAGTTGGCCGGTATGCGCGGTCTGAGGGCCAAGCCGGACGGCTCGATCATCGAAACCCCGATCACGGCGAACTTCCGTGAAGGCTTGAACATGCTGCAGTACTTCATCTCCACGCACGGTGCCCGTAAAGGTCTGGCCGATACCGCATTGAAGACCGCGAACTCCGGTTACCTGACCCGTCGTCTGGTGGACGTGACGCAGGATCTGGTGGTGATCGAAGATGATTGCGGTACCGCCAACGGCACGGCGATGAAAGCCATGGTCGAGGGCGGTGAAGTCATCGAGGCATTGAGCGAACGCATACTGGGTCGCGTCGTCAGTGCCGATGTGGTCAATCCGGAAAGCGGCGAAACGCTCTATCATGCTGGCACCTTGCTGGATGAAGCGGCGGTTGAGCGCATCGAGATGCTCGGTGTCGACGAAGTGCGCGTGCGCACACCATTGAGTTGCGAAACACGCTTTGGTTTGTGCGCCAAGTGTTATGGCCGCGATCTGGGACGCGGCGGTATGGTGAACACCGGTGAGGCGGTCGGTGTGATCGCCGCGCAATCCATCGGTGAGCCCGGCACCCAGCTGACCATGCGTACCTTCCATATCGGCGGCGCGGCTTCGCGTACCGTGGTGGCAAGCCAGGTCGAGAGCAAATCCAACGGCGAGCTGAAATACAGCGCGAACATGCGCGTGGTGACCACGGTGCGCGGCGAAGTGATCGTGGTGGCACGTAGCGCCGAGGTGATCATCGCCGACGACCACGGTCGCGAGCGCGAGCGTCACAAGGTACCCTATGGCGCGACGCTGACAGTCAAGCAGGGCGACAACGTGCGTGCCGGCGTGGTGCTGGCGACATGGGATCCGCATACCCGTCCTATCATCACCGAATATGCCGGCACGGTAAGCTTCCAGAATGTCGAGGAAGGCGCGACTGTGGCCAAGCAGATCGATGAAGTGACCGGTTTGTCCACGCTGGTGGTGATCGACCCGAAACGTTCGACCGCACAAAGCAAGGGCGTGCGTCCGATGGTGCGTTTGCACGATAAATCGGGCAAGGAAGTCAAGTTGAGCGGTACCGACACCGCGGTCAGCGTGACGTTTCAGACCGGTTCCATCATCACCGTCGAGGATGGCCAATTGGTCGGCGTGGGCGACGTGCTGGCGCGTATCCCCCAGGAAAGCAGCAAGACGCGCGATATCACCGGCGGTCTGCCGCGTGTGGCCGAGTTGTTCGAAGCGCGTATCCCCAAGGATGCGGGCATGCTGGCCGAATGTACCGGTACGGTCTCGTTCGGCAAGGATACCAAGGGCAAGCAGCGCCTGGTAATCACCGATGTGGATGGCGTTGCGAACGAATTCCTGATTCCCAAGGAAAAACATGTGCTGGCACACGATGGCCAGGTGGTGAACCAGGGCGAGATGATCGTGGACGGCCCGGCCGACCCGCATGACATTCTGCGCTTGCTGGGCGTGCCTGCACTGGCCCGCTACATCACCGATGAGGTGCAGGAGGTCTATCGCTTGCAGGGCGTGAAGATCAGCGACAAGCACATCGAAGTGATCGTGCGCCAGATGTTGCGTCGCGTGCAGATCACCGATGTGGGTGATACCCGATTCATCACCGGCGAGCAGGTCGAGCGTGCCGACTTGTTGATCGAGAACGAGAAGATGGCTGAAGAAGGGAAGAAACCGGCGAGTTTCGTTGATGTGCTGCTCGGTATCACCAAGGCATCGTTGTCGACCGACTCGTTCATCTCTGCGGCTTCCTTCCAGGAAACCACGCGCGTGTTGACCGAAGCGGCGATCATGGGCAAACGCGATGATTTGCGCGGGCTGAAGGAGAACGTCATCGTCGGACGCTTGATCCCGGCCGGGACCGGATTGGCCTATCACGTCGCGCGCCGCAAGCAGCGTTTGGGTATCGACATTGGCGAAGGGCGCGAATTGCAAGAGGGAGATGAGGCCGGATTGGGCGAATTGCTTGACACCTCCGGGGTTTCTCTCTAGAATTCGCAACCTTTTTTCCGTCGCGGCAGATGAATTTGCTGAATCTTGCTGCGGCGGTGTTCGTTTATTGATTTTTAATGCAATTGAAGAATTATTTAGGATGTGTAGAAAATGCCAACCATTAACCAGTTGATCCGTAAGCCGCGTGTTGCGATCGTAGAAAAGAGCAAGGTTCCCGCCCTGGCGGGCTCCCCGCAAAAGCGCGGTGTGTGCACGCGCGTGTATACCACCACGCCGAAAAAGCCCAACTCCGCGTTGCGTAAGGTGGCCAAGGTGCGTTTGACCAACGGCTTCGAGGTGATCAGTTACATCGGCGGTGAAGGCCACAACCTGCAGGAACACTCGGTGGTGCTGCTGCGCGGTGGTCGTGTAAAGGATCTGCCGGGTGTGCGTTACCACATGGTGCGCGGCAGTCTGGACACGGCCGGCGTGAAAGACCGGAAGCAGGGTCGTTCCAAGTACGGTTCAAAGCGTGCCAAAAAAGCTTAATTCCGAGCTGACGCCAATTTAGTTTCAAGAATTCATTCGAGGTTGATATGCCAAGACGTAGAGAAGTACCCAAACGCGAGATCCTGCCTGATCCAAAGTACGGCAACCAGGATTTGTCCAAGTTCGTGAACGTATTGATGACTGCAGGCAAGAAGTCGGTTGCCGAGCGCATCCTGTACGGCGCACTCGAGCAGATCGTCAAGAAGACCAGCAAGGACCCGATCGAGGTGTTCAACCTGGCCTTGACCAATGTCAAGCCGCAGGTCGAGGTCAAGAGCCGTCGCGTCGGCGGGGCGAATTATCAGGTTCCTGTCGAAGTCCGTCCTTCGCGCCGTATCGCCCTGGGTATGCGCTGGCTGAAGGACTTCGCGCGCAAACGCGGCGAGAAGTCGATGGGCATGCGCCTGGCGGGCGAGTTGATCGACGCGTCCGAGGGTCGCGGTGGTGCAGTGAAGAAGCGCGAGGAAGTGCACCGTATGGCTGAGGCGAACAAGGCGTTCTCGCATTTCCGTTTCTGACCGGATAAGCATTCCGGTCAGGCTGCAACAGAACCAACCCGAAGCATTAACCCAATACAATATAGTTAGGCATCTACCGTGGCACGCAAAACTCCCATTGAACGTTATCGCAATATCGGCATCAGCGCGCATATTGACGCAGGCAAGACCACCACGACAGAACGAGTCCTGTTCTATACCGGTGTAAGTCACAAGATCGGCGAAGTCCATGACGGTGCCGCGGTGATGGACTGGATGGAGCAGGAGCAGGAGCGTGGTATCACCATCACATCCGCCGCGACCACTTGCTACTGGAAGGGAATGGACAAAACCCTGCCCGAGCATCGTATCAACATCATCGATACGCCGGGTCACGTGGACTTCACGATAGAGGTGGAGCGTTCGATGCGCGTGCTGGATGGTGCCTGCATGGTGTATTGCGCCGTGGGTGGCGTGCAGCCGCAATCTGAAACCGTGTGGCGCCAGGCTAACAAATATAAAGTGCCGCGTCTTGCGTTCGTCAACAAGATGGATCGTCAGGGTGCGAACTTTTACAAGGTATACGACCAGATGAAGGCGCGTCTGCGCGCCAACGTCGTGCCCATCCAGATGCCCATCGGCGCGGAGGAGAAATTCGAAGGCGTGATCGACCTGGTGCGCATGAAAGCCATCTATTGGGATGACGCCACGCAGGGCATGAAATTCGAACTGCGCGACATCCCCGCTGATTTGCTGGCCAAGGCCAAGGAATGGCGTGAAAAGATGGTGGAGAGCGCCGCAGAAGCATCCGAAGAAATGATGAACAAGTACCTTGAGGAAGGTGACTTGTCCGAAGCGGAGATCAAGCAGTGTCTGCGAATTCGCACCATCGCCAGCGAGATCGTGCCGATGATGTGTGGCTCGGCGTTCAAGAACAAAGGCGTGCAGGCCATGCTGGATGCAGTGGTCGATTATCTGCCCGCGCCGACCGATATACCGCCGGTTACGGGCGAGTTGGAAAACGAGACGATAGGCGAGCGCAAGGCGAACGATGACGAGCCGTTTTCCGCGCTGGCGTTCAAGATCATGACCGATCCGTTCGTGGGGCAGTTGATCTTCTTCCGTGTGTATTCGGGACAATTGAAATCGGGCGATTTCATCTATAACCCGATCAAGGGAAAAAAAGAACGCATCGGCCGTATCCTGTTGATGCATGCCAATGAGCGCGAAGAAATCAAGGAGGTGTTTGCGGGCGACATCGCAGCTGCGGTGGGATTGAAAGAGGCAACTACCGGAGACACCCTGTGCGATCCGAACAAGGTGATCACGCTGGAACGCATGGTGTTCCCCGAGCCGGTGATCCACGTTGCGGTTGAGCCGAAGACCAAGGTCGACCAGGAAAAGATGGGCATGGCACTGAATCGTCTTGCGCAGGAAGATCCTTCGTTCCGTGTGCGTTCGGACGAGGAATCCGGGCAGACTATCATCTCGGGTATGGGTGAGTTGCATCTGGAAGTCCTGGTGGAACGCATGAAACGGGAATTCGGCGTGGAAGCCAACGTGGGTGCGCCGCAAGTGGCATACCGCGAAGCGATCCGCAAGGCGGTTGAAGTGGAAGGCAAGTTCGTCAAGCAATCCGGCGGTCGTGGTCAATACGGTCATGTGTGGTTGAAGATCGAGCCGAATGAGACAGGCAAGGGATTCGAGTTTGTCGATGCGATCAAGGGTGGCTCTGTGCCGCGCGAATATATTCCGGCGGTTAGAAAGGGCCTGGAAGACTCGATGCCGAATGGTGTGCTGGCCGGGTTCCCGGTGGTCGATGTGAAGTGCACTCTGTTCGACGGTTCTTACCACGATGTCGACTCCAACGAAAACGCCTTCAAGATGGCGGCTTCGATGGGCTTCAAGGACGGGATGCGCAAAGCCAGCCCGGTATTGCTCGAACCGATGATGTCGGTCGAGGTGGAAACGCCGGAAGACTATACCGGCACGGTGATGGGCGACCTGTCCTCGCGGCGCGGCATGGTGCAGGGCATGGACGACATGGCGGGCGGCGGCAAGGTGGTCAAGGCCGAAGTGCCGCTGGCGGAGATGTTCGGTTATTCCACCGCGCTGCGTTCCGCGACCCAGGGTCGCGCGACCTACACCATGGAGTTCAAGCATTATTCAGAAGCACCCAAGAATGTCGCCGAAGCGATCATGAGCAAGAAATAATTTTGATTAAGGGGCAATAATCATGGCAAAGAGCAAATTCGAACGCACCAAACCGCACGTCAACGTAGGCACGATCGGCCACGTGGATCACGGCAAGACCACGCTGACTGCGGCGATCACGACCGTGCTGGCCAAGAAGTTTGGCGGCGAAGCCAAGGCCTATGACCAGATCGACGCGGCACCGGAAGAAAAGGCGCGCGGCATCACCATCAACACCGCGCACGTCGAATACGAGACAGCCAAGCGCCACTATGCACACGTGGACTGCCCGGGGCACGCCGACTACATCAAGAACATGATCACCGGCGCCGCACAGATGGACGGCGCGATCCTGGTCTGCTCCGCGGCCGACGGCCCGATGCCGCAGACCCGCGAGCACATCCTGCTGGCACGCCAGGTCGGCGTACCTTACATCGTCGTGTTCCTGAACAAATGCGACATGGTCGACGACGAAGAGCTGCTCGAACTGGTCGAGATGGAAGTGCGCGAACTGCTTTCCAAGTACGACTTCCCCGGCGACGACATCCCCATCATCAAGGGATCGGCACTGAAAGCGCTGCAAGGCGACCAGAGCGAGATCGGCGAACCGGCCATCTTCCGCCTGGCGGACGCCCTGGACAACTACATCCCCGAGCCAAAGCGCGCGCTGGACGGCGCGTTCCTGATGCCGGTCGAAGACGTGTTCTCGATCTCCGGCCGCGGCACCGTGGTGACCGGCCGTATCGAACGCGGCATCGTCAAGGTCGGCGAAGAACTCGAGATCGTCGGCATCAAGCCCACCCTCAAGACCACCTGCACCGGCGTGGAAATGTTCCGCAAGTTGCTCGACCAGGGTCAGGCAGGCGACAACGTCGGCGTACTGTTGCGCGGCACCAAACGTGAAGAAGTCGAGCGCGGCCAGGTACTGTGCAAACCCGGATCGATCAAGCCGCACACCAAATTCACCGCCGAGATCTACGTGCTGGGCAAGGACGAAGGCGGCCGTCACACCCCGTTCTTCCAGGGCTACCGTCCGCAGTTCTATTTCCGTACCACTGACGTGACCGGGGCGGTTGAACTGCCGGCCGGCACCGAGATGGTGATGCCGGGCGACAACGTCAGCATCACGGTGAACCTGATCAACCCGATCGCGATGGAGGAAGGTCTGCGTTTCGCGATCCGCGAGGGCGGTCGTACCGTCGGCGCAGGAGTGGTTGCAAAGATTATCGAGTAACGGAATGAGAAGGGTGAAGGGGGAAGAGGGAAGGGATTGACCCTTCTCCCTTTTCTCTTCTCCCTTCCCGAGTTTAGGCCAGTAGCTCAATTGGTAGAGTATCGGTCTCCAAAACCGAGGGTTGGGGGTTCGAGACCCTCCTGGCCTGCCAGAAAAGCAAGTTATAAAGTTGATTGGAATTTCGCGCATGCTAGACAAACTCAAATTGATCGTTGCCTTTCTGGCAGTGGTAGCGGGCATCGCTGGCTTCTATTACTTGCACGATAGTTCAGCAGTGCTGAAACTGGCTTCGGTGCTGGTTGGCTTGTTGCTGGCCGCAGGGGTGGCCTGGACCAGTGCGCCGGGCAAGCAGTTTTTTGCCTTTGGCAGGGATTCTGTTGCCGAAGCGAAGCGGGTGGTTTGGCCGACACGCAAGGAGACCGTGCAGACGACTGCGGTGGTGATCGCGTTCGCCGTCACCATGGCGCTGTTTTTGTGGGCGGTGGATGCGAGCCTGATGATCGTGGTGAATAAAATGATGGGGCGTGAGTAATGGCCAAGCAATGGTATGTTGTTCATACGTACTCGCAGTTCGAGAAGAGTGTCCAGCGCGCGCTGACCGAGCGCGTACAACGTGAGGGTATGCAGGACAAATTCGGCCAGATTCTGGTGCCTGTTGAAGAAGTTGTGGAACTGAAGTTGGGGCAAAAAAGCATTTCGGAACGAAAGTTCTTCCCCGGTTATGTGCTGGTCGAGATGGAAATGACCGATGAAACCTGGCACATGGTGAAGAGCACACCCAAGGTGACCGGCTTTCTCGGCGGCTCGGCGATGAAACCTACCCCGATCACCGCGAAGGAAGTGCAGAACATCATGCAGCAGATGCAGGCCGGTGTTGAGAAGCCGAGGCCCAAGGTGTTGTTTGAGGTGGGTGAGTTGGTGCGGGTCAAGGAAGGTCCGTTCACCGATTTCAATGGTTCGGTTGAAGACGTCAATTACGACAAGAACAAGATCCGTGTGGCGGTGACCATCTTTGGTCGCTCGACACCGGTGGAGCTGGATTTCGGCCAAGTAGAAAAGGCCTGAAAAGCGAGCAGTGACAAAGGGGGAACGCGGCCGCAAAAAATGCGGGTGCTGTTTCCCGATTGTCATTTCTCATGTTGGGGAGAGACCGAAGGTTTCGTTCGTACCCGTTTGATAGGAGTGCATCATGGCAAAAAAAGTCGTCGGCTACATCAAGCTGCAAGTGCCTGCTGGTAAGGCAAATCCAAGTCCCCCGATCGGTCCTGCATTGGGCCAGCGCGGTCTGAATATCATGGAATTCTGCAAGGCGTTCAACGCGCAAACCCAGGGCGTAGAGCCCGGTCTGCCGATACCGGTGGTGATCACCGCATTTGCGGACAAGAGCTTCACCTTCATTATGAAGACGCCTCCCGCGAGCATTCTGATCAAGAAGGCAGCCGGGATCCAGAAGGGTAGCAAAACTCCCCATACCGACAAAGTCGGCAAATTGACCCGCAAGCAAGCGGAAGATATCGCAACAACCAAGATGCCGGATCTGACGGCCGCCAACATGGACGCCGCCGTGCGCACCATCGCCGGTAGCGCGCGCAGCATGGGCATCACCGTGGAGGGCGTATAACATGGTATCCAAACGATATAAGGCGATAGCGGCCAAGATCGATCGCAACAAACTGTACCCGTTGGGCGAAGCGCTGAATCTGGTCAAGGAAAATGCCGTGGCCAAGTTCGATGAGTCGATCGACATCGCGATCAACCTCGGCATCGATGCGAAGAAGTCGGATCAGTTGGTGCGCGGTTCGGTCGTGTTACCCAAGGGTACCGGCAAGACTGTGCGCGTCGCAGTGTTCGCCCAGGGTGCCAAGGCTGAAGAAGCCAAGGCAGCCGGAGCGGATATCGTCGGTTTTGATGATCTGGCCGAATCCATCAAGGGTGGTAATCTGGATTTTGACGTGCTGATCGCCAGCCCGGATGCGATGCGTCTGGTCGGCCAGTTGGGTCAGATCCTCGGCCCGCGCGGATTGATGCCTAACCCCAAAGTCGGCACGGTTTCAGCCGATGTGGCAGGTGCAGTCAGGAATGCCAAGGCGGGACAGGTTCAGTACCGTACCGACAAGAACGGCATCGTGCAATGCACTATCGGGCGCGCTTCGTTCGCGCCGGAGGCGTTGCGTGAAAACCTGCTCGCATTGGTGGACGCATTGAACAAAGCCAAGCCGGCTGCATCCAAGGGCGTATTCCTGAAGAAGGTTTCACTCTCCAGCACCATGGGTGCGGGAGTTCGGGTTGAGCAAGCCACTCTGGTAGCGGGCTGATCTGGTTTTAAGGATTTGCCGGCGAGCGTTCTACTCGCCGGCATTTGATTTTGGACTGCTGGCGGTTATGCAGCATCCAAGACCGTAGGTGTCGACGGCGCGGTTGGCTGGAGACTTAAATCGCCGGAGTGATCCGGCGGGCCCACGCAGATGGTGTGTCCGCGAGCAGGAACAGCAGTTTTCCTGTCTCATGGTCGCGGTTGTAAACGATGGGATGTACGCAAGTGCATTCCGGAAACTGGAGGAAGACTTGAGTCTCAATCTGCAAGAAAAACAAGCTGTGGTAGCGGAAGTCAGTGCCCAGGTGGCACAGGCTCAAACTATCGTCTTGGCGGAATACCGTGGCATCCAGGTTGCCGACATCACCAGACTTCGTGCTGACGCACGCAAGACCGGTGTGTATTTCCATGTGCTGAAAAACAGCCTGGCAAGGCGCGCGGTACAGGGAACACCTTTTGAAGCACTGGCCGAGAAAATGGTCGGACCTCTTGTGTATAGCATGAGTGCCGATGCGGTCGCCGCAGCAAAAGTGGTGTTCGATTTTGCCAAGACCAATGACAAGCTGGTGATCAAAGCCGGTGCAATGAGTGGTTCCATGATGTCTGCGGAACAAGTCGCTGTACTAGCCGCCACACCGAGCCGCGACGAGTTGATTGCGCGCCTGATGGCAACCATGAATGCGACGACTGCAAAGTTTGTCCGTACCCTGGCTGCGATCCGCGACAAGAACGAAGCCGTGACTGCCGCTTAATATTTTTGAATCAACCGAACTAGGAGAAAAACATGGCTGCAACTAATGCTGATGTAATGGATGTAATCGCTAAGATGACGGTGCTGGAATTGTCAGACCTTATCAAGCAAATGGAAGAGAAATTCGGTGTGTCTGCAGCGGCTGTCGCCGTTGCAGGGCCTGCCGCCGGTGCCGGTGCTGCCGCCGCTGCTGAGCAAACTGAGTTCACCGTGATGCTCAAGGGTGCTGGTGACAACAAGGTGAACACCATCAAGGCAGTGCGCACCATCACCGGTCTGGGCTTGAAGGAAGCCAAAGATCTGGTTGACGGCGCACCCAAGGCTGTCAAGGAAGGCGTGTCCAAGGCGGATGCCGATGCAATACTGAAACAGTTGGTTGAAGCCGGCGCGGTTGCCGAAATCAAGTAAGGTTTTATGCCGTGAAAAGGCTGGCGGTTTACCGTCAGCCTTTTGCCGCTTTTAGAGGGCAGCGGTCAGGACGTATGTGAATGCCCCCTGTCCCCTGTCTTTTGGTGCAATCACAAATTGTGCTGTACTTAAGTGACGTAAGCATGAATTTCGCCGCAAGGCGCAAGCGTGCAAACTTTGTTTTACCTTGATCGTGGAGATTATATGAGCTACTCATTTACCGAAAAAAAACGCATCCGTAAAAGTTTTGCGAAGCGGGTCGGTGCGTTGCCGGTGCCCTTTCTGTTGTCCACCCAGCTGGAATCTTTCGCCGCATTCCTGCAGGCTTATACTCCACCCGAACAGCGCAAGAACAGCGGTTTGCAGGCTGCCTTCAACGGCATCTTCCCGATCCACAGCCATTCCAAGAATGCGCGCCTCGATTTCGTCAGCTACCAGCTGGGCATGCCCCCGTTTGACGTGAAGGAATGCCGTCAGCGCGGCCTGACCTATGCATCCCCGTTGCGCGCGCGCGTGCGCCTGACCATCATGGACAAGGAGGCATCCAAGCCGACGGTCAAAGAAGTCAAGGAGCAGGAAGTGTACATGGGAGAGATCCCGCTGATGACCCACACCGGTTCGTTCGTGATCAACGGCACCGAGCGCGTCATCGTTTCGCAGTTGCACCGTTCACCGGGCGTGTTCTTCGAGCACGACCGCGGCAAGACCCATTCCTCCGGAAAGTTGTTGTTCTCGGCACGTATCATTCCGTATCGCGGCTCATGGCTGGACTTCGAGTTTGACGCGAAGGACTATGTGTATTTCCGTATTGACCGCCGCCGCAAGATGCCGGTCACCATCCTGTTGCGCTCGCTGGGCTACAGCAACGAAGACATGCTCAAGATGTTCTTCGAGTTCGACGCCTTTCATCTGGGCAAGAAGGGCATCCAGTTTGAAGTGGTACCCGAGCGTCTGCGCGGCGATACCGCACGTTTCGATATTCTGGGCAAATCCGGCAAGGTCATCGTCGCCAAGGACAAGCGCATCACCGTGCGTCACACCCGCGAGATGCAGGAAGCCGGCATCGACAAACTGGACGTCAGCGAGGAATTCCTGATCGGCCGCGTGATCGCCACCAACATCGTGGACAAGGACAGCGGCGAAGTCATCGCCAATGCCAATGACGAGATCACCGAAGCACTGCTGCAAGCGCTTCAGGAGGCCGGCATCAAGAAGATCAATACCCTGTACACCAACGATCTGGACCATGGCGCATTCATCTCGCAGACCCTGCGTGCCGATGAGACCGTCGATCAGTGGACCGCGCGCGTTGCGATCTATCGCATGATGCGCCCCGGCGAACCGCCCACTGAAGATGCGGTGGAAAACCTGTTCAATGGCCTGTTCTTCAATGACGAGCGCTATGACCTGTCTGCCGTCGGCCGGATGAAATTCAACCGTCGTGTCGGTCGCGACGAGCTGACCGGTGCGGCGATCCTGTCCAACGAAGATATCGTGGAAGTGGTGAAGATACTGGTCGAATTGCGCAATGGTCACGGCGAGATCGACGATATCGACCACCTCGGCAACCGGCGCGTGCGCGCGGTGGGCGAGTTGGCCGAGAACCAGTTCCGTGCCGGTCTGGCACGCGTGGAACGCGCGGTCAAGGAGCGCCTCGGCCAGGCCGAGACCGACAACCTGATGCCGCATGACCTGATCAATGCCAAGCCGATCTCGGCGGCGGTCAAGGAATTCTTCGGTTCCAGCCAGTTGTCGCAGTTCATGGACCAGACCAATCCCTTGTCCGAGATCACCCACAAGCGTCGTATTTCGGCGCTTGGGCCGGGCGGTCTGACCCGCGAACGCGCCGGCTTCGAGGTGCGTGACGTGCACCCGACCCATTATGGCCGCGTCTGCCCGATCGAGACACCGGAAGGCCCGAACATCGGTCTGATCAACTCGCTGGCGCTGTATGCGCGCACCAACGAAGATGGCTGCATCGAAACGCCGTATCGCAAGGTGTCCAAGGGCAAGGTGTCCGACGAGGTCGATTATCTGTCAGCGATCGAGGAAGGTAAATTTACCATCGCCCAGGCGAATGCCGAACTGGACAAGCGCGGTCACT
>JBBRDZ010000057.1:0-14466 GCA_038203435.1 Burkholderiales bacterium
GAACTGCTGCGCGTGATGTTTGGTCGCCAGCATCGAGAACACACCGATGCGATTGGCGATGAAGTTGGGTGTGTCCATCGCACGCACCACGCCCTTGCCCAACGCCGACACCAGGAACGCTTCCAGTTGGTCGAGCAGCGATGCGTCTGTGCCGGTGCACGGGATCAGTTCGACCAGGTGCATGTAGCGCGGCGGGTTGAAGAAGTGGATGCCGCAGAAGCGGTGGCGCAGGTTCTCGGAGAACGCCTGCGCGAGCGTATTGATCGACAGGCCGGAGGTATTGGTCGCAAAGATCGCGTGCGCGCCGATATACGGTGCGACCTTTTTGTACAGGTCAGATTTCCAGTCGATGCGCTCGGCGATCGCCTCGATGATCAGGTCGCACCCGCGCAATTGCTCGAGGTTCTGACCGTAGTTCGCCGCCGTGATGTAGTCGACCCCGGCCTGGCTGGCCAACGGGCTGGGTTCGAGTTTCTTCAGCCCCGCCAGCGCCTTGTTGACGATGCCGTTGGGATCGCCCTCAGGCGCGGCCAGGTCGAACAGCAGGGTCTCGACACGGGCATTCACCAGATGCGCGGCGATCTGCGCACCCATCACGCCCGCGCCCAACACGGCGACCTTGCGTATCACAATATTTTTATTCATAAACTCCTCCAACGAAAAAAGGGGAGGCAATGCCTCCCCCTCTCATCCACACCGATCAGAAACTGTGGGTGTACTGAACGCTCAGGATGTCCACGCTGTTCTTGTAGGTTCCGACCAGATTACCCTTGCCGCCGGCAGCCTGCATATCGGCGATCGTCGAATCCTTAACGAACAGATGCGAATATCCGAAATCCACCGCGCTTTGCTTGGCAGGCTTGTACTGCCCTCCCACCGAAAGCCAGGTGCGATCATTGTCGGGTATGCGTGCCGTGCGATAGGTATCTGATACCGGCGACTGGTCGAGGGCGATACCGGCACGCGCAATCCATTGCTCGTTATAGTGATAACTGGCCCCTGTCGAAATACGCCAGGTGTTCTTCCATTTCTCCTGTACGGTCAGCACATTTGCACCCGAGGTACGATCAATCTTGAGCTGTTGCAGCACGCTCCAACCGGTCCAGGTCGCATCCGCCATCACGTCCCATTTATCATTCAGATTATGAAAGCCGCTCACTGAAAAAGAATCCGGCATCGTGATCGGCAATGTCACATCACCGTTTGCAAGTGTCGGGCTTGCAGCCAAGGCAGCAGGAACATTGGAAAAGGCAATCGAGCCTTTCAAGGTGTATTTTATCTTGGAGCGGTAGGCCACGCCTATCCTGGTTTGCGGATCAACATTGAACATCGCGCCAAAATTATAGCCCCAGGCCGAATCGCTGCCGGTAATCGTGCTCACGCCTTCCACATTCGGTCCGCCAACTGCGGTCAACAAGCCTCCCCCGCCTGCAGCGAATGCTGCCGCGCTGTAGTTTACCGCGCTGGTCAAGTCGCCGGTGATGTGTTGATAGTTCAGCCCTGCGCCGAGCGCGACCGTATCAGTAACATCATAGGAAACAGCGGGGTTCAAATTGATGGTCTGAAGCTTGGATTTCATCGCCTGAAAGCGGCCTATCCAGTTCGTATCATATTCAGTTTTCAAACCGAATGGTGCATTGATACCCAGCCCAAAGCGCATTTTCTGATTCAATTCCATTGCAAAATAGGCGTTCGGAACAAATGCCAAACTACCCGCATCACCACCGTTGCCGTTGTTGTTAGCCTGCAAAGCTGCAGCGGTCGAACCGTTGTTTGAAAATTTTGCAGAAGGCTTGATCGCATGCAGCCCCACCGCGACCTGCTTGCCATCCAGACGCGACATACCCGCCGGGTTGAAGAACACCGTGCTGGCATCGTCGGCACTCGCCGCCCCGCCGGCAAAGGCGTTGCCCATGCCGCTGGCGCTTTGTTCGATCAGCGCAAAGCCGGATGCCATTGCACTCCCGGACATCGCCAGTATCGCACCTGCAATCAGCCCACCAACCATCTTTCTTGTGATTATCATGATCTGCTCTCCTTCTGTTATGACAAAAAAACAACTGCAAAAAAAATCGCTGCACCATGATGCGCTTATTCTTCCGGCGGAACAACCCGCGGTTTGCGGTTGTCATCGACCGCCACATAGGTCCGCGTAGCCTCGGTCACCTTGACGCACACCGGCTTGGCCGGATCGCGCTGCGCGTACACTTCGACCTCGACGGTGATCGACGTGGTACCGACCTTGACGATGCGGGTGTAGAAGCTCACCACGTCGCCAACGAAGATCGGCTGCTTGAACTGGAAGGAATTCACCGCAATCGTCGCAACGCGTCCCTTGGCACGATGCAGCGCCGGGATACTGCCGGCGATGTCCACCTGACCCATCAGCCAGCCGCCGAAGATGTCGCCGGTGTAATTGGCATCGGACGGCATCGCCGCGATGCGGATGGTCGGCTGGTGCTGCGGCAGGGTGGTGTAGGGATGTTCATCCACGATCAATGTCCTTCATAGAGTTGCTCGATCTCTTTGGCGAACTGCTTCGCCACTTCGGTGCGCTTGAGCTTCAGCGTGGGCGTGAGCAGGCTGTTCTCGATGCTCCACGGCTCCTGCAGCAGCAGCACGCGATGCACGTTGGCGTAACCCGGGAATCCGCTCAGGTTGCGCGCGATGCGCCGCAACACCTTGGCCAGTATGTTGCTGTCGGTCAGCGACTCCGGCATGTCCGGTCGCACGCCGACCTTTGCCGCGATGTTCAGCCACACCTCGGGGTTGAGCACCACCAGCGCGACCAGATAGGGACGGCCCTCGCCGACGATCATCACCTGGTCGATCAGCGGGTCGTGCAGTATCGCGATCTCCATATCGTTGGGCGGGATCTTTTCGCCGTTGGACATCACGATGATCTCCTTGATGCGCCCGGTGATGTAGACATGGCCGCTGTCGCTGATGCGCCCGACGTCGCCGGTGTTCAGCCAGCCGTCCGCAGCTATCATCGCGGCGGTCGCTGCCGGATTGTTCCAGTACCCCATCATCACATGCGGTCCCCTGGTCAGCAGTGCGCCCTGCTCACCGAGGCGTATCTGCACATCGCGTATCGGCTGGCCAACGCTGTCCGGGAAATTATTTTCCAGTTTGTTGCCGGTGATCACCGGGCTGGTCTCGGTCAGGCCGTAGCCCTGCACCACCGCCAGGCCCAGGCCGACGAACACCCGCGAGATCTCCGGCGCGAGCGCGGCGCCGCCGCTGATCGCGACACGCATCCTGCCGCCCAGTCTGTCGAGGATCTTTTGCGCGACCAGCTTTTGCAGCACCGGCCAGAGCAGGAATGAGATCTTCCACGGGCCGCGTCCCTGCCCGTGTTCGAAGCGTGCCCAGCCGGTCTCCACCGCGAGGCTGAACAGCGCACGCTTGATCGGCGAACCCTCCCCGAGTTTGACCTGGATCGCGCCATAGATGCGTTCGTAGATGCGCGGCACCGAGATCAGCAGGGTCGGACGGATGGTCAGCAGATCCTCGGACAATTGCGGGATGGAACGCGCGAAAGCCACGGTCGCGCCGGTCATCACCGCCAGGTAATAGCCCAGCGTGCGCTCGAAGGTGTGCGACAACGGCAGGAAGGACAGCAACAGGTCATCGCCGCGCACTTCAAAAGTATCCAGGCAGGCGTGCGCATTGCTCAGCATATTGGCGTGGCTGAGCATCACGCCCTTGGGTTTGCCGGTGGTACCGGAGGTATAGATGATGCTGGCCAGTTCGTCCATCCGGCAGACCGGCGCGGGTTGCAGGGTCGCACTGTCCGGCAGGAATTCCGCCATCGCGACCAGACGGGGCTCGGTCGCGTCGCGCACATCGCCGATACTGATGAAACGTACCACACCGGCCAGTTGATCGCGCACCGTGCTCAGGTCCTGCCACTGTTGTTCGGTCTCGAACAACAATGCTTTCACATCGGCATCGCCGATGATGTAGGCGATGTTGTCCGGCCGGTCCACGGTATACAGCGGCACAACCACCAGGCCCAGCGACATCGCGGCCTGGTCGAACATCCACCAGTGCGGGCAGTTGCGCAGCATGATTCCGACGCGCTCGCCGCGCTGCAGTCGCAGTCCGGCCAACGCAGCCTGCCAGCGCGCCACTTCGGCGAGCATGTCCTGCCAGGTCAGGTCGCGCCAGGCACCCTGCTGAAAACGAAGTTTCAGAGAAGACTCATGCCCGCTTGCGGGCGCGATGTCGGAACTAAAGTGCCGGCAGGCAACCTTGTCCGCGGTGCGCCGCGCGCGTTCGACGAACAGGCCGTGCAGCGTGCCCGCCTGCTCGGGAGAGATCACATCCTTGATTTCTGTTTGCATCCCGCTACTCCTCCGGTAATGGCCTGGTGTCAACCAAGAAACAAATCGCCGAACAGCGCCTTGCCTGGCGATACGGCATATTGCTCAAGGTCGTCCATGCCCGACTCGAGCAACACGGCTTCGTCGATAAAGAAATTTCCGCTGCAGCTCTGGCTGTCTCGCGTCAGGATCACATGTGCCGCATCGGCCATGATGGCGGGCTTGCGCGACGCAAGCAGCACCGCTTCAGGGAAATTGAATTCGATCGCGGCGGTGGCGATGGTGGTGCGCGGCCACAGGCAGTTCACGCCAATCGCCTTGCCGCCGGCCTCGGCCGAGAACTCGCGCGCCATGCCCAGCGTGCACAGGCTCATCCCGTATTTCGACATCGTGTAGGCCAGGTGCGGCGCGAACCATTTGGCGTCCATATTGAGCGGCGGGGACAACGTGAGGATGTGCGGGTTATCCGCCATCTTGAGATGCGGGATGCAGGCTTGCGAGGTCAGGAAAGTCGCGCGCATGTTCACATCCCACATCAGGTCCAACCGCCTGGCGGTGGTCTGCAGTGTGGGCGTCATGCTGATCGCGCTGGCATTGTTGACCAGCGCATCGATGCCGCCGAATGTCTGCACCGCTTGCGCCACAGCGGCCTGGATCGCCTGTTCGTCGCGCACGTCGAGCTGGATCGCCAGCGCCTTGCCGCCGGCCTGCTGCACTTCGTCGGCGACCGTGTGAATGGTGCCGGGCAGCTTGGCATGCGCCACGGCGGTCTTGCCGGTGATCACCAGATTGGCACCATCGCGCGCGCAACGCAGCGCGATCTCGCGACCGATGCCGCGGGTGGAGCCGGTAATGAAAATGGTTTTGCCGCGCAAGTCATTCATGACGGGTTTCCCTTGCTCTCTACGCTGGATAGCGCGGCATATCGGTCACCAGGCCAACACGCCTGCCGAAGCCTCCACGCCGATGAACCTGCCGTGGGTATGGATCGCATCCTGCTGGAAGATCGGTGCTGCGGCTGCCGTCTGCAGCGTGCCGTAACCCAGAATCAAGGCGAAGTTACCGTTGGGCGGGTCGCGCACGATCACCTTTGCGGAGTATTCGTTGGCATAACCCCGCATCTGGAAATTGTTCCCATGTATGTCCTGATTCAAGTCCCAGGATACGCGTTCCATGCCAACACTTAATATGACCGGCCATTTCGGAGTGTAGCTGAAACCGACCCTGGCGCGGTTGTTGTGAAATTTCGCGTAGCTGTACAGTTCCGCATCGAGGTGGACTGCCAGATGCTTGTCGTAACGGTAGGCATACATGACGCCGGGTGCGAACCAGGTGTTGATCTTGCCTTCGACGGTCGCTCCGGCCGGATCCTTGTAATCGATGTACAGTGCGCGGTAAAAGGTGATGAGCGGGACGAAGGTATAGGGCGTCTCACCGGGAACCGAGGTCGAATAATAGATGCGGCCCAGCCCAAGCACCGATGCCTGCTGTTTGGTGGTGGTGGTCAGCATCTTGTCGTCAAAATAGGTGATGCCGCCGAACGGTCCCTTGCCGGTCTTCTTGGCCGTCTCGGATATCGGATAGGGGAGCTGCAGCACGATATCGCTCAGCGCGTTGTAATCCTTCTGCGTCCTGTTCTTCAGGTAGATCGAATTCAGGTTGACGTCGAGACTGTCATTGGTATCCGCACGGGCGTTGATCGCATACAGTGTCGACGTGCATAACAGCACCAGTATCGCAGTGATACCGCAAGGGTAATGGACTCTCAAATTTCCTCCAGATACAAGATTTAAAAAAAACTGCCTGACGATACGAGCGAGGCAACACATCACTTTCCGCGCACGATATCCGTTGCGATATCACGCGCGCCAGTCCTGACCGGCTACCGGGATGCGTACGCCGCCGGCAATTGCTCCGGTGCGAAATCATCCACCATGATAACCTTGCGCCGCAACGCGTAGTCGCGTTCCAGCAGCAACGCCTCTTCTGCGCTGATGATACCGATGTCGCGGGCTTCAGCGACGCGCAGCAACTCCTCCAGCGCCTTCAGCTTGCCGGCTTTGCGCGCCTCCTGCAGTTTGCCCTGCAGCGGTTCGCAGGCCAGCGTACTGGCCAGTGCCGCCTCCAGCGCGCCCACTGCATCCTGCTCATCGTCGGGAATGTAGATGCCCGATGTCAAACGATCCCGCGCCGCGCCTGGTTGCATCAGCAGCTTGGCGATCTGGTGGCCGAGATGATCGGAGGGCGGCGCAAAATTGCGTCCCAGCGGAAACACCAGCATGCCCAACAGGGATCGCACCAGTGCATTCGGAAAGTTGTTGATCACGCCGACGAATGCCAGCTGGATCTGGTACAGCGCATCCTGCAACGCCCAATGCAGCAGCGGCAGGTCTTCGGCAGGGCGGCCCTCGTCCTCGAAACGTTTCAGGGTCGCCGAACACAGATACAACTGGCTCAGCACATCGCCGAGCCGACCGGAGATCTTCTCGCGCCGCTTCAGCGCACCGCCCAGCACCGCCATGGCGATATCCGCGCTCAATGCAAAGGCCGCCGAAAAGCGCGTCAGTTGCTGATAGTAGCGATGTGTATCGTCGCCCTCGGGTGTCTCGATGCCGTGCCCGCCGGTCAGGCCGAACACCAGACTGCGCGCGGCATTGCTCAATACAAATGTGATGTGCCCGAACAACGCCTCATCGAACTGTTGCAGCGCGCGCTCGATGTCATGATCGTTGACCGCGGCGATCTCACTCAATACATAGGGGTGCGAACGTATCGCCCCCTGACCGAAGATCATCAGCGTGCGCGTCAGGATGTTGGCGCCTTCCACGGTGATTGCGACCGGCATCTGCTGGTAGAAGCGGCCCAGATAATTGTCCGGCCCGAGACTGATGCCCTTGCCGCCGTGCACATCCATCGCGTCGTTGATCACGATACGGCAACGCTCGGTGGAATGGTATTTGATGATCGCCGAGATCACCGACGGCTTTTCGCCCAGGTCCACCGCCAGCGCGGTCAGGCGGCGTGCCGCCTCGACCATGTAGGTGTGTGCGCCGATGCGTGCCAGCGGTTCTTCCACGCCCTCGAATTTTCCGATCGGTACCTTGAATTGTTTGCGCACCCGGCTGTATGCGCCACTGGTGCGCGCGACCAGTTTCATGCCGCCGATGCTGCTGGCCGGCAGCGAGATCGAGCGCCCCGCCGCCAGGCATTCCATCAGCATGCGCCAGCCTTGGCCCACGCGCGGGGTGCCGCCGATGATGTATTCCATCGGCACGAACACCTCCTTGCCCTGCGTCGGGCCGTTCAGGAATGCGGAGTTCAACGGGAAGTGGCGGCGGCCGATCTGCACGCCGGGTGTATCGGTCGGGATCAGCGCGAGGGTGATGCCGAGCGCCTTCTCTCCGCCGAGCAGGTGTTCCGGGTCATACAGCTTGAACGCCAGACCGAGCAGCGTGGCCGCCGGCGCCAGTGTGATATAGCGTTTCTCCCAGGACAGGCGGATGCCGAGCACGTTCTGCTGTCCGCCGAATTCGCCGTGACACACGATGCCGTAATCCGGGATCGCGCCGGCATCCGATCCGGCGAACGGACCGGTCAGTGCGAAACACGGCACCTCGAGACCCTTGGCCAGACGGTTCAGGTATTTTTCCTTCTGCTCGTCGGTACCGTAGTGCAGCAGCAGTTCGGCCGGCCCCAGCGAGTTCGGCACCATCACCGTCACCGCCGCGGTGCCGCTGCGCGATGCCACCTTGCTCACCACGGCCGAATGCGCCTGTGCGGAAAATTCCAGCCCGCCGTAGCGCTTCGGGATGATCATGCCGAAGAAACCCTTGTCCTTGATGAATTGCCAGACCTCGGGAGGGAGATCGGCGCGGTTGTGGGTAATATCCCAATCGTCCAGCATCGCACACAGTTGCTCGACCTCGTTGTCGAGAAAGGCCTGCTCGCGTTCGCTGACGCCGCACTTCGGAAAGGCCAGCAGCTTGTCCCAGTCCGGGTTGCCGCTGAACAGTTCGCCGTCCCACCACACCGTGCCGGCATCGATCGCTTCCTGTTCGGTGGCGGAGATCTGCGGGAGTATCCTGCGGAAGATCTTGAACACCGCGGCACTCACCACATTGCGGCGTATGTACGGGATGCCGAACAGCACGATGAACATGAACAGGGCCGCGGCGATCACCATCAGCACATCGTCGGAGAAGCTCGCCATGATGGACACTATCGGCACAATCACCATCACCGCCAGCACCCAACTGGTGATCGACGCCCGGAAGAACGCGAGCATGATGAATATCGCCAGTGCTGCGAGAACCGTTAAAGTCATGGTTAAGGTCATGATCGATACCACTCCTGTTTTATTTTTTCTTGCGTCTGCACTTTAACGCGATACAACCGACAACACAACCAAACCCGGCTGCCGCTAACGCAATCGTGCAACGGCGTCCTCGACCCGGTCCACCGCGACGATCTCCATCCCCGCGATCTTGTGTTTCGGCGCATTCGCTTTGGGGATAATCGCATGGGTGAAGCCCAGCTTGGCGGCTTCCTTCAAACGTTCCTGACCACGCTGCACCGGGCGTACCTCGCCGGCCAGGCCGACCTCGCCAAACACCACCAGTTTTTCCGGCAACGGTTTGTTCTTCAGCGACGACACGATTGCGAGCAGCACCGCGAGATCGGCGCCCGGCTCGGTGATCTTCACCCCGCCCACCGCATTGATGAACACGTCCTGGTCGAAACAGGCGATACCGGCGTGACGGTGCAGCACCGCCAGCAACATCGCCAGACGGTTCTGCTCCAGTCCCAGCGACAAACGCCTCGGGCTGGGCGCATGCGCCTCGTCGAGCAGCGCCTGTATCTCCACCAGCAACGGTCGCGTGCCTTCCTGCGTCACCATCACGCACGATCCCGCCACCTGTGCGCCGTGCTGCGACAAAAACAGCGCGGAAGGATTACTCACTTCACGCAGTCCCTTGTCGGTCATCGCGAACACGCCGAGTTCGTTCACCGCGCCGAAACGGTTTTTGAACGCGCGCACCAGACGGAAACTGGAATGGGTGTCGCCCTCGAAATACAGCACGGTGTCGACGATGTGCTCGAGCACGCGTGGCCCGGCCAGCGTGCCCTCTTTAGTGACGTGTCCGACCAGGATCATGGTGATGTCGCCGCTCTTCGCGACGCGGGTGAGTTGCGCCGCGCATTCGCGCACCTGCGATACCGAGCCCGGTGCGGACGTCAGCTGTTCGGAGTACATGGTCTGGATCGAGTCGATCACCACCACGTCCGGCTTTTCCTGCGCGATGACCGCCTGGATCTTTTCCAGCTGGATCTCCGCCAGCAAATGCATGCCGCGCGCATCCAGGGTCAAGCGCTTGGCGCGCAATGCGATCTGCTGCGCGGATTCCTCGCCGCTGACATACAAGACCCGTTGATGCGAGGAGAGATGCGCCAGCGTCTGTAGCAGCAGCGTGGACTTGCCGATGCCGGGATCGCCGCCGATCAATACCACCGCGCCGCGCACCAGACCACCGCCGAGCACGCGGTCGAACTCGACAATGCCGGTGGGCGTGCGCGGCACTTCTTCCGCCTCCACGTCGGCGAGCAGCCTGACTTTGCCGCCCGCCGCCAGCGCGCTGTAGCGATTCTTGCCGCTGGCGACCGTCTCCGCAACACCTTCCACCAGGGTGTTCCAGGCTTCGCAATGGGGACATTGGCCCTGCCACTTCGCGACCTGCCCGCCGCATTCCGTGCAGGAATATATCGTTTTAGCTTTTGCCATGCCGGCCTTTGATTGATACGCACAGTACGCCATCTGCCCGCAGCGGGCGACGTGGCGCACGAGCGCAGGTTGGGTTTATTTGCCCAGCAGTCCCAAACCGATCATGGTATTCACCATTTCGGCGATATAGTTCTGGATAAGACTCTGGTCAGTATCGTTGATTCCGGTCTCTGACGAAGCAGCCCAGATCAGCTTGTCGGTCTTCGCTTCATATAAATTGGTCTCGATGACCGCGTATTCGTCTTCGGCAATATAGCCGGGCGTGTACATATAGCGGTAGCCCTGGCCATAATAGTCGGGCCATGAACCGTAATAAGGCGGGGGAAAATAAGGCGTCGCAGGCACATAGCTTTGCACGATCTTCTTGCTCACCAGCCGCGTGATCAGCACCGAATCCGCGCCCAGCTCGGCGACTTTTTTCGCGATGACCGCTTCATCACCCTGCTGCTTGTCGTTGACCACAGAGTAACTGGCGATGGCATCAGTGCCGCGCGCTTTGAGCTGCCGCACGAACTCGTCTTCGAACAGTCGCCGGTTGATCGGATTCTTGGCCATGCCCACCACCATGATTTTGGCGGGACGGGTCTGGTAGGACGGGTCTTTCCATACTGAAGTGACTTGCGTCGTGGCACATGCGGAAAGCAGCATGGCCAAGGGGATAAACAAGGCAAACGGGTTGCGTAGCATCCGTATCATTTTCTGTTCCTCTATCAACTCTATCGTAAACCATTGACGATTCTGAAACTGGGCAAAGCATACGCCACTTCATCAAGCCTAGCCATACTGCACAGTCGACCGGGGTATCCGTTTGGTCAGCAAACCAGGGTGGCGCGTATGCATCCTCCCATGCAAAGACAATGGGGTGCCGATCAAGTTCACCGGCACGCGTCACAATGGTGACAGCAAAAGGATACGCGCCAAAGCTGAAATAATTGGCGCAACATCGGCAAAACCATTACATTGCGCTACAGCAATCTTGCAACGACCGGCGCCCGCACGATCGTTGCAGCCAGCGCAATGATGCAGGAATCTTATTCAACCAGGAAAGGAAGATGAAATGAGATACATCAAACTGTTCACCGCTCTACTCGCACTTGCCTATTCATTCTCGGCACCGAACACACTGGCTGCGGAAGCACCGGCAGGCAAGGAAAAACTGGTCATACAGGTCAGCGATGCGGATACCGGCAAGTGGAACCTGGCACTCAACAATGCCAAGAACGTGCAGCAGTCCTACGGCGCGGACAAGGTGGATATCGAGATCGTCACCTACGGCCCCGGTATCGGCATGCTCAAGATGGATTCGGTGCTGGCGAACCGCATCGAAGAATCGAAAAAGTCCGGTATCGCCATCGTGGCTTGCCAGAACACCATGAAGAACATGAAGCTGACCGAGGACGACATGTTGCCGAATACCAGCTACGTGCCATCGGGCGTCGTCGAACTGATGAAAAAACAGCAGCAGGGCTACGCTTACATACGCCCATAGTTTCGTCCCTAGCTCAATTGGCAACAGCGCGTTTGGCGAGGAACTTGTCCAACTGGTTCGCGAATTCCTGGCGGTCCCGCTGGCTGAACGCCGGCGGGCCACCGGTCTCAACGCCGCTGCCGCGCAGGCCGTCCATAAAGTCGCGCATGGTCAGCCGTTCGCGGATATTGTCTTTGGTATAAAACTCGCCGCGCGGATCCAGCACATGTCCGTCGCGCGCAATCACGTCGGCGGCCAGCGGGATATCGGCAGTGATCACCAGATCGCCCGGCTCAACCATCGCGGCGATCTTGTTGTCCGCCACATCGAAACCGGCCGGCACCTGTAGCGCACGGATATAAGGCGAGGGCGGACAAGACAGCATCTGGTTCGCCACCAGCGTGAGCTGTATCTGCAACCGGTCCGCCACGCGAAACAGGATCTCCTTGATCACCTTCGGGCATGCATCGGCATCCACAAGAATCTGCATCGCATCCGCCCGGTTATTGCGCACGCTGTCGAATACGATGGAACAGATAAGGCGCGATCGCGATCCAGGCCAACAGCAACACCCAGACACGTCCGTGCAACAGGTCATAGTTGGCCAGCAATTCCACCCAGGGATGGCCCGCGACAAAGTGGAAGAAGATGAATTCGAACGCCACTGTCAGCAGCATCCAGAACAACCCGATGAACCACGCCTGCCGCGCCGATGCCGGCGGCCAGCGATGCACGAACGCGAAGATCAACACACCCAGCAACACCATACTGATCAATGTTGAAAGCTGCTGGGCATGCAACACCGCGATATATTTTCCATAGGTCAGATCCCGCAACGCGCCGTTCGCGATGGAGACGATCAACATCGCGAACCAAGCGATCAGCATACGCGGCAAGCCTGACATGAGCTGTTCAACTCACGACAACAACACAAAAGCCAACGCGATGGCGGCAGGGATGGCCTGGATAAAGAGTATCTTGCGGCTGGCCGTTGCGGCGCCATACAGACCGGCGATCAGCACGCAGCACAGAAAGAATATCTTCACACCGGTGCCGTTGCTGCCGAGTAGCAATCCCCAGAACAGGCCCGCGGCAAGGAAGCCGTTATACAAGCCCTGATTGGCGGCCAGCACTTTGGTAGCAGTCGCTTTCCCTTGCGCCATACCAAAAGCGCGCAGCCCGGCGGGCTTGTCCCACAGGAACATCTCGAGTACCAGGATGTACACGTGCAGTAACGCGATGAGTGCGACGAGGATGTTAGCGATGGTGGGCACCTGTCTTCCCTCACCTTTAGATTTCAACGTCCCGATCGAATTTGCTGCGCAAAATTGGCTTCGTTTATTGCAACGCTCCAAGAATAAATCTTGTCGCTGTACCCCTTAAGAATCGAGATAACGTTGTCATTAACTACCTTCGGTTTTTTCGTCTCATCTTCTTCCGTAGTCCCTTCCTCAATAGCCAAGTCATTCACAAACACTACGCGCTCAGCATCAGGTTGCGCATCTTTTAAATCAATCCAAGTAAACGAAGTAATCTTTGCTGCTTGTACGCTGGGGCGTGAAATCAGCTTTATTAAACGATCTCGACCTTTAGGCAAAGGAATAATGAAGTCTATGGGGTGTTCTACAGTTCTCCCAGTGATACTCTTGTTTGCAGTGTAAAGGATGTCATGCTCATCAAAATATTCTTTTACCATCTCAAAGAAATCCGTGACTGTACGAGGTGATGCAGTCATCCATAAGTCATTCAATCGCAATATAGCGGTAGTTAAAAAATGCATTCGTTGTGCCCGGTTAGCGTGTGTAACAACCGTTTCAAGTCTACCGTTATTCATACGAACTCCACACCCTGCAATCGCATTTTGAATGATGGCCTGTCGTCTCTCAGATTTCTCAATATGTATACCCATATCCAGCAAGGTATCTAAAGTTCTACCGCCATCGTGAAGCACCATTTCGCCGCCTGTGGTATCCAACAATATTTCGATGCCATCATTAAATGGGTCAAGAAATGGTGTGCTTAATACCTGCGAGCTTCCCCGCTCAAAGAAAATTAGATTACTTTTGAGCCAATGGAGATATTCACTAGATATATCTTGGATAACTTGTGTGCTCATAGCAAAACCTCCTGCACACCTCGTGGAAAGCGTGTTTTGATTAAATCTAAGAACGTATAAAGAGTATCGAGTGGCTTATTGATGTCATACCAATCAATAGTTTCCGCCCACTCAAGTCCGTAACCTTCTCGATACCAATGTAAATGAGGGCCTGTTATCCGCACACCATCTGGATTTATGTGCTGCTTCGTTGAATCAATTCTCGCTAAATGTACACTTTTACTTTTCGTACGAAAGTGAGCTCTTATTTCAAAGGGATTTCGAGACAGTGACAAAACAAATTGCAATTCAGGCTGACCTACAGCAATTACTGGCTCGTCATGACGTGATATTCTTTCCCAACTCAAGATTTCTTTTCGTGTTGCCTCTTTCGCCTGAGCTAGCAATTCATCGGCTTCAATTTGTGTTAACACCGTATGCCTCCCTGCTTGGTTTTAAGTCAATCACCAAAGTTGTTCATTTTACGCTTAGTAGTGATTCTTAGTGGCCGCACAATAGCGCACAACAAAATCGCAGCGCAAGCCAGTTTGGGATAACATATTGGCTGTAAATCCCGTCTCCCCTATCGTGTCCATCGAAGTCGAACGTTTCTTTTCCGAACAAAGTCCGCTTGCCACCGAAGTCGATGCGTTTCGCCCGCGTGCGCAACAGCGCGAGATGGCGCTGGCGGTTGCCGAGGCGATACGCGACAACGAAATATTGGTGGTCGAAGCGGGCACCGGTACCGGCAAGACCTTTGCTTATCTGGTACCCGCGCTGCTCGCCGGCGGCAAGG
>JBBRDZ010000058.1:0-14195 GCA_038203435.1 Burkholderiales bacterium
TGACATCGGCCAGCAGGTCTGCGCCGGTGGGCGCACCGATCTGGTCGTCGATGACGTTGAGACTGTCGCGTTGCTGCGCCAGCCGCAGCATGGTCTTGGCGAAATTTCCGCCGCGCGCGCCGTATACCCAGCTGGTGCGGAAGATGAGATGGTTGCAGCCGGATTGCCGGATCAGTTGTTCGCCTTCGAGTTTGCTTGAGCCGTACACATTGAGCGGCGCGACCGGGTCGGTCTCCAGCCGGGGTTGGTCACCGCTGCCGTCGAACACATAATCGGTGGAATAATGGATCAGCCATGCCTTGGCGCGCAACGCCTCCTGTGCCAGCACGCCGGGAGCGAATGCGTTGATGATGTGGGCAAGTGCAGGCTCGCTCTCGGCCTTGTCCACCGCCGTGTGGGCGGCGGCATTCACGATCACATCCGGCGCAACCCTGCGCACGGTGCGCGCGATCTCGTCCGGATCAGTGAAGTCGCCGCATAATTCACTGCTACCGCGACCCAGTGCGACCAGCTCACCCAGCGGCGCGAGACTGCGCTGCAGCTCCCAGCCGAGCTGGCCATCCTTGCCGAACAGCAATATCTTCATCCGGCCAGCCCCACATAGTTCTGTTCTATCCACTGCCGGTAGGAACCGGACTGCACGTTGTTCACCCAGCCCTGATTGTCCAGATACCACTGCACGGTCTTGCGTATGCCGGTCTCGAATGTCTCGGCGGGCTTCCAGCCCAACTCGCGTTCGATCTTATGCGCGTCGATCGCATAACGGCGGTCGTGACCGGGACGGTCGGTGACGAAGGCGATCTGCTCGCGGTAAGATTTTTTGTCGGTGCGCGGACGCAGTTCATCGAGCAGTGCGCAAACCGTATACACGATATCGAGATTGGCTTTCTCGTTCCAGCCGCCCACGTTGTACACCTCACCCAGCCGGCCCCTGTCCAGCACGCGGCGGATCGCGCTGCAATGATCCCTGACGTACAGCCAGTCGCGGATCTGCTGACCGTCTCCGTACACCGGCAGCGGTTTGCCGGCGAGCGCGTTGACGATCATCAGCGGGATCAGTTTCTCCGGAAAATGGTACGGGCCGTAGTTGTTGGAACAATTGGTGGTCAGCACAGGCAAGCCATAAGTGTGGTGATAGGCGCGTACCAGGTGGTCGCTGGCGGCCTTGCTGGCCGAGTAAGGACTGTTCGGTTCATAGCGGTGTGTCTCGGTGAACGCCGCTTCATCCGTGGCAAGCGAGCCATACACCTCATCGGTGGAGACATGCAGAAAGCGAAATGCGGATTTCTCCGCAGCGGCCAAGCCCGACCAGTAGGCGCGCACCGCCTCCAGCAAATGAAAGGTGCCGACGATATTGGTCTGGATGAAATCCTCCGGACCGTGTATCGACCGGTCCACATGGCTCTCCGCCGCAAAATTGACGATGGCGCGCGGACGGTGTTCATCCAGCAACTTGCCGACCAGCTCCGCATCGCCGATGTCGCCGTGCACGAAGATGTGGCGCGGATCATCCTTCAGCGTGACAAGATTCTCCGGGTTGCCGGCGTAAGTCAGCTTGTCCAGATTGACCACGCCCTCGTCGCTCTGCGCGAACCAATCCAGCACGAAGTTCGCGCCTATGAATCCTGCACCACCCGTGACTAATATCATATTGTTGACTACCCCGGACGAGGCGCCGTTCAAAACAAAGCGGGATTATATTCGATGCATAGGCGTTTCATCTATCCAGCAAACAACCATTAACCCTGGTTTTGTCATTCCGGCCTCCGCCGGTGAGACAGTAACGTAGGGTGGATAAGCGAAGCGCATCCACCGGCTAGCCATGGTGGATGCGCTTCACTTATCCACCCTACAACTCAGATTAACAACAGCATGCATGTAGGAGCGGGCCGTGCCCGCGACAAGATGTTCGCGGGCATGGCCCGGTGACAACTCTGCATCTGCTTCAGCAGATTGCCTACTTTTAGTAACGTAGTAACGTAGTAACGTAGGGTGGATAAGCGGAGCGCATCCACCGGCTAGCCATGGTGGATGCGCTCCGCTTATCCACCCTACAACGGATTGCTTTCCATTTGAAACGGAAATGGAATTAGAAATGCCTTTTACAAAATCATCTGGCAAAATCTCGGGCATCATTTTCGCAAATGCTCGCCGCGATACCATTCCGTCGTAACACGCAGCCCCTGTTCCAGCTTAAACGGTGGCGTCCAGCTTAGTTCACTGCGCAGCTTTTGATCGTTCACGCGCAGCGAACCGAACAGTCGATCCACCTGCTCGGCACGTCCCAGTATGGTTGCCGCTGCGCGCAGCAGGCCGGGCGGCAGATAATAGGTGCGGTCTTTGCGGCCCAGTGCGCGCGCGATCATTTCCGCCAGTTGCGCGGTCGAAATATCTTCCCCGTCGCTGACCAGATAGGTCTGTCCTGCCGCAGCCGGATGAGAGGCACAGGCGATCAGCGCATCTACCAGGTTGCCCAGATACACCAGACTGCGCAGATTGCGCGCGCCTGCCAGCGGCAAGGGGATGCCCCGGTCGATCGCGGCCAGCAACCTGAGAAAGTTTCCCTTCACACCGGGGCCATACACCAGCGGCGGACGCACGATCACGACCTGCATCCCGGTCGTGCGGGCGATGCTGTGCAGCACCTGTTCGGCCTGCAACTTGGAAACACCGTAAGGATCCTGCGGATCAGGTTCGTCCGACTCGAAAAACACATTTTTCCCCTCTCCGTTAATGGGAGAGAGGGTAGAAACGGGAGCGGTACTTTCCCCATTCACCTTGACCGAACTCACCAACACCAGCCGCTTCACCCCCGCGTTGGCAGCCTGTTGCGCCAGGTTCGAGGTGCCGTACAGATTCACCTTGAGGAATTCGGACAGCGGATCGGCGGCTTGGTCTTTCATCACGTGCACGCGCGCGGCCAGGTGGATGACGGTGCCCACCCCACGCAATGCATCGGACCATTTCGTGTCACCATTGATCTCGCCCACCGCCACCGTTTCACCGGCCGAAGATAGTTGTCCGCGCGTGCGCATCGCGGCCCGAACCTGGAAGCCGCGATTGAACAATTCCTTGCACAGCGTCCGCCCGACGAAACCCGCCGCGCCGGTGACCAGCACCTTTATGTTGTGTTGCGCGGTGATAGGTTCGTTCAAACTGACCTCGATATTTTATGCATCATTATGCGCGGGCCCGTGTGTTGTTGGAAAACTCTGCCCACAAATATCCAGCAGCAATTGTAGGAGCGGGCCCTGCCCGCGACCCTTCGACAAGCTCAGGGCGAACGGGAGATTTTTGTCGCGGGCAGGGCCCGGTGACAACTCTGCATCTGCTTCAGCAGATAGCAGATTGCCTACTTTTAGTGCTCCTACAATCCTTGCCCCTTGCCCCTTTTACCTTTTACCTTTTACCTTTTACCTTTTACCTTTTACCTTTTACCTTGTCTCTTGTCTCTTGCCCTAAGCCTTTTCATAAAATCTCATCAGCTCAGCGGTGATCTTTTCGCTTTCAAACAATGCCAGCGCGCGCACCCGTGCCGCTTCGCCCATACGTTGACGCAGTGCGCCGTCTTCGATCAGTTCCGACAGTTTCGCAGTCAGCGCGTCGACATCGCCTGCTTCAAACAGCGTGCCGGTGTTGCCGTCCTCCACCGCGTCGGTGATACCGTAGATGCGCGTCGCTACGGTTGGCACGCCGCTGGCGGCGGCCTCGATGATGACTTGTCCGAATCCCTCGCGGTAACTGGGCAGACAAAATATGTCCGCTGCCGCCATATAGCGCTCCGGGCGCGGCGTAAAACTCACCCTGCGCAAACGCTCGCGATGTATTCCGCAAATCGCCTGCACACGCGCGAACGGCACATCCTCTTCGGCGCCCACCAGCACCAGTATCACATCGAGCCGTCGTGCGGCGATATCGGCGAACGCCGTCGCCAGGTCGATGATACCCTTGTCCCGGTTCAGCCGGCCGAGGAACAGGATCACGGTTTGTTCCGGGGCGATCTTCAGCTCCGTGCGCACCGCGCTACTCAACTCGCTGTCGGGATGGAACCGGTCCGCGCTGACCCCGCAGATCGAACCGTGTCCGATCACGATAGCTTTGCCCGGCTTCAGCACACCCTCGGATACCAGAAAATCGCGTTGCGACGGACTGTCCACCAGCACATGGGTGGCGAAGGCCACGGTCAACCGGTCAAACAGCTTGAGTGCGCTGCGTTTCCAGCCGCGTTTGTTCGCCCAGACCTGCCCGGTGAAAGTATGCATGCGTATCGGCACACCGGCCAGCAGTCCGGCCAGCATGGCCAGCAGGCCGGTCTTGGGCATGATGGAATGCACCAGATCGAACTTCTCGCGGCGAAACAGCAGGGTCATCTTCAGCAGCGCCAGCAAGTCATGCCACGGCGAGACCTTGCGCCGGATCAGTAACGGAATGAAGCGCACATCCAGGTCAGCCAGCAGCGCGGCATGCGTCGGATGCGTGATGACCGCGACCGGCCACTTTTTTGCGGCGGCATTGATGTGGCCACGCAAAAATGAGTGGATCACATCGGGTACGGTCGCGACATAGCAGATCTTCTTCATGAAGACACACGCTGCCGTAATCGATACACGCCGACCAGTTCCTTCAATCCATCTTCCATCGAAGTGAGGTGCTCATAGCCCAGTTGTTGCCGGATCCTGGTTATCGGATAGCGCGTACGGATCGATAGCGCATCGACCCTGGACCGCGTCAGCGGAAAGCGCGGCAGCCAATCCAAACCCATCGCAGTGGCACGCGCCAACGCTTCGGGCACCCTCAGTCCGGGGACAGCACACCCGAGCGCTTCCGCGATGGTAGCGGAAAACTGCTCCAGCGTGCGATGGTCGGAAAGATTGTATGTCATGCCGCGCGCTGCCTCCATGGTCGCGCATCGTATCAGCGCCTCGGCGACATTATCTACGTGGATGTAATTCGCCGATGCGCCCGGCTCGCCGATAAAGAAGAACCAGCCGCGCTCGATCATCGCAGTCATGCCGTACAGGGACTGGTTGCTCATCGACGCACCGAACACATTCGATGGGCGCAAGATCGAATAGCTGTAGCCGCCCCGGCCCGCGCCTTCGGCAACGATACGGTCCGATTCCGCCTTGCTGACTTCGTATTCGCCGACCGGGTGCAAGGCAGATCCCTCGGTGAGGACCCCGTCACGCACCGGGCCATACACCCCCACGCTGCTCAACTGCACCCAGTGCCGCAGGCGCCCCGAGGCAGCGCTGACCAGCTTGTGCGTCGCATCGACGTGCAGCGAGCGCATGGCCTGCTCGTTCGTCAATTGACCGGCGCAATGATAGAGCACCTCCACACCATCAAGCATCGCCGATAACTCGTCAATACTTGCACTGACCAGATCGCATTGATGTGCTTTCACCAGCGGCGATCCGACGGAATCTGCCGGACTGCGTGTCAGCAGACGAACCGTATCGCCGCGCAAGATCAAACGCTCGACAAGTTTTTTTCCGATGAATCCTGTCCCGCCTGTAACCGCGACGATCACGATCTAACAGTTCCGGGAAACAGAGATGATCGTTTTAGCTTCCATCTCTTCACTGTACGCCCCGAATAGAAGCCGGTTCTACCACTCGCATGAATCGTGTCACGACCAGACGCTTGATGAATTTTGCGGTTGAAAAAGTAACTGCAGCCAGGAACATCAACCCGCCGATATTTCTTTGGCTGAACAACACACGCAGGTTATCTAACTCACCTTTCTCCATATTCCACAAATGTGCACTTAATCCACCCGCACCATAGAACGCCTTGTGCACATACGACAACGGGCTTTCTACTCGTGCCACGCGCAATCCAGAATAGGCGATCTGCTGCCACAACAACAGATCCTCGATATAGCGCTTGCCTGCCTTGAAGCGGAATGGCACATCGCGTTTCAGCATGGCGGTGGATGTCTGGATCGTATTTTTGAATAACAGGCTGTTTGCGCTGATCGCGGATAAAGACTGGGGTTTTGCGAGCATCGGTTTGCTCACCCCTTCGCGCAACCAGGCGCTTTGATGTCCGCAAAGGGCGATATCCGGTTCATTCCGCATGAACCCGTACTGGATGGACAATTTTTCGGGATGCCATGTGTCGTCCGCATCAAGAAATGCAATGTATGGCTGGCCCGACTTATCCCATCCGGAATTGCGCGCCCCGCCCGGACCCTGATTGTTTTCCAGCGGAATGATGATGATGGTGACTTTGTCCTGATATTTCCGCTGCAAGCGGTATAGCGCTTCAAGTGTCTTCCCGCCATCGTCACTGAAATCCTCCACCAGCAGGATCTCTGCGGGTGGCATCGTTTGCCCGGCCACCGACGCAACCGCCCGTTCGATGGTTTCCGCGCAACGATAACAGGGGATGATGACGCTGACCGGAACGGGTATCAATTCTGAAACGGCTCAGCGAGCCGCCCCGGCCAACTCATGCTTCATCCACTCGGCAGTACGGGCGATGCCATCGCGCATGGATATTGTCGGCGCCCACTTCAATTCTTGTTGCGCCAATTGATTGTTCAACACGCTCACCGGCACATCGAATGGCCGGCCGGGCAGATAGCGGCGTTCGATGGATTTCCCGAGCGTCTTCTCCAGAATATCGATCAATTCGTTCAAGCTGGTGCCGGTGCCGGAACTGACGTTGAACACATTCTTCTCTCCGCTGTATTCCACCGCCCGGACGAACGCCTCAGCCACATCGCTGACATGGATGTAATCCCGGGTCGTGCTGCCATCTCCCCAGATGTCGATCGGCACACCCCTGATAGCACGGTTAAGAAATACACCGACGGCACCCTGCGCCGTTTCTATGCGCTGGCGCTCGCCATAAGGGTTGGCCACCCGCAGGGTGACCGTTTTGATGCCATGCAAATGTTCGAACAGGTGCAGGTATTTCTCGATCGCCAGCTTGGTAATGCCGTAAGAAACCAGCGGATCGGTGGGATGCAGCTCATCGATCGGCAGATATTTTGGCGATCCGTACACGGTACCGCCGGAAGAAATGAAAACGATCTTCGGGATCTTTTTCAGCACCATGGCGTTGAGCATTTGCAGCGTCGCGACCAGGTTGCTCTGCACATCGTAGATCGGATCATCATTGGAATTTTTGGGCAGGGTCGTGGAAACCATGTGCAACACCACATCCATGCCGCCAATCGCATCGCTCACATCGTGCACACTTTGCAGATCGCCGGTAACCCATTCCACCTTTTCGCTTGCAGTGAATTTACGATATGGCAAGACCCGCGGCCGTTCGAATATCCTGAGCGCATGGCCATCCCTCAACAGGCGATCCGCAACCGTTGAACCGATAAAACCACCACCGCCGAAGATCACGTATCTCATTTTTCGGGAGTCTCAAATAAATTCAATGTTTCCATATTGGCCACGATCCTGATTTTCAGGCACCGCTTCGTTTCAGTTTATTCAAAATCTGCCGACCAACTCCTCTTACCCATGTGTTTCGGGTAATAACCCGGCCAAAGCGGTTTTGGTTCAACAGTAATACGGCTTTCACAATTATCATCGAAATATTGGACATTGTCTGGCTACCCATCGCGTGCCAGGACCATTCCACCAAACCACTAAATCTTTTGTATTCGAGGGACAGCGATGCCAACTCCCGCCCCAGTCCCGGACTGATCAAAAGGCGCGGCTTTTGGACCCTGAGTTGATGTGCCTCATCCAGGATAGACTGAAAATTGTTTATCATCACTTCCCATGAGAATTTTGAGGCAACGAGGGTTTTGCATTGTCTTGACATCGAAGACAAGCGCGCGGGATCTGCTATCAGTCCGGCAAGTGCTGCAAGATATTGTTCAAGCTCACCATCTCCATGCGGGATCAACATACCCGCATCCTGGCTGACAATTTCTTCCTGTCCGCCAACTTTAGCCACGACCGGCACAACCCCCGCAGCCATCGCCTCCAGCAGTGCGATCGAAATGCCCTCATTTTGCGAAGGCATCAACAGAATGTCAGAGGCCACAAGTATATCAAGCCATCTTTGATGGGGCAGTGAGCCAAGCATCGAGACATTTGACGTCAAGCGATACCGCTTCAGCAATCTCTTTAATTTCGACCCCAGTTCACCCTCGCCTATCACCAGTGCGCGAAATACCAATCCATCATCGCGCGCAGCCTTGAGGATATTTGCCAACAGCTCCGGTCTCTTTTGTGCGCACAACCGCCCGGCAAAGACGATCACCGGCAAGTCAGCTGAAATGCCCAGCTCTGCTCTTACCCGCTTTCTCAATTCAGTGGCTGACTTTGCTTGTGCAGCCCGGATACCGGTATACATCACCCTGATCCGTGCGCTGTCAGCACCACGCCCATGCATCCACTCGGCCAGATGCCCGGTGGTCACAATATTGAGCTCAAGCTGATCCTGGTAGCCGACCCCGAATCTTGGATGGCCCCCATTTAGCCAATTGATTTCTTCAACATGACACATATCTACAAACGCGACGCCGGGTGAAACAGCCCTGAGGTAAGGAAGAAGATGATATCCGATGGTGCTGGCGGTAATAACAACCGTATCGATTTGCCGGGATTGGATCAGGTATGCCAAAAATCTTGGGTAGTCAGACGCATGAAGAAAATTTGGCAGTACAAATATATCCGGCGTGAAGCGGCTGAATTCATGTTCCCAGCGATGATCTGTCTGTAATGTTGCGCACACGGTAATGTCGTGACCCCAGGACGTCAGGCCCTCGATCAAATCGAGATTAACACGATCAGCTCCACCGGTTACCATCCATGGGACGATGAACATGATCCTTCGTCCCAGCGGATTACCCGCCAAAGGATTGGTTACAAGTGAATTCGTCTCTATGGTCTCATAGGGCTGCAGATGCCGCCGGGAAGGCTTGGGGAAATGTTTACCCAAGCCTTCATATTTCAGATGCATCTTTCTTTTAAATTCATCGTCAACATTTCCGGATCGCATGATCTGCTCAAAGCGGCCTGCGATGCGTTTGCGGTACCACTGTAGAAACTCGGGGATGGTGTACCCCCAGTGCCCGGCCTTGGCCATCGCAAGCCAAAAATCCCAGTCTTCATGGCCAAACCGAATGGACTCATCGAATCCACCACAATCTGCAAATGCCGTGTAACGAACCACTGAAATGGGTGGCCCGATATTGGCCAGCATGTGGAGCGCTCTTCCTCTTTCAAAGCCGCTGGTGAACAGATAATCCTGTTCACCGAATACGACACTATACGAGTTGCAGAACGCGAACTCCGGATTTGAATCAAGGAACCAGATGCATTTTTCAAGGTAAGTCGGTTCAACCATATCATCGCTATCAAGCAAACAAACATAACGGCCTTTCGCCTTGCGGTATGCCGCATTGCGAGCCGCGCCGGGTCCCGCATTTTCTTGTCTGATTACCTTGATACGTTCGTCTTTGGCTGCAAACTCAGCGAGGCGGCTCACGGAATCCTGGTCTGTAGAACCGTCGTCAACAATCACCCATTCCCAGTTCTGCAATGATTGCGCCTGAACCGATACAAAGGTTTCGGCAAAGAATGCTTCAGTGTTGTAGTAGGGCGTAATGATGGAAACATCAATGGTCTCTATAGGAAAGCGCGTCAGCGGTTTGTATGCAGCAGGTAATTGTCGCCGACCAGGCAGGTCGCCAAAATTCGGATTACGATGATCGATCATTCTTTAATCCCATTCCTTCGCGAGGTACTGTCTGATGAAGCAATCAGCTGGGCTGCATCTTGCGATTTCTTATCGTCCAATTTCAACACTAAACTTTCGCATGCAAAATTGGTTGGCATAGAAACCGCATAGGCCATTGTGGAGAACAGCGGATAGGTTAGCCACGTGATCGGATACGGAGCCTCATGGAGATTCAAATTATGCGGTATCCACATGGCAATCATATACGCCTATACACGGTCACGTTAATTGAAAATCTTATAAAGTCAGAACTCAAACGCTCACCGTTATTATTCCGTTGCATGAACATCTAACCAGCCCATGCACAACTGACTGTAGCGGTCACGCAAAGTAACAAAATCCACATAGAGGCCAATAACCTCATCAATGCTCACCCAACGAGTCGCATCGAGCTCCAAGCCAAACAAACCGCTAGTATGACCATCAAAGGCATGAGCAACATATCTCCCTTCGCTCGCCGGAACCGGTGGAATCGTCATATTGTTGTAAGCTTGGTTTATTAACTGGAATCTTTTATATCCCGCGTCACGCAGATGTTCAAGTAAAGCAACTGATGTGACTTCAAATGAGGCAAAGGTTGGTACAACTTTATAGGCAGCCAGCTGTTTGGCAACCAGCTCATCACCGCCCTCAATATCACATTTCAAATAATAGGGCACACCAAACTTTTGATATAAATCGAATAAAGTGATGGTCTCAACCGTTATCGGCCTGGAAGACGTCACACCCTTTTCTGCCGCACCTTTAAAAAGCGAGGACCAATCATCCTTTTCGTCATTCACATGAAAAGTGACTGCATCACCCGAGGTTTCAAAAACTGCTTTTTCAACTATTGTCAGGCGGTCTTTCTTTTCATATTTGGACAACAATGCTCTTGCTCTGTCAGCAATTTCCGGATTTGCTTCCACCCCAACCACATCAAAGCCTTTTTTTAAATAAAACTCTGCGTCACGCCCTCTATGCAACCCAACATCAAATATCAAATTTTCATTAACTTGATCAATCGAAATTTGCTTGCTCGACTTTGGGGAGACAGCATCATGCGATTCCGCCTGCTTAAACAAACCCCTCTTGGCGTTGGAATAATTACCAAGATGTCGCCCGATATAATTTGTGGCCGAATTTTTTAAGCCATACCAGCCACCCAACCTGTATGCCCGGTACGCCTTCTTCAACATCTTCATTTCTTGTTATTCCTTAGTGTGCCTAACAATCTGCTCATACGGCAAAGTGGCGTAGTAATTTTCCATGAAATCGAATTGTGTAACTCTGCAATTAAGCTGCCGCGCTCAACCATAGTCACGCTGCCAGACACCATCAATTGGCTTCCTGGCAACGACGATATTGTTGTGAAAAAAATCCTTGTTCTTTGGCAAAACTTTGGAAAGCAGTATGCCCACGATGGTGACTGGCGCTACGCATAGCGGCGTCATCAACGGGGCGAGATATCGATGTTTAGGCAGCAGATGTTGAATGGCATAGGTGTTCCACATCTGGAAGATCGTCTCAACGTAGTTAGTAGACTTCTCCATGACTATTATCTCAAACCCGCTTTTTTTCAATAAATGCGCAATACCAAATGACGTATACCTGGCGAAATCATATGGGGTCTCGTGCTCATCCCAGACGAATGGAAGCGTGACCAGCATATGTCCTCCCGGTTTCAGAACTCTGTGCAACTCGGATAATATTTCTTCCAGATTGAACAAGTGCTCGAACACTTCCGACGAGAATATGGAATCAAAATGGTTATCGAGGAATGGAATTGTCATGCCATCATAGTAAACATCAACTGCCTCGCGCCTGATTGAATGCCCGCTTACTTCAATGTCCAGCCCGATATATTCCTGCACATCAAATAGCGCCTTGTACGGTTTGCTCCCGCAACCAAAATCAAGAAGCCGCCCTGTCAGGTACCCCTTGTTCGAGTGCACACCCTTGTATAAACCCCGTCTTATAAAATAGAAGGGGTTTAAAAAAATGCCGAGATAAGTTGGAGCAAACGATTCTCTGGTAACGATATCGATATATCTTTTTTTAAGACTGCGCAGCATTACTTTGCTCCTTCTGGCCTCTGCCAATGAACTGCAGGCCTTCCGCCATGTACCAATGGAAACACCCGCTTTGATTATTCAAGGCCGGCGCATGATTCCCGTCACGACTTGGTCCAATGCGGTGGCAATCCCTTGATGCGCCTGCGCTGGTCAAGCAGCTTTCTCGCCAAACGATCCCCGAATACCTTCCACAGCAAAATTTGCAAATGATCCATTGCTACCTCCTTCAGCAACGGCCAGCTCAACAAATGCAGGCCATGCATCTTTTGCGCACGCCGGACTTCTCGCCGTGATATCAAGTGATTGCCGGGAGCGGTGCTGATGCCACCCAGCCGTTGACCGACCGTGATGATGTTCGGAATAAAAGCTGCAGCCCCAGTCTTCAACTCCCGCAACAAGAACTCATAATCTCCCGCGATGCGAAACGACTCATCAAACACACCACGCTGGTCGAACAGACTTCTTCGTTGCATCGTCCCGGCATGCGGCAAGTTCATGTACGGCATGGTTTTGAAAGGCTCGCTGACCAGATTCCAGGCTTTACCCATTGGACTGAACGATTGCCCGTCTTCACTGATTTGCATGATCTCCCCGTAGGCCACGCGAATATCAGGTGGAAGCAACTGCAACTGCACAACCATACGCTCCAGCACCGTTCCATCCCAAAAGTAATCGTCCGCACCCAAAAAGCAGATCCACTCACCTTTCGCCTGAGCGAGTCCCTTGTTCCAGGCGTGGTATATACCGCGATCCGGTTCTGAAATCCAATAAGTGATGCTTGCCTCGTTATCCTTCAGCAACTCGACCGTGCCGTCATTTGAACCGCCATCGATCACGATCAATTCTGTATTCGGATACGTTTGCGTAGCGATACTGTCGATACATTGTTGCAACGTGGTCTTGCCGTTGAATACGGCAACGATGATGCTGATCAAAGGTGCAGCATCGCGGCACTTCGCACCATCGAGCGGGTCATTTCGTTTGACTGTATTATCAGACAGCACTCACGGAATCCGGTAAAACAAACCATCGACCTGAAGGGTACGGCCAGATGACTGGTCTGAGAACACCGGCATGAACGCCCACAATGCAAATCCTTTTGCCTCGAGTCGCTCGATCACCTCTCGCCAAAGGTGCTGTCCTTCATAAAGCGGCACGAGCGACAACTCCACCAATATCCCCTTGATGTGTGGCAAGGTATCTAGCGCGCCATCCAGCACCTGCCATTCGAAGCCCTGCGTGTCGATCTTCAGGAGTGGTGCCTTTGCATCTTTCAGATATTTCCCGGCGACGGAATCCAGCGTTTTGAGTTGAACACTTTCCTTGCCCTGATAAGCTGATTCGGGCGCTGCGCTACGATGTGATTCCAGCATCGGCAGTATCGAACTGCTTAGGGAATTTCCCGCAATATTGATCTCCACTTCGCCGTTATGATCGCCCAAGGCGCAACGCGGATACACATCCCACATGTGATCGCCCTCGCTGGCTTGAGACAGCTTAGCGTGTGCCTGAGAGAGCGGCTCGAAAGAAACGACTCTTCCCGTATATCCGGATCGACGGATTTCAGACGCAAACTGGCCATCGTTGGCACCGACATCCAGCACCAGATCGATATCGAACTTTTTCAGCGATGCTGCCAAATGCAATGCATTTTGCTCGACCGCAGTCAGTGAAATGTTTTTGAACTTACGCACATCAAGTCCAAACGTAATTCGCAGAATGCGCTTGATTAATTTCTTCATGAATTCCATTACACCTTCTCTGGCAAACTTAACCAAGCAGTTCCTGAATCACTTTGTCGCGCAGGGCTTTGACTGAATATGCTTGGCGGAATGTCTCCATTCCTTTCAATAATCCTGCATATTCGACACTACCGGGACGCGGAATCTGTTGCAACAACTCAAGAATCTGATCGCGATCAACTGGCGCTATCACACCACAGCCGAACTCCCTGACCATTCTACCGCACCAGCTGTCACCGTAGACAATGACCGGTCGGTTGACCCGAGCCGCGAGGTACAACACCGCGCTCTCCATCCTCTTGTCCCACTGGTCGTACAGCATCAACAAGTAATCCTGCTCTGCTGCCCGCCCCAGCATATCGCTTTCAGTCATGAAGCAATTAATGAATCCATCAAACCCGTTGAGGACCGATAATTGCTCACGAGTTTTCGGCATGTTGAATTCACCTGCAACCGTAAGTTTTCCAAGAGTGACATTGCTCTGAAAAGCCGGCACCAGCCATTCAATCCCCTTGCCAACCCGGACCTGACCGATGATGCCAAATGCCAAAGTACCTGCATGTATATCCGGGGGCTGCCGGGGTTCTTCGTCGGGAATTTCCAGGGACGGCAAATATCTTATCTGACCACTTGCCACAGTATTAAATGCAGTGCGCCAGGCCATGGTCATTTCCTCGGT
>JBBRDZ010000059.1:0-14006 GCA_038203435.1 Burkholderiales bacterium
CGCGCGTACCGCCCAGGCAGTCGCCACGCCTGCCGTACCCCGTCGTGTCCAGGCACCGCCGCGCAAGGAGCGCAAGCTGATCAGGAACAGCCAGGAAGCGGACGACGACTGGAAAGAGTTCTAGCCTGGACAATGTCCGGCCGGAAGAATAGCGCGATCCCGCCGGTCGCCTGCCGGGATCAGCGTCCCGCGACGGTCATGCCTTCGACCAGGATGGAACCACATTGGCGCGACCCCTGGACCAGCACGTCGTTGCCTGTCGCGACGATATTGCGGAACATGTCCTTCAGATTGCCGGCGATGGTGATCTCCTGAACCGGATACTGGATCTCGCCATGCTCCACCCAGAAGCCCGCCGCGCCGCGCGAATAATCTCCCGTCACTGCATTCACTCCCTGGCCCAATAACTCGGTGACCAGCAGTCCGCGACCCATTTGCTTGATCAGCCCGGCGAAGTCCAGCCCGCCGGGCCGTATGCCGGACGGTTCCAGGATCAGATTGTGGTTGCCGCCGGCATTGCCGGTGCTGTGCAAACCGAGTTTGCGCGCCGAGTAAGAGCCGAGAAAATAACCGCGCAGCACGCCGTTCTCCACGATCACGCGCCGCCGGGTCTGTACCCCTTCATCATCGAACGGGCTGGAAGCCAGGCCTTTGCGTATGTCGGGGACATCGCTGATATTGATGTGCGGCGCAAATATCTGCTGATCCATCCGGTCGAGCAGGAAAGAAGATTTCCGGTACAGGCTGCCGCCACTCACCGCACCGACAAAGCTGCCCAGCAGACCCGCAGCGATGGGCGCCTCAAACAATACCGGCACCTGCATGGTATCGATCTGGCGCGCGTTCAGGCGGCGCACGGTACGTTCGGCGGCGATGCGCCCGAGCTGTTGTGCATCCATCAGATCACGGGCATCGCGCGCCACCGCGTACCAGTAATCACGCTCCATCGCGTCATCCCGGCCGGCGATCACCGCGCAACTGAGACTGTGTCGAGAAGAGGGGAAGCCGCCGCTGAAGCCGAGACTGTTGGCGGTGATGAATTGTGCTTCATGCAGATTGACGCTGGCGCCTTCGGAATTGCTGATGCGGCTGTCCGCGTCCAGCGCGGCGCGCTCACATCTTTGCGCCAACGCGATCGCGTCATCGACCGGCAGATCCCAGGGGTGATACAGCTCCATGTCGGGACAGTCGCGCGCCAGCATGTCTGCATCCGGCAGGCCGGAGCAGTCATCCTTGGCGGTATAGCGCGCGATGGATAATGCCGCATCGACCGTGTCGCGCACCGCCTGAGGGGAAAAATCGGAGGTGCTGGCATTGCCGCGCTGCTGGCCGAGATAGATGGTGACACTCAGGCCTTTATCGCGGTTGTATTCGATGGTCTCGACTTCGCCATGTCGTACCGTGACGGACTGGCCAAAACCAACCGACACGTCGGCCGATGCGGCCGATGCACCGCGCTGTTTGGCATAGGCCAGCAGGTCTTGCGCGATGTCGCGCAGGGAATCCGTGCTGTGGGAAAAGCGCGGTGCGGAGCTTGCCAGGACATTCGCATTCATAAGCAAAGAGGTTGATTGGTGAAAGGCGGTATCATAGCAGCATCGCCCGCAACTGATTGAGGCCTGACTTTCCAGAATCGGGCCAAATCCGGACCAGACCTACACTGAATGCCATGAACCCGAACAATAAAGACCACGACGAAAACGAACCGTTGCATATCCATCTCGGCGATGAAGATGACGAACATGATGACGGCGGGGTGGAAGTCATCAGGCCGCAGGCGCGCAAGACTGAGCCTGCAACGACGCGGGGACGCGGGCTGCGCAACCAACCCGCAGCGGTAGACGAAGAAGAAGTGTTGCCGCCGAGCAAAACCAAGATCAAAAAACAGATGCATGAACTGCGCGACCTGGGCAAGGAGTTGACCGAATTGGGCAAGGATCAGCTTGCGCAGCTCGATATCCCGGAAAATCTGCGCGATGCGTTGCGCGAGATGAGGAGCATCAACAAGTTCGGCGCGCAACGCCGCCAGATCCAATACATCGGCAAACTGATGCGCGATGTGGACCCCGCACCGATACTGGCCAAGCTGGACTCGTGGAAGGGCAAGTCGCAGCAGCATACCGCCTACATGCACCTGCTGGAACGCTGGCGCGACCGTCTGCTGGAAAGCGATGCGGCCTTCACCGAGTTGCTGGCCGCGCATCCCGCAACCGATGCGCAACGCCTGCGTGCGCTGATACGCAACGCGCAAAAGGAGATCGAGGCAAAAAAGCCGCCGAAGAATTTTCGCGAGATTTTTCAGCTGTTGCGCGAGATCATTGCCGAGCCGAGATAGCCATCCAGATGCGCACCACACTGGCTTGCATCACGCGCGAATCAGGCAAACAACCACGACACTGCATCATCTGGCTGCACGGCTTGGGAGCCGATGGCGGCGATTTTTTGCCGGTTGTTGACGAGCTGAAACTCCCGGTCGCTGTACGCTACATCTTCCCCGACGCACCGCTGCGTCCCGTTTCCATCAACGGCGGCATGCTGATGCGTGCCTGGTATGACATCGTCAGTCAGCGCATCGATGCGCAACAGGACGCTGCGGGCATTCGTGCCTCGCAATTATTGGTAGAAGAGCTTATCGCCGCGCAAGTGGCGACCGGTATCGCTCCAGCCAACATTTTTCTGGCCGGATTCTCGCAGGGCGGGGCCATCGCGCTGCACGTTGCATTGCGCCAGAGCGTGCCACTGGGCGGTGTGTTGGCACTGTCCACCTACCTGCCGTTGGCGGGGAATGCGGCTCGCGAAGCGCTGGCTGGTTGCAGAGCCACGCCGGTATTCATGGCACACGGACGCGACGACCCGGTCATACCCAGTGTGTTGGGTGCACAGTCGCGAGATGTGCTGTTGGGCTTGGGTTATACGGTGGATTGGCACGAATACGCGATGCAGCATTCGGTATGTGCCGAAGAGCTGCGTGACATCGAAGCCTGGCTAACGAAGCACGTTGAATAACCACCCTTGTCTACAGATACTGCCGTATGGGTCAACCGACCACTTCAGAATCCACTTCCTGCTCGATCAGTTTGAATTTCGCCAAATCGTAATCAAGCCCCTTTTCCTGCAAGCCGATCGGCATCAGCAGGTAATTCTTTTCATCCAGCGCGATTTTCAGGCTGCGGCTGGACGAGAAGGTGTCGGCGCGCATCAGCAACAGCTGAACCCCGTGCGTCGGCTTGTCCGGTTTTGCATAGAGCCACAGTGCCGGATGGCCGTTGCCGAGTTCACTGTCGTGCTGGTCCAGGTATACGCCTGCCACCTGGTTGGCCAGAATCTCAGCACCTGCGTTCATCCGGTTGGTGTCATCGCGCAACAACCGCCTCACCACGGCTACCCCCCAATGCGCTAAGCCATCCGGCTGTATCCCGAGCAGACTGCCTATGCCTATGCCGTCATTGCCGGCAAGCAAGGCACTGCTGAATCCGCCGGCGCTGATCTCTTCGGTGAGCCAACGCGCCGGTGTTTCCGCGCCTGATTGCGGGTCGGCACTGTGCCGGAACACACTCTCGAATCCATTGATCACGTTCAACGTGACGTTGGCCATGCGTCGCGCATTGCGCCGTACCGGGGGGGCGATCAGGTAAGTCAGCAGATGCTGCAGCGCTTCCTTGATCACATCCGCTTCGTAGTTTCCGCCCAGATTGATCTCATCCGGAACGATATTCTTGTTCAATACCTTCATCAGGCCTTCCAGCCTGGACTGCATGGTCGGCATGCCGATGAAGCGCATGGCCGGATGGGTGGTGGCGCCCATGTTGATACGCGCCGGTTCGGTCGGGTTGTTCAGATCGAAACACAGCCGCAGATAACCGCCCACTTCCGGGCGTATCTCGATGCTCGAACAATATTGCGCCACGAGGCGTTCGGTCAGATGGATATACAGGGGGCTCAGCGCATTCAGCCCGCAGTCGTACCAAACCAGCAATGTGCCCACACTGCATTTCACCGAAGTGTTGCTGAGCGTGCCCGGGTAAAGCCGGACCGGGGTGTCGACATATTGCAGTTGCTCGGCATGTTTCAAGAGCCGGGCCAGATTGGACCAGAGCGTATTGTCGAACTGGGCATAGCGGGAGGAGGCATACTTCAGCTGGGATACCATGGCATTGATCGCGCGCGCGTTCAGCAGCGGAAGCTGAGCCTTGATGTTGTTGCTGCCTTTTTCAGCATCACAAAAACGAGTGAACGTCTTGAAATAGGCATGGGCGACTTGGCGGGAAAAATTATCCAGCACCATCCACAGGCGATTTTCATGGAATTTATTGATCTCAAACGGCGTAAAATATTCCCTGGCCAATTTTCGCGAGTAAGCCTGGGCGGCCTCGTCTAACATGCGCAACACTGCAAACTGGTAGTCAAGCTTGAAATCGGCTTGCGCGGTCAGCAGCTCGATCAGCTCGGTTAATTCAGCTAACGATTTATATGCGTCATTCCTGGGCAGGTTATCCAGTAGTTCCTGGACAGACTTGATGTCTGCCAGGGGATGATCAGATTTTTTTCCGAATATTCCCGATAACATTTGTTGCCCCTCTAAACGGATTCTTGATACCCGTGTCAATATAACCACAAAATGCATCCCATGAACAGATGTTGAAGGGTACAACTTGATTCCTTGGCTCAGCGAAGACAATGCGTTCCCGCCGGTCGAACGCGCGTTGCATGCGCCGAATGGCTTGTTGGCGGCGGGCGGCGGGCTCGGGACGTCGCGCTTGCTCGACGCTTACCGCAATGGAATATTTCCGTGGACCAATCCCGGTGAACCTGTGTATTGGTGGAGTCCTGACCCGCGCATGGTTCTGGTTCCGCGCGATTTCAAAGCTTCCCGTTCGCTGGTGAAGTTGTTGCGCAGCAATGCGTTTGAAGTGCGTATCGATAGCGCCTTCGAGCAGGTGATGCGGGGTTGTGCCGCTCCGCGCGCGGGTCACGCCGGCACCTGGATAGACGAGCGCATGATAGCGGCGTATTGCGCGTTGTACCGGCAGGGCGATGCGCATTCCGTTGAGACCTGGCAGGAAGGCGAGTTGGTGGGTGGTTTGTATGGGGTAAGCATCGGCCGCATGTTTTACGGCGAGTCCATGTTCAGCAAGGTCAGCAACGCGTCCAAGGTCGCGCTGGCGCATCTTGCCGTGCAACTGGATCGCTGGGAGTTCGGTATGGTCGATTGCCAGATGAATACGCCCCATCTTGCCACACTTGGCGTCCGCGAAATACCGCGTAGTGAATTCATCACCCGGCTGCAAGAATTGATACACTGTGTACCGGTGACTGACTGGAAACTCGAGACCGACCTCTTTACATGAGCCAACTGAACGATATCCCTTTATCCGCGCTGCATTTCTACCTGACCGCGCCCTACCCGTGCAGTTATCTGCCGGACATGCAGGCGCGCTCGCAAGTAGCCACGCCCACTTTGCTGATCGGCACACCGGTTTATTCGCAACTGGTGCAGCGCGGATTTCGGCGCAGCGGCACCTACACCTATCGTCCGCATTGCGATCATTGCCAAGCCTGCATCCCGTTGCGCATACCGGCAAAACAATTTGCGGCGAATCGCTCGCAGCGGCGTGCCTGGAAGCAACACGCGCATCTGGTCGCCAGCCTGCACCCATTGCAGGACAGCATCGAATATTACGACCTGTACCAACGTTATCAGCGCGCACGCCACAAGGACGGCGGGATGGACAATGACGACCATGAGTCGTATCAAAATTTTCTGCTGCAAAGCCATGTCGATTCGCTGCTGGTGGAATTTCGCGAGCAAGGCATACTGCGTATGGTCAGCGTGATCGATCTGCTCAGCGACGGACTTTCCTCGGTATATACCTTTTATGAGCCGGATCTGCCGCGTGCGCGCCTGGGGGTCTACAACGTGCTGTGGCAAATCGAATTGTGTCGCAAGCTGGACCTGGATTTCATCTATCTTGGTTACTGGATTGAACACAGCCGCAAGATGTCTTACAAAACGCAATACCAGCCTGCACAAGGACTGCTGGACGGTGTTTGGCGCACACTTGATATGTCTATGCTGAACCGGAACGAAGGAGTCCCAGCATGAAAACGCGATTGGGCATTTTTGTATTTTCGCTGGTTTTATTGCCGCTGTGCGGATTGCTTTTGAGCGGCAATGAATGGGAAGAGTTGCCAGCCGGCATTCCGGTCGGGTCGGGGAATATTGCAGCGATATTGCAGACCACGCTGATGTTGTTCGCCTATGTCCTGCTGACCAATTACATGATCAAAAAGATCACCGGAAACAGCCCGATAAATATCCAGCGCAACTATTACATATGGATGGGCGCAGCGAGTGCCATTCTCGGTTGGTTGCTTGCTTACCTGAATTTATTCGCCGCCAACTGGCTGGCAATTCAAGGCGAGCCAGCTATGCAATTTTTGCTCTACACCCCCTTTTTTGCGTTGTTGGCTCCGGCAGTGCTCAGTACCCGCGCCTTGCTTGGCTCGTTTTCCAGCCTGCTCAAATTTCTTGCGCGCGGTTTGGTTTTACCAGTTCCAGACGGCGAAACGTTCAGCATATTCCTGGTGTCTATCGCCGTGCTTGGCCTGTTGGGTGGTGCGGCTTGGCCCGCGCAGCTATATTGGTTGCTGTGGCTCTCACCGCTGCTACTGTTGGTCGCACTGCAGCTGCTGTGGCAGGAAAGCATGATTTTCTCCGGACTCAAATCCGGTGACTGGGGGCGAGTGATCTGCGCCGCGCTGGCTGGAATGATCGTGGGCAATCTGGCCGCAATAAGCTATCAAGCCGGAGGCGGCAAGCTGATCAGTAACCTGCCCAGCCCGTTGTTTACACAACTCGGCTATATGCTATTTGGTTTGTTGTGTTTGCAACTCGGTGATGTCATCGCAGAAAATTGGCGCGGCAAGAAGCGTGGCAGCCTGTTTCAACAAAAGAAGACATTCCCGATCCCTGTGATCGTCAAGTCAGACACCAGCAAGAAGGACTGATCATGTACCGGCTGTTCCGCACCGTGCTGTTCCGGCTTGACCCGGAAACCGCGCACCATCTCACACTCACCGGCCTTAAAGGTTCATATTCATTGGGTTTGAGCGGCCTCATCGCGTCACGTCCGCCGGATGATCCGTGCACGGTGATGGGCTTGAGCTTCGCCAATCCGGTCGGGTTGGCTGCCGGGCTGGACAAGAATGGAGACTGCATAGACGGTCTGGCAGCGCTCGGTTTTGGTTTCATCGAGATCGGCACGGTCACCCCGCTGCCCCAGCCGGGCAACCCCAAGCCGCGTTTGTTCCGCTTGCCCGAAACCTGCGCCATCATCAACCGTATGGGCTTCAATAACGAAGGCGTGGACAGGCTGGTCGAGAATGTAAAGCACGCCGATTACCGCGGCATACTTGGTATCAATATCGGCAAGAACGCCAGCACGCCGATCGAAAGCGCTGCTGCCGACTATCTGGTCTGCTTGCGCAAAGTGTATGCCCATGCGGGTTACGTGGCAGTGAATATCTCTTCACCCAACACCAAAAACCTGCGCCAGTTGCAGGGAGAAGATGCGCTGGATGATCTGCTGGCACAGCTCAAGTCAGAACAGCAAAAACTCGCCGACCAGCACGGAAAATATGTGCCCATCGCGCTGAAAATCGCCCCGGATATCGAAACCGCACAGGTGGTGCAGATCGCGCATCTGCTGATGCGGCACCGCATCGACGGTGTGATCGCCACCAACACCACTCTGTCGCGCACAGGCGTCGAGCAGCTCACGGATGGCGAACAAAGCGGTGGCCTGAGCGGTGCTCCATTGCGCGACAGGTCCAGCATTGTGATCCGTCAACTTGCTGCTGAATTGCAGGGCGCTTTACCGGTGATCGGCGTGGGCGGGGTGATGAGCGGTGCCGACGCGGCGGAAAAGATCGCCGCCGGCGCGGCCCTGGTACAGATATACAGCGGCTTGATCTATCGCGGACCCGGCTTGATCGCGGAAAGCTGCGCGGCGATACGCAACCGTTGAAACCGGGAAGCGTGGGTATCCGCCGGTACCCAAGTGCAGGGCCGGAAAAATGCAACTATGGTGACGGACTGCGGCTCGGGGCTTGCATTTAGTTTAATATAAGCATATTCTAATATATTGGATTCGTCGGTGGGGACTACACAATGAAAAAATATTGGGCATATGCTCTGCTGCTGGGAGTGGCTGCCGCAAACGCAAACGAGCCGTTGGCCGTTGCGCAGGTTCAATATCGCGAGGTGGAACAGAGTTACAGCGTGGAAGGTCTGGTGGAAGCGACGCGCCAGTCCACTGTCTCCGCGCAGATCAGCGGCCGCATCAAGGAAATCAATTTCGATGTCGGCAGTCGTGTCAAACAGGGACAGGTAATCGTGCGTATCGACGAGCGCGAGACCGCACAAGCCCTGGCGGGCAGCAATGCGCAGGTATTGCAGGCGCAGGCCACGCTGCAGAACGCCAGGGCCGGTTATGAACGCGCCAAACAATTGTTCGCACAAAAATTCATCAGCCAGTCGGGTCTGGACAAGGCCGAGGCCGATTACCAGGTGGCCAGGGCGCAGGCTGCCGCCAGCGAGGCGAGTGCGGGGCAGGCCAGCCTTACCCACGGCTATAGTGCTGTCGTGGCACCGTACAGCGGCGTGGTCGCGGCCCGTCTGGTGGAGGTGGGTGAGATGGTCAGTCCGGGCAAGCCCTTGATGGTGGGGTTCGACCCCGCCGAGATGCGCGTGGTGGTGAGCGTGCCGCAGTATAAATTACCGGATATCGGCACCCACCCCAGGGTCATGGTGGAAGTGCCTTCGCTAAGCAGATGGGTCAAGGCGTCATCCGTCATTGTGCAACCGCTCGCCGATGCGCGCACCCACAGCACCCAGGTACGCGTCTACCTGCCCGCCGACGAGAAGGGGGTCTATCCGGGCATGTTCGTGCGCGCGCATTTTGTGGTCGGTGAGGCCAACTGCCTGGTGATACCGGTCAGCGCGGTGCTGCATCGCAGCGAGGTGGTGGCGGTATATGTGGTTGATTCGAAGGGCGCAGTCAAATTACGCCAGGTGCGCTTGGGAGAAGCGACGGCCGATGGCGCAGTAGAAGTGCTGGCCGGCCTCAATCCAGGCGAACAAGTGGCCCTGGACCCGATCAAGGCGGGCATCAAACAGTAAATCGAGAATCGACAGGGCTTGGGCATGCGGCTCGAACGCTGAGCAAGAATTTCACCTCTATATCGGGATTTGCAACAGGCATGGGTATTTCAGGGCATATCGCCAAATTATTTTTACATTCCCAGATGACGCCGCTGCTGGCACTGGTTGCCGTGCTGCTGGGTGTGTTTGCAGTGATGGTGACGCCGCGCGAGGAAGAGCCGCAGATCAATGTGACCATGGTCAATGTGCTGATCGCCTATCCGGGTGCGTCGGCCAGGGATGTGGCACAGACCGTCGCGACGCCGGCCGAGCAGGTGTTGTCGCAGATCGCCGGTGTGGAACACGTGTATTCGGTGGCGCAGCCGGGCATGGCGATCATCACCGTGCAGTTCAAGGTCGGCGAAGCACACGTGCCATCGCTGGTCAAACTGTATGACGTGTTGAATTCGCATGCGGACTGGTTGCCGGCCACGCTGGGTGTGCTGCCCCCCATCATCAAAGCCAAAGGTATCGACGATGTGCCGGTGCTGGCGCTGACGCTGTGGCGGGATCAGAAAATCGGCGGCGGTATCGCACTGACCCAGGTAGCGCACGCCATCGAAGCGGAATTGAAACGCGTGCCGGGGACCCGCGAAGTCAGCACGCTCGGGGCGACCCAGCGCATGGTGCGGGTGATGTTCAACCCGGAAAGCCTGAATGCCTTCCGGCTCACCATGCAGGATGTGCGCGCCGCACTGCAATCGGCCAACGTGTCGCGCAACGCCGGCAGTCTGGTACAGGACAACCGCGAAGTGTTGGTGCAAACCGGCAGTTTTCTGAGCAATGCCAATGAAGTGAAGCAACTGGTGATCGGGGTGTTCGACAGCAAGCCGGTGTTCTTGAGCGATGTCGCCGATGTGTTCGACGGAGCCGACCAGCCGAACAGTTATGTGTGGCTGGGCACCGGGCCCGCCGCGGCCGACAAACAGATCGATGCCAAGGGTGAATTCACCGCGGTGACGCTGGCGATCACCAAGAAACCGGGCGAAAATGCGGTACAGATCTCCGAACTTCTGCAGGCGCGCGTGGCCGAGTTGAAGGGTAGCGTCATACCTGCTGATGTGCAGGTCAGCACCACGCGCAACTATGGTGAAACCGCCAACGACAAGGCGATGAAGCTGATCAAGAAGCTACTGTTCGCCACCACCGCGGTGGTGATGCTGGTGTGGCTGACGATGGGACGGCGCGAGGCATTCGTGGTGGGTATCGCGGTGCTGCTGACATTGTCGGCGACGCTGTTCGCATCCTGGGCGTATGGCTTCACCCTGAATCGCGTATCGCTGTTCGCGCTGATCTTCTCCATCGGCATACTGGTGGATGATGCGATCGTGGTGGTGGAGAACATCCATCGCCGCCGCGCGCTGGCCAGCCATCAACCGTTGTCGGAGATCATACCGGAAGCTGTCGACGAAGTGGGTAGCCCGACCATACTCGCCACCTTTACGGTGATCGCCGCACTGCTGCCGATGGCATTTGTCAGCGGTCTGATGGGACCCTACATGAGCCCGATACCGATCAATGCCAGCATGGGTATGCTGATCTCACTGGCGGTGGCATTCGTCATCACGCCCTGGCTGGTGCTGCGCTTTGCCGGCGCCCACCACGAGGTGTTGCAGGATGAACGCGACACCCGGATACATCGTTTCTTCAAACATTATCTGACCCCGTTCCTGAACGGCGTGCACGGTAAACCGGCACGGCGCAAATTGTGGCTGGGTATCCTGGCCGGCCTGTTGCTGGCGGTGTCGCTGGGCGTGGTGAAGCTGGTGATCCTGAAGATGCTGCCGTTCGACAATAAGTCGGAATTCCAGATCGTCGTGGACATGCCCACCGGTACCCCGTTGGAACAAACCAGTGCGGTGCTGCATGAGATCAGCGGCTATCTGGCGACCGTGCCGGAAGTCACCGATTACGAAGCCTATGCCGGTACCGCTTCGCCGATCAATTTCAACGGCCTGGTGCGACAATACTATTTGCGCAGCGACGCCGAGCAGGGCGATATCCAGGTGAACCTGCGCGACAAGTACAAGCGCAAGCGCAGCAGCCACGAGATCGCCACCACCGCGCTCGTACCCATGCAGGCTATCGCCAAGGCCTGGAACGCGAATATCAAGATCGTCGAAGTGCCGCCAGGGCCGCCGGTGATGTCGCCCATCGTCGCCGAGATATACGGGCCGGATTACCAGGGCGCGCGCGCAGTGGCGACCGCAGTGCGCGCACAATTTGCCAATACGGCGGACATCGTCGGCATCGATGACACGGTGACCCAGGCCGCGCCGAAACTGTTGCTGCAGGTATTGCAGAGCAAGGCGGCTTTGCTCGGGGTTTCACCGCACGATATCGTGGATGCGATCAGTGTCGCGTTGTCCGGCCAGGATGTCACCTCGCTGCATGCTGCCGATGCCAAGTATGCACCGCCGTTACGCATCGGCCTGCCCGCCGAGAGCCGCAGCCGCATCGATGATGTGCTCAAGCTCCAGGTCAGGGCGCGCGACGGGGTGTTGGTGCCGCTATCGGAGTTGGTGCAGGTGATCACCCTGCAGCGCGATTACCCGATCTATCACAAGGATCTGCTGCCGGTGGTGTATGTGTTCGGCGACATGGCCGGCAAACTGGACAGCCCGCTGTACGGCATGTTCGGCATCAACGGCAAGGTCAGCAACATGCCGTTGCAGCAAGGCGGAAAACTGCGCAGCTATTTCTTCAAGCAACCCGGCGACCCCTATGCGGGGTACGCGCTGAAATGGGACGGCGAATGGCAGGTGACGTTCGAGACCTTCCGCGACATGGGTATCGCCTATGGCGTAGGCTTGCTGCTGATCTACCTGCTGGTGGTGGCGCAGTTCAAGTCCTACCTCGTGCCGCTGGTCATCATGGCACCGATCCCGCTCACCATCATCGGGGTGATGCCCGGCCACGCGTTGCTGGGCAGCCAGTTCACCGCAACCTCGATGATCGGCATGATCGCCCTGGCGGGCATCATCGTGCGTAATTCGATCCTGCTGGTCGACTTCATCAATCTGCAGATACGCGATGGCGTAGAGCCGCAACATGCGGTGATCGCGGCAGCGAGTGCGCGTGCCAAACCAATCATACTGACCGGGCTGGCAGCCATGCTGGGTGCCTTGTTCATACTGGACGATCCGATTTTCAACGGCCTGGCCATCTCGTTGATATTCGGGATACTGGTGTCAACTGTGCTGACGCTGGTGGTCATACCGGTATTGTATTACGCAACCCTGTACAAAAAATTCCAGTAAAATCCGATTAAATCCAACAGGAGTATCAAGTCATGCATGCAGAACGCATCGTTCGAATCGTCGCAGGAACTTTCATTCTGCTTACACTTGCGCTCGGCGTTGAAGCCAGCCCGATATTTGCGAGCAAATACTTTTTGCTGTTCACCGCCTTCGTCGGACTGAACCTGTTCCAGAGCGGCTTCACCCAGGTTTGCCCGCTGAACAGCATACTTGCAAAACTCGGTGTCAAAAGCAGTTCGTGTTGACATCCCACCCCAGTGTCAGCTGCCGGACAGGAAGGCGGCGGATTTGACCCGGGATATCGGGCGGCCGGCGCTACTGTCCGGTATCAAATGGACCCATATCAGTTTGGCCCTGGTCGGATTGATGTGGTGTTTGCCGTTTTTGCATTATCGTCATGAAAATCCGCTGACGACCTTCGACCAGGAGTGGTGGAGCGCCATACTGGGATTGTTCGCGCTGACCGTGTTGACCGCGCGGGAATTCTGGTTGCGCCCGGAGATACCGCGCATCGCGCAATTGCCGGGTGCGTTGATCGTCGTGCTGTTGCTGCAACTGGCGTTGGGCAAAGTGGCGTACTTCAACCAGGCGTTGCTGTATGTGCTGTATTTTCTGTTTGCGGCATTGCTGATGATGTTGGGCGCCAGATTGCGCGATCATTTCGGCCTCGCCACACTTGCATTGGTACTGTCGGTATTTCTGTTAACAGGCACGGAACTCAGCGCGCTGATCGGCGTATTGCAGCATTACCAGTTGCATACCCCGCTGGACGCCGTGGTGGTGCTGAAAATCTCCGCCGGTGTCTACGGGAACCTGGCGCAGCCCAACCATTTTGCCGACTACATCGCGCTGGGCTTGGCTTCTTTGGGTTTGCTGTATCAGCAGCGCAAACTGGGTTGGCCTTACGCGATATTGCTTTCCCTGCCGTTGTTGTTTGCGTTGACGTTGAGCGGCTCGCGCAGTTCCTGGCTGTATCTGCTGTTGCTGAGTGGTCTGGCATGGTGGACGGCGCGGCGCGACGTCGCGTTGCGTCCATTGCTGCGTTACTGTGTGCTGCTGCTGGCGGGATTTGCACTGATGCATCTGCTGGTGCAATTGTCGTTCATGAGCGGGGCCGGCAGCACAACGGATTCCGTACAACGCATACTCGCATCCAACGGCGGCGGCGATACCAGCGGCAGCATACGCTTGTATTTGTGGCATGAGGCGTGCCTGATGTTCATGCAATCGCCGCTGCTGGGGGTCGGCTTCGGACAATTCGCCTGGCATCACTTCCAGTTGCTGCCGCAGCTGCAGGCGGACAATATTACCGGCCTGTATAACAACGCGCATAACCTGATATTCCAGTTGGCTGCGGAAGCCGGTGTTCCGGGTTTGCTGGCGTTGCTGGGCTCGGTGGGGTTCTGGTTGTATGGCGTCAGGCACGTCACGATGAGCGCGGCGCATTGGTGGGGCTATTCGCTGCTCGGCGTGCTGGCCATCCACAGCCTGCTTGAGTATCCGTTGTGGTACACCTATTTCCTGGCGATCGCGGCGATCCTGCT
>JBBRDZ010000060.1:0-13929 GCA_038203435.1 Burkholderiales bacterium
TTGTTATTCATATTCATTCCAAATGTTCGTTGAGTTTAAGGCTTACATTCTACTTCTCACGTATCAATTAAAGCGGTCAGCTTCGCAATAATTTCACCGACCAGAGGCAGTAGTCATATCTGCGTTGTGCGTCCCTGGGCAATTCGACCCGCTCGATCACACCGCCTTGCGACATCACCTCAAGGCAAATCCGATTCTGCCGCAGGGTGGGGCTGCGGCGTGTTCTGCATGGCAAACTGATGCATGTTGTGCGACAGCAGTTCGGCGTACTGTTTTGAGAACAGTTCATTCTTGGATGTGATCGAGGCACCCAGCGGGGATTTGTCGAATGTGATCGCCGCCTGCAATTCTTCCCGGGTATACAGCCTGACCACCAGTTCGGCCACCTGGTCCTTGACCGCGTTCCAGCCCATCACATCCTGCATGAATTTCTTGAACTTGATCTTCTCTTCATCGGGCATGTTGCCGGACAGCCGGAGGCTGTAGGTATCGATCGCCGTGTCAACGGCCTGCTCGAATTTTGAAACGTGCAGATACTCCAGTGCCAACGCCTTGTCGGACAGTTCTTCGCCGGCACAGAAGGCGGAGAAACCCATGAGTAAGATGATTGCTGCGATCCTGGCCATGTGACTTGCTCCCATTTGTACCTGCTGGCCGTCATGCTCGGACGGGATGACGATATGCGGCTGCAGTGTTTTTGGGCGATTATACAACTTGCACAGCCGGTGGGTTCTGCCGTTAACTTAGTCGTTTTTATGCCGCTTGAGCCGGTTCGCTCGGGCAGCCGGGCGCACTTGCCCTGCCAATGGCGAAGTGACACCCTTTTTCATCAGGTTAGGCGGCAGATCGACGCGCTTGACCACACCCCGGTCGGACAACATCACATGGTCGCGTTGCACCTCGCTGACCGTGACGCCGGGCATCACTTCGCGACCGACGCGGATGGCCTGTGCCGTTTTGCCGTTTGCGGACAGGATCGCGACGCTTTCGGCCGGATCACCGGCGACCACCACACCTTTCAACTGGAAGTTGCTCGCGATGGCGGCGTTCGGGTGCCCGCCCAACAGGCTTGCCGCCGCATCCAGTTTGGGCGCAGTCTGGGCCGCGGGCTGCGGCGCCGCGACCGCGCGCAGCGGCGGGTTGAACAATTGCATCGCCCAATAGGCAGCGGACACGCACAGGGCGATGAACAGGATAAAACTGGTTATTTGCGGCAATCGTTTCATTTCATTGCATTCCTGTTAATTCAGGCTCAACCAACTTTTCATTCTAAGCCAATATGAAATTTTGCCGGGTGTCCGAAAAATTTTCGGCCGGACAACCGTAGGAGCGGGCCATGCCCGCGACCCTTCGACAAGCTGATATAACAACTAGCCATGCGACTAAGCTGCCCAAAGACACCAGCCAAGTCGCTGGTTATCAGGGCGAACGGGATATATTTGTCGCGGGCATGGCCCGCTCCTACAATTATGTGTATCTGTTTGGTACGCATATTAGCGCACCAGCTGGTTGATCTCGATGATCGGCATCAGCACCGCCAATACGATCAGCAGCACCACCACACCCATCGCCAGGATCAGCGCCGGCTCCAGCAAGCCGGCCATGGTCATCGCGCGCCGTTCCAGATCCTGCTCCTGCGCGTTGGAAGCGCGCTGCAGCATGGCCGGCAATTCGCCGGTGACTTCGCCGGCACGGATCATGTGGATCAGCATCGCCGGAAAATGTTTGTGCGCCGACAGCGCGCGCGCCAGTCCGACGCCTTCGCGCACGCTGTTGGTGGCTTCCTCGACCTGCGCGCGCATCGCGACATTGGTCAGTGTGTCGCGGCTGGTCTGCAGTGCGCGCAGGATCGGCACGCCGGAGCCGGTGGTGATCGCCAGTGTGCTGGCAAAACGCGCGGTGTTGAGACTGCGCTCGAAGCGTCCATACAGCGGCGCGTTCAGCAGCCAGGTATGCCAGCGCAACTTGATCGCCGGATCTTGCAATGCACGGCGCCACGCGAAAGCCAGCGCGATCACGACCAGCAACACGATCCAGCCGTACAGCCGCACGAAATTCGACAGACCCAGCATCACCGTGGTCAGGAACGGCAGTTGCTGTTTGGTGTTGGCGAACACCGAGACGATCTGCGGCACCACATAGGTCAGCAAAAAGATCACGATCAGGAACGCCACCACGGTGACGATGGCCGGATAGGTGAAGGCGAGCTTGACCTTTGATACCAGTGCATTGCGCCGCTCGATATAATCGGATAGCCGCGACAACACCGTTGCCAATTGGCCGATCTGCTCACCGGAGGCGACCAGCGCGCGGTAGATGTCGGCGAAATCCCTGGGGTGCTGTGCCAGCGCATCGGACAGCGAAGCGCCGCCCATCACCTCGGAACGTATCGATGCGATCAGGTCACGCACATAGGTGCGTTCGGCCTGCTCCAGCAATGCGGAGAATGCCTGCTCCAGCGGCAGGCTGGCTTCGAGCAGGCTGGCCAGCTGCCGCGTGAACAGTGCCAGTTCGACAGTGGAAAGATGGTCGCCGAAGGCGCGGCCCCTGGCTTTTCCGGTGCCGTCGAGCTGGGTCGAGATCGTCTCGACATTGATCGGCAGCATGCCTTGCGCGCGAAGTTCCGAGCGCGCAGCGCGCGCGCTATCGGCATTGAGCACGCCTTTTTTGCTGGCGCCTTTTGCATCGACGGCTTCATAACTGAAAGCAGGCATGTCGCGTCCTTAACAGGGTGTTGGAAAACACCCAAGACCGTTCGTGCTGAGCGTAGGGCGTTTTGTGCCCGTAGTCGAAGCATGAAGTCGCGTTGTGTGGAGTCTATCCTGAGTATCGTTTCCCTTCGACTTCGCGTTGCTACGCTCAGGGCGAACGGTGACGAAGAGTTCAGGGCTAACAGTCTTTTTTAGCATTCCGTTAATCTTTTGTGACGCGCAGCAATTCAGCCTGCGTCGTCGTGCCATCAGCCAGCCAGCGTTCGCCGTCCTCGCGCATGGTGCGCATGCCGTCCCGTTGCGCGGTGGCGCGTATCTCGGCTTCGGAAGCGCGATTGTGGATCTGCGCGCGGATCTGTTCGGTGGTCAGCAACAGTTCATACACGCCGACCCGGCCCTGATAGCCTGTTTGTCCGCATTTGTCGCAGCCGACATCGATCCAGAATTCACCTTCACGGCGTTTGCAGTGCGGACACAGTTTGCGCACCAGGCGCTGCGCGGCCACGCCGAGCAGCGATGACGACAACAGGAACGGCTCGATGCCCATGTCGAGCAGGCGCGTAACGGCTGCCGCGGAATCGTTGGTGTGCAGGGTGGCCAGCACCAGATGGCCGGTCAGCGATGCCTGCACCGCGATCTGCGCGGTCTCCAGGTCGCGGATCTCGCCGATCATGATGATGTCCGGGTCCTGGCGCAGGATGGCTCGCAGCGCTTTGGCGAAGGTCATGTCGATGCGCGCATTGACCTGGGTCTGGCCGATGCCGCTCAGCTCGTATTCGATCGGGTCCTCGACCGTCAATATGTTGGTGGCGGTCGCATTCAGGCGCGACAGCGCGGCATACAGCGTGGTGGTCTTGCCCGAGCCGGTCGGGCCGGTGACCAGTACGATGCCGTGCGGCTGCGCGATCAGCTTATCGAATTGCGTGAGCACCTCCGCGCTCATGCCCAGATTCTGCAAATCCAGACGACCCGCTTCCTTGTCCAGCAAACGCAACACCGCGCGTTCGCCGTGGCCGGTGGGCAGCGTCGAGACGCGCACGTCCACCGGTTTGCCACCGACGCGCAGCGTGATGCGGCCATCCTGCGGTAAGCGCTTCTCGGCGATGTCGAGCTGCGCCATGATCTTGATGCGCGAGATCAGCGAGGCGTGGATTGCTTTCTTCGGGCGCACCACGTCGCGCAGGCTGCCGTCGATGCGGAAGCGCACCACCGAGATCTGCTCGAACGGTTCGATATGGATATCCGATGCGCCCTCACGTAGTGCCTGCGTCAGCAGCGCGTTGATCATACGGATCACCGGCGCGTCATCGGCGGATTCCAGCAGGTCTTCGACCGCTGGCATGTCCTGCATCAGCTTGTTCAGGTCGAGGTCGGATTCGTATTCGTCGATGACCTGCGCAGCGTCGCCGCCGGAACCGGCATAGGCGCTTGCGATCGCGGCTTCGAGTTCGACTCGCGGCATTGCTTTCAGCCTGACGCGCCCGAAACAGCGGCTCACTTCCGCGATCGCGCTCGCTGCGGTCGCATCCGAGATCCACACATCGACCGGACTGCCGGTCGAGCTGCGCTGCGCCAGCAGCACGAAGTCACGGGCGTATGCGTAGGGAAGCAGGCGGGAGTCCATCAAAGCGTCGGCCATCGCAGCTTACGGTTGGGATTCTGCGGCCGGCGCGGCGGGCTGCGTTTCAGCCGGCGCGACCTTGGCCGTATCGGGTTGTTGAGACAGCGGACCGCCAATCATGCGGCCATCCTTCAGTTCCGGCAATTCCGGCGCGTCCATGTTCGGCAATATGGTGGTGTGTTCGGGCTGTCCCTTGATCTGCGCATTGCGGATGAAGTCGTAACGATCGCCGGCCAGGTTCACACTTTGTTCGCTGTTGCGGATGATGGTCGGCCGCAGAAACACCATCAGGTTGGTTTTGACATGGGAGCGCTTCTTGTAGCGGAACAAGCCGCCGATGATCGGGATGTCGCCCAGTCCCGGCACTTTCTCGACGCTGTCCTGCATGTTGTCGTCGATCAATCCGCCCAACACGATGATCTGTCCGTCGTCCACCAGCACATTGGTGTCGAGCGAGCGTTTGCTGGTGATCAGCCCGGCTGAGTTGGTTGAGTCCTGGATCGATGAGGTCTCCTGATAGATCGCCATCTTGACCGTGCCGCCCTGCGAGATCTGCGGCTTCACGCGCAGCGTCAAACCGATGTCCTTGCGTTCGACGGTCTGGAAGGGATTCACGCCGGCGCTCCCGCCGGATGACGCGGCGGTGGTGTACTGGCCGGTGATGAAAGGCACGTTCTGGCCGACGATGATCTTGGCTTCTTCATTGTCCAGCGTGATCAGGTTGGGCATCGATAATATGTTCGCGCTGCTGTCGGATTCCAGCGCATGGGCCAGTGCGCCGAGACCGGCCTGGTTGAGTATGCCCAGTGTCAAACCGTTGCCCGGCGGTAGTATGGAGCCGGCCGCTTTTGCCGCGGCCTGGTTGACCAGATTGTTGCCCGCGGTGCTGAATCCGGTGATCGCCCCGACTTGGGTTCCGTTGCGGTTACCCGATATGCCGCCCCATTGCACGCCCAGTTCGGCAGCCTTGCTCGCCGACACTTCGACGATCAGTGTTTCGATATAGACCTGCGCGCGGCGTGCATCGAGCTGGTCGATGACGGTGCGCATGTCACGATAGACCGATTCGCTGGCGGTGATGATCAGCGTATTGGTGGTGGGATCGGCCTGGATGAACCCGGCCGTACCGCCGCTGGGCAGCGTGGTCTGCGCCGGCGCTGCGCCTGGCGATGAAGGCGATGCGGCGGTTGCCGGTGTGCTGATCGCGGAGCTGTCCGACGACACGACCGCGCGCAGGGTCTGCGCCAGTTTGGTCGCTTCGGCATTCTTCAGGTACACCACATGCACATTGCCCGGTTGTGCGGTCGGCTGATCCAGTTTCGCGATCAGCGCCCTGGCCAGTTTGGCGCGCGCTTCGGAAGGCGCGCGCACCACGATCGAGTTGGTGCGCGGGTAGGCGAGCAGGCTGATGCGGCTGGCATCGCCGGCCGGCGCGCCGCCCGGTTCGAGCAGGCGGTTGGCGATCACGGCGAGGTCGGCCGCAATCGCATATTTGACCGGCACGATATCCATAACCTCGTCAGCCGGGCCGTCCAGTGTCGCGATGATCTTGCCCAGCCGCAACAGGTTGTCGGCGTAATCGGTGATGATCAGCGTGTTGCTGCCGGGATCGGCGTTGATGGTGTTGTTGGGCGAGATCAGCGGGCGCAATACCGCCACCAGGGCGTTCGCCGATTCGAAATTCAGATGAAATATCTGCGTCGCGATCTGGTCGCCGTGTACCGCGCCGCCCTGGATCGGGGTGGCCTGCAGTTTGGCATCGGCTTCGGGCACCACTTTGCTGTAGCCATTGCCCTTGACCACCGAGTAGCCGCGCATGCGCAACACCGAGGCCAGCAATTGGAACGCCTGGGACTTGCTGAGCGGTTTTTCCGACACCAGCGTGACCGTACCTTTGACGCGCGGATCGATGATGAAGGTGGTGTTGGTGTAATCACCGACTGCCGCGATCACCGACTCGATATCCGCATCGACGAAATCGAGCGTGACCATGTTGGAGCCGGCATCCTTGATCGCAGCTCCGCTGCCTGCGCCGGGGAGGCTGGCTGCGGCAGGCGCGGAGACCGTGGCCGTGTCGGATTCCTGCGCTTGTGCCGGGATCGACAGGGCAGTGAACAGCAGCAACAGCGCGGCACTTCGGCATCGCGATGCGCGCGGGTAAAGGAAAGATTCCCGGGTATTACTTTTAGCCACTATGTTTTTTTTCATTTGGATTCCAGCGCGATGACTTCCCTGTCGCCTATTCTGCGACGTTGACCCAGCAAATTCAGGAAATTTGCCAACCTTTGTTCCTGTCCGGCCTCGGCCTCGGCGGTGCCCGAAAACTGCAGGCGTCCGTTGGCAAAGCTTCCCGAACCATTCAACATCATCGGACCGCGCAGCGTGGTGAGCGACACGTCCGCCTGTGTCCCCTGCCAGTGCAGTGCGACATCATAGCTGCCCAGCGGTTTGACCGCCGACAGCCGCGAGCCGATATCATTCAGTTGCAGATGCATCTCTCCGTCCATCGCGATCTTTCCATCCTGCCGCGTCAAGCGCAGCGTTTCCCATGACAAGCGCATCTCGCCGGTCGGCCGCACGGTATTCAGTGGTGCGCCCAGCGCGGCCAGCCGTTCCGCGGGCAATACGATGGTGGCCGGAGTTATTTCTGTTTGACGCCAGTTGCCGGTCATGCTGACCGGTTGCGACAGCGCCGCAGCGTTTTCCAGTTCGGCGTCGACGCTGCCCAGCAGCAGCATCGGTGACAAGCGCCACGAAAATCGTCCCGGCAACAGCGCTGTGACCGCATCGCTGCCACTCGCCGCGCCGCCGATGAAGGCTGAACCGCGCCACAATGTGCCATGCGCATCACCAAGCGTCAAGCGGCCCCCGGTCTGTTTCTCCAGCATCGATGCGATCCAGCTTGCCGGAAAAAGCAGCAAGACAGTCAGCGCGATGCTGGCTATTCCAATCAGTAACCATATCAAGACATTGCGCATAGATCATTCATGAGCGGGCAGACGCAGCGTGATCGTCGCATCGATCATGTCGGGAGCGGCCAGTGCAATGATGTTGGCATCGGTCACCGCGAGCAGCGCTGTCCTTTGCATCTCGTCCAGCCAGTACAGCGTGTTGGCGAAAGACGCGTTGGCGAGTTGCACTTTGGCAAAATCACCGCTCAGCATCACGTTTTGCGATTTCAACCCGTTGCGGGCAAGTGCCGCGTCGATATTTTCCCGGGTCAGCGCGGGTTGCGTCGTTGCCGGTTTAGCCGCAAGGCCGGCCGCTTCGCCGGACAAGGCGCGCATCTGCGCGACCTGCTGGCGCAACAACGGCATATTCTTGTTCAACTTTTCGCGTCCGGCCATCGCCGGTGCGATCAGCACGGCATAGCCCAAACCGAATATCACGACCAGCGCGGCGACCGCAACCATGCTGCGTTCGCGTGCGTCGCGCGCCGTCCAGAATTCCGCGAACGAAAGGCGGCTGCGGTTGAGCAGGCCGGACAGATTCATTTCGCACTCCTGATTCGCCATACCACGGCACCGGCTTGTTCCGGGCCGAGGTCGAGTGCCAGTCCGCGCTTGCCCAGTGCTTCCTGCATTGCTTGTGTCGGTGCTGCGCCGTCCCCTTCGACTTTGTTCAGGGCAGGCTTCAGGCGCACCGACAAACTGCGGTCGTGATAATCGATTGAGGCGATCGCGATACTTTTTCCGGTTGCTGGCAGGACACTATTCAATGCTTCGCCGAATGCTGCCGCGACTGCCGTGAAATCGTCCGGTGCGGCCATGCCGGCATCATGCCTGGCAAAGGCGATCTTCTGCTGCATCTGCGCGACCGGATCGATGATCACGGTTTCTTTGGGATAGGCGGACTTGTAGATCTGGATCAGGGCTGCGCGCAGCGTGCTGGTCTCGCGCTGCATGTGCCACCAGTCGATATTCAATGCGCCGGCATTGACGACCAGCACCGCGACGGCCAAAGCCAGCGACCAGCGCCAGGGACGCCAATCCAGTTTTGCACCGGTTCCGGCGCCCAGTCCCGCCATCAGGTCCAGGGTGACGGTTCGGGCTGCGGCGACCCAGTTCGTCCAGCTGTCGATAACGACGCTGACGCGTTGCTGGTGTGCGGGCGTTTCAAGCAGCGCTTGCTGATAACCGGGCAGGTCCGCTTGCGGCACATGGACTGTGACAGGGGCGGCGGGCAGCAACGAACACAATGTCCGTATCACCTCTTGTGCCGCCATAGTGCCCGGCTTGAGATCCATCACCAGACCGATGCCATCCTGTTCCGTCAGGCGCAGCGCAAGCTCGATCCCGGTGTTGCGCTGCAATACGGCGGCGTTCGCCATGCCCGGCTGGGACGGCAAACATAACTGCGCGGGGAGTGCCTCTAATTGCCGCGCGCCGAAAGCGCTGAATGTTTTGGCCAGCTCAAGCAGCCAGCTGCGCTGTACCACCGCAATGGTACGAGATCCGGCTGACAAGCCGCTTGCGATGATCACGCAATCGGCCGGATCACACAACAATTGATCTTCCACCAGATTGGGTAAAGCGGCTTTCAACCTGGCCGACGAAAGGGGCGGCATCGCCAAACGCAACACGGTGACATCGCTGGCAGCCAATAGCAGCACGACGCGATGTGCCTTCGCTATGGTGCCGGACAGGTCGGGTAATGCGGCCATTCCCTGGCGTTCGATCGCATTGCCGGGCGACAGTTGGTCATTCGATACCAGCGCGAACGGGCAGGCCAGGGCTGGCCAGTGGGGAGCACTGTCGGCAGAGGCTTTGGACGGCAAGCGGATATAAAGTGTGCTCAAGATATTTGGCCCGCTTTACAAAGGGGGGATGATTTTATGCCAGTCATACTGATATCAATATCTTAACATGACCTATGGATGGTACGGGTTTGTCGGGAAACAGGTCCTATCCCGCATCGGCGAATGCAGCCTTAGAGAACTGCCAGCGGAATCTTGACCATTATATTTTCGGCGCCGATCATTGCAGATACAAGAAGTATAGGGACGACATGGAAATATATATGTGCGGTGCCGCACACAAGATGAAAAAAGGACCCTCGCGGGTCCTTTTTAGAACTGCATGGTTGCCGGATTACTTTTTGCTATTTTTGTGGCCAGAATTTCCGTCGTGATCGTCATTTGATCCGAACGGATTGCTGTGTGAATTATGGCCGTCTTTATCGTGCCCATCTTTATCGTGCCCATCTTTATCGTGGCCGTCCTTATCGTGCCCGTCTTTATCGTGACCGTCTTTATCATGGCCATCATTATCGTGACCATCATTATCATGGCCATCATTATCATGACCGCAGTGACCGCCACTACCGCCAGTACCGGTGCCGCCGGCATTGCAGCCGAGCACGGTGATGTCAGTTACCGTGACGCCGGCCTTTGCCATGATGTCACCATTGAATGGTGTGGTGGTGCCGGCAAGACCGGTAAGGGTGATGGCTGCGCCCGCCAGGATGTCACCATTGAAACCGGATGTCGTCATGGTCGATGCCTCGGCTACCCACCAGGACACGTTACACGACTGCGCGCCGTTGGCCAGGATCACCGAGAAGTTGGTACCGGTCAGTGCGCCGGTGCCGAGCGTGCCGATCTTGAAGATCCACACCGCATTAGCATTGCCCAGTGCATCGAGCGTCAATGTGGAGTCGGTGAATGTCACGGCTGCATCGTTACAGTAGACGCCGGGAATGAGCGTGAGTGCAGCACCGGTGTAAGCGGTATCCAGTGTTCCGGTACAGGGAATGGCCGCATAGTTGTTGTATGCAGTGTTGAAGTCATTGATGACCTGGACCGGGAGCGGAGAGCTCGTCCCGGTAAACGTGCTTCCGGTATTGGCCAGCGCGCCGGACAAGATCACGTTTCCGTTGATGGTGGAACCGGTTAATGTAACTGCGCCGGCTGAGCCCACGTCTCCGGTGATGACGGCACCGGTCGTGGTCACCGCCGCAGTTGCATCAGCCGCGGTTGATGGTGGAACTGCTGTTCCAACACTCAGCACCGCGAAGCTTGCTGCCGTACCCAATACCGGTGCGGTTGCAGCCCAGGCCGATATAGGCGCGACGGAAAATAATGCGGCTAGTGCGATCAATCCCGCAGATAAATGTTTTTGACTGTGTTTCATGGTGAATCTCCTTGAAATGTTTTACAACATAAGTCAGCAATGAATCCCATGCGGATACGGGTGTTGGTGTGTGCACCGCAGGTATTCCTTCTTCACGACGTAGGCAGTTATCAGTTTTTACAGGCCAACATGAGATCAAACCGGACTGAAATTGCTTAGCGACGATGCAATGTAACGCCTGGCTTCGGGGTGAACCGTGCGCTGGCACACTTAGGGCGAAAGATTTCATCGGTAGCGAAGATCGGTCGCTAACTCAGGGGCGGATTTTGTTCATCTTGTTTGCTTTGGCAGAGGATAGATCCCCGGCGCGACACCATTCTGCTGGATCATTGTGCGCCAACGCACATACAACAGAATATCCCTGTAGTACCTTGCAAATTCTTTCAGGTCACCGAGGCGCATGGCATGAGCGCAATGCCATGCGCCATCGGTTTTGTGTGTCGGAAGGCAACCATGCTTATCTGCTTGTCGGCCTTTGAAGCACAAGATGCGAATTACCCGGGATGTTTCAATGCCAGTTGCAAATCGAGTGCTTTTCGCGAACAGTCTGCTTACTGCCTTGCCGGTCAAGGACTATCAGCCGCTGCTTGAGTTCATGGAGCCGATCGCACTGACTGCCGGCGAGGTGGTCTATCGTCCCGGCGAGCTGATACGCCATGTCTATTTCCCGACCGATACGCTGGTGTCCCTGCTCACGCAGGCAGAAGGGCACCAGGCGCTGGAAGTCGGCATGGTTGGCCGCGAAGGCATGCTCGGTATCCCATTGGCACTCGGCGTGCATGAGTCGCCGGTGAGCGCCGTGGTACAGGGCTCTGGAACAGCCTTGCGCATGACATCTGCACATTTCATCAGAGAACTCCAGCAACGCAAGTTGCTGCAGCTGGAGGTATACCGATACATCTACGAGCTGATGATACAAATGACGCAAACGGCCGCATGCAATCGTTTTCACAAGGTGGAGGCGCGGCTTGCACGCTGGCTGCTGATGACACGCGACCGCATGCAATCGAATCACTTTCATCTGACCCAGGATCTGCTCAGCAACATGCTCGGCGTGCGGCGGGTCGGAATTACCAAGGCGGCAGGGGATTTGCGGCTGCGCGATTTGATCAGCTACAACCGCGGCGAGATCAACATATTGGACGGGGACGGACTTGAAGCGGCCGCTTGCCAGTGCTACCAGGTGGTCAAGGACATGCACGATGCTGCGTGAACTGGCGATCATAATGGCTATCTGCAAACAGGGCTCCTGCAAAAGAAGGCCCGCAACGGGGTTGCCGTCACGGGCCAATGTGCTACAGGTGTCCATCCAGGGGGAAGATCGGACACCTGCAGGTATAGTCTCCTGACTGAAACATTGGTTCCGTGCGGTAACACACATTACACTGCAGAAATTTGCATTAAGCGTAGAATGGCTCCGGTTTGCAGGCCCGCCTGCTCCGCACGATAGTTTTCGAGTTAATCACGCCGGCGATACGCTCTGGAGATCAGTAGATGGGCATCATTAAAACTGCCAGCCATAATCCCTTGCAGAATCATCTTCTCGCTGTCCTGCCTGCGGAAATATTCGATTCCATCTCGGCACAGCTCGAACTGATCCCGATGCCGCTGGGTGAGATACTCTACGAATCCGGCGGCCAATTACAACATGTCTATTTCCCGACCACTTCGATACTGTCGCTGCACTATGTCATGGAAAGTGGCGCAACAGCCGAGATCGCGGGTGTGGGCAACGAGGGCATGCTCGGCATTTCGATCTTCATGGGCGGCAATACCACACCCAGCCGGGCCATCGTGCAGACCGGGGGCCATGGTTACCGGCTGAAAACGCGGTTGATGCTGGAGGAATTCAACCGCTGCGGGCCGATGATGCGCTTGATGCTGCGTTACACCCAGGCGCTGATCACACAGATCTCCCAAACCGCAGTCTGCAACCGGCATCATTCGGTGGAACAACAACTGTGCCGCTGGTTGCTGCTGACCCTGGATCGATTGCCCTCGAATGAGTTGACCATGACACAGGAACTGGTTGCCAGCATGCTGGGCGTGCGCCGCGAAGGAATCACCGAGACCGCCGGGAATCTGCAACGCGCCGGTTTGATCAGTTACCGCCGCGGGCACATCACCGTGATCGACCGAGCGGGATTGGAGAAATACACATGCGAATGCTACAACGTGGTCAAGCAGGAATTCCATCGTCTGCTGAGCGACACAGGCACGTTAAACCGCCCTGCGGTCAAACACAAAATTCATTCGACCCTTTAACACCGGGACCAATATTGCCAATACAACAACCAAGGCGCGTCAACAAGCATCTGCAGTATGTAATGGTCTGCGGGCATAGCCCCGTGCTTGCGCAATGAATGCCACGCCAGAGCGATTGCCATTTACGCCCTTGGAGCGGCCCATTGTATTTTACTGATGAACACATAATCGAAATCTTATGAGCAAATCCGTCAAATCCGTTGCATCAAAGAAATCATCTGTCCTGCCTGCAAAAAAGCCGGGCAGCAAGAGCAAGCGCGCAGACGCAACCATCAAGCCGGTGGTAAAGAACAACAAAAACAGTCCGTTTTTCATTGTCGGCATCGGCGCTTCAGCAGGCGGTCTGGAAGCGCTCGAACTGTTCCTCGGGCGGGTACCCGCCAAGAGCGGCATCGCTTATGTCATCATCCAGCACCTCGATCCCACCCACAAGGGAATGATGCCGGAGTTGTTGCAGCGTGCCACATCCATGCCGGTTGCCCAGGCCAAAAACCGCATGAAGATCAAACCGGATTGCGTTTATGTCATTCCGCCCAACTCGGATCTTTCCGTCCTGCATGGCACGATCTATCTGCTCGAACCGGTTGCCCCGCGCGGCCTGCGCTTGCCGATCGATTTTTTCCTGCGCTCGCTGGCGCAGGATCAGCGCGAACTGGGTATCGCGGTGATCCTCTCGGGCATGGGTTCCGACGGCACGCTGGGTGTCGCCGCCATCAAGGAAAAAGCCGGGTTGGTGCTGGTACAGGATCCGAAATCGGCCAAATTCGATTCCATGCCCAAGAGCGTGATCGATGCCGGTCTTGCCGACATCATTGCCAGCGCGGAAGATTTGCCGGGAAAGATCATCGAGTATACCCGCCATGCCCAACCGAGCATGATCGAACCCGGACCATTGAGCTCCTTGCAGAAAGGTGCGCTCGACAAGATATTCATTTTGTTGAGAGGACGCACCGGCCACGATTTTTCCCTGTACAAGAAAAACACCATAGACCGTCGTATCGAGCGGCGCATGAACCTGCACCAACTGACCAGGCTCACCGACTATGTGCGCTATCTGCGCGAAAATCCGCAGGAAGTCGATCTGTTGTTCAAGGAGCTGCTGATCGGCGTGACCAGTTTTTTCCGCGACGCCAGCGCCTGGGCCCACTTGCAGGAACAAGCGTTACCCCGGTTGCTGAATGCCAACCCGAATGGCAAACAG
>JBBRDZ010000061.1:0-13711 GCA_038203435.1 Burkholderiales bacterium
AGAAATTACTGCCGCCGCCCAAATCAGAAGCTCTGAGATTTAGCAAGTATCAGCTTATTGGATTTCTCGGTGGACTACTTGGGGACTACTTGGGACGGAGCCCAGTTGATTTCATGAAGAGAATGAAATTCTCAGGATGAAAACATGAAAAAATCAGGCGCGAGCCAAGTCCAACCGGCATCGGAGCTTATCTATAAAAGAATCGCCGAACTCGGCGACTGGCGCGGGGAAACCCTGGCCAGGATGCGCAATCTCATAAAGGCAGCTGACCCGGACGTTGTCGAAGAGTGGAAGTGGGATGTCCCAGTGTGGTCGCACGACGGGATCATCTGCACCGGCGAATCCTACAAGGATAAGGTGAAGCTGACCTTCGCCAAGGGTGCTTCGCTGAAGGATCCGGCCCGTCTCTTCAACGCGAGCCTCGACGGAAACACGCGCCGTGCGATCGACATTCACGAAGGAGAGGAAATCGACGTATCCGCCTTCAAGTCGCTCGTCCGGCTGGCGGTCGCCCTCAATGGTTCCGGTAAGTCGAAACCCTCGCAGAAAGCTAAATCTTGAGCAAATGGTTCAAGAAGTCAGGCTCGAAATACTGCTATACGACTTAACCTGATACCTTCGGCGCGGCCTTTGCTGCCGGCTAGATCGGACCCTTCACCGGGATCGCCACCGGTTCCGGTTTCTTTACCGCCACAAGCGCCAGGTCCTTCCCTTCCAGCTTGAGCGCTGTGCCAGCGGGTAAGGTCAGGTAGGGCTTGGACTCATTTGCATCGAGTCCGTAGGTAAAACTCATCGTGCCACGACTGGAGTCGCCGGTTCCGAATCCGCGAAAGATGGTCAGGCGTTTGAACTTGATCGTCGCGGTGGCATTGTCGCTGCATTGCAAGCTGCCCTTGCCGCCCAGTTCGGCGCTGGAGGTGAACTGTCCCACGCAGGTATCACCGGGTTTGGTGCTCGAATGGATCTTGATCGTTCCGGAGCCGTCGAGATTGCCTTCGGCTTCACCCACGAACAACTCGCCGTCGAATATCGCAATGACCTCTCCGGTTGATGAAAACAATCCCGCGCTTGCCGGATTCGTCCAAGCAGCGAAGATGGTGAGACTGAAAATCAATATACCGCGCATCGTGTAAAACCTCGTTTTGTACAGCATTGCAACGTAAGACAACCGCCCCCGGTGCTTATTTTGGAAATAATGTCAGCGCGAACAGCGATGTTCTATGCACCGGCGTCAATGTACCATTACCCACATCAATGTGCTGGAATCCCACGCGTATCACCCCCATGCTGCGCTGAAATTCAACACCCACACCGTATGTCGGCGCAAAATGATTTGCCGACCCGGACGTGCCCCGTGAGTAAACATCAGCCAGACCGGCACTGCCATACAAGGTGTAGCCACTTTCTCCCAGCGGCAACAGGCCGATCGCGGTCAAGTCAACAAAACCGCTTGTGGTGTAAGGGCCAATGGTCCCGAACAGTCCGAATTGCATTTCGTAGCCATAGCGCTCAGTCAAACGCACTGCCCTCGATATGGCGACTTCCGAGGTGGAATCAGATTTGCCATTCTGGCTGGACTGGACATAGGCCAGCGTGAATCCGTAGAAAGGATCTCTGTCGTCTGCAAATGCGTTCATCGATAACATGGCCGAAGCCACCAATACTGCAAAAGATATATTTTTCATATAGACCCCTGTGCGGCTGTTCGCCACTGAATGAACATGCGATCGATACTAGGGGTTTTACAAGGCTGCTTCTGTCTGCCAACGAACATAGGCAGAAATTAAAAGTATCTGCGCCAAGTAATCATTACGTGCTTATTCTCGAATCTTTCGCAGCCCTGCTTCACCAGCCGCTATTCAATACCCGTCGCTATGCGCAATGCTCTGTGCTCTGGCGCACAGAGCATTGCCTGTGAGACGGATATTGTTGAAATGCCTCACCATCCGTTTACATAAAAGGAAACTGCCATGAATCTTCACTTAACGCTGGAACCATTGGTATCATTGATTGCCGGAATACTGATCCTGATGATGCCCAGGCTGCTGAACTATATCGTCGCGGCCTATCTGATCATCCTCGGGGTACTGGGACTGGTCAGGTAAAGATTCCGTCAAATGGCGTAAAATGCAGATGCAGGCGAATTGAAATGCCTGCCGAAGGAATGAAGCACAGTTCCCGATTTGCAGGCGCCATGCTGCACAATTTTCATATCAGACCAGGAGATGTCATGCGATTTTCGAAACAAATATATTCTATCTCTGCCGTATTGCTGATTGCCGGTTTAGGCGGATGCGCCAGTAGCCTGATCGGGGTGCACCCGGGCGCCGAGCGCGTGTCGCTGGCCGACGCAAACCAGGTAGGTGCCTGTGTATCCAAGGGCAAGACCATCGTCAGTGTGCTATCCAAGATCGCGGGCATCAACCGTCTTGAAGATGTCGTGGAAGCCGATCTGTATCAAGTGGCACGCAATAATACCGTTGATGCCGGTGCGGATACCCTGGTGAAGGGCGAATCCACTGAGTTCGGCAAGCGCACATTCGAGATGTACAAATGCCGTCCCTGATTTGAATGTGATGGTGCGGGCGGTCAACCGGTTTTTGTCGCCTGTTCGTGCCCGCCCCGATTTGAATTCAATATTCGAATCCATTAATGAATCTCTGATTAAGTCGTCTCACCGGCGGCCGGTGTCCAGTTGATTGAATATACTGGATTCCGGCCTGCGCCGGATAAGCAATGACTTCCCAGCGTTTTTTGCTGGGTTATAACCAGCCACTTTGCCATCGTTCTTTGTTGGCTTAGGGAATCTCTGATTAAGCCGTCTCACCGGCGGAGGCCGGTGTCCAGTTGATTGAATATACTGGATTCCGGCCTGCGCCGGAATGACAATATCGAAGTTAATCAGAGGTTCCTTAGTGGATTGGCTATGACCAATGACTTGGCGAGCGTTATTTGTTCGCCTGGTCAGAAGGCCAGTAGTTTCATCAGTAGTTCTATCAGTTGTTTCATCAATGACAATATCGAGGTTAATCAGAGGTTCCTTAATTGTTGGTGTTTTAGACCCCCTTGTTATTTGAAAGGGGTATGATGTTTTCGTGGAGGAAGTAAACGGAAATGTCAGCCATTCACTTGATAACGATTCTTACCGTAACGTGCATTGATAGCTGACTATCCCGAGGAGACATATCATGGATTCAACGCCATATCAACGAGATCAACGAGTGCAGGAAATCCTGAGCGAAAGAAGGGAGTTTATTATCGCTTGCGAACAGCACATCAAGAAAACCAGAGAGTTTTGTTCTTCCGTGCAATACTATTTAGAAGAAGCGATGATCAAGAAAGAGGAGAGTTTGTCCAGTCAGGCTCAATCGCTCGCCATCCTGAAACTCGCATCGACTTTTCCGAATGATGTTGCGCACAACAGCATTATTGCCGAATCTACAATAGTGCTGGAGAAACTCAACGACTTTAAGCGAGCTCCCATTTCAGTCGAGCACAACGACCTGGAAGTCCTGCGAACCAAACTATTAGAGTTATCATTCCTGCCTACTGATGCCCCGCTGTGAACCAGCGACACGATCCACATTTCCAAATTAACAAACAGGGATTCCATATCCCAACTTGAGTTTGGAAAGCAGCTTGCCAAACACAAGGCAGTATTTAAGTTTTTTCCGGCATCCGGCTTGGAACGAACAAAACAAAGGAAGCCGGAGTCGAATTATTTTTTTGGATATACGCTTTCCAAGTAGCTCAGAGTCCTTTTCGAAGCCGGCCCTTTTGATTGCGCACGCCATTACGTATTGTTCATGGTTTAGGGAATATCTGATCAAGTCCGTTCGTCCTGAGCTTGTCGAAGGACGGGCTGTGTAATTTGTTGATTGCATGTCGTCCTCCATTCATGGTTCGACATAACCAGCCACTTGGTGCAAGTTTCATCGCAACTAGTGGCATGCCTAGTAGTTTCATCAAGCTCACCACGAACCGAGGACTTATTCAGTGTTTCCTTAGTATCGATTGTGCGAAAATTACTATTACGCAACAAGCTCGAAGATCATGATGCTGCAGAACAGGCGATCGCTCGGGTGCTTGCGAGCAATGCAGTCCCTGAAGACTCCGGGGGCGCGGGCTGGCGCTGTTCATTCAAGCCGCCCTAAAGTGGCGGGTGAAACGAATCCTGTTTGCTCGCTATCACCCCGGGGCGATACCCAGCTATTTTCTGATATTTTTGCTTGCGGATTTTTCTGTCCATTGCTGGTGTGAATTGAACTGTCCGGTGGCAAGATCTGATCAGGAGCACAATTAGATGCAAAATAATCCATATACGAAATTCAACCCGGCAGAGCTGATCCTGAGGGACCAGTTGGCCATCGATCGCACACTGCTGGCGAACGAACGGACACTGATGTCATACCTGCGCTCAGGCGTGGCCTTGTTCATTGCCGGTGTATCGATCATCCATTTTTCGCACGAGGTCTGGTTCACCGTCACCGGATTTCTTTGCCTCCCGTTCGGGTTCTTTACCGTGCTGTTCGGGGTTTCCAGATTCAAAAAAATGGACAAGGCCATCGCGGCCGTCCGGCAGGGATGCAAAAGCATTACTGCGATCGGGGAATAATCCAATGGTTGAACTTGCGCCCTGTCTGGTGGTAGATTGCCGTTTCGGAATCTATTCCGGGACAGATGAGCAAACGGTTGCAATATTATCGGGCTCATAATTTTATGGTTTAAAGATGTAATCCCCCCAGTCGAAATACTTTTAAGGAACATTCGATCATGATTATTTCCGAAACAACCTGCAAAGTCTGGACTCCGCGCATCCTGGGCATACTGCGCATCATCATCGGCTTTCTATTCCTGCAGCACGGCACGGCAAAATTGCTCGGCATGCCGCATGTAGGGATGTTCGACAATCTTCAGCTGTTTTCATTGATAGGTGTGGCCGGAGCACTGGAGCTGGTGGGCGGACTGCTGATCTTGCTTGGCCTGTTCACCCGGATCACCGCCTTCATCCTGTCGGGCGAGATGGCTTTTGCCTATTTCATGGCACATGCGCCGCATGGTCTTCTGCCCATCCTGAATAATGGCGAGCTGGCTGTCGTGTACTGCTTCGTGTTCCTTTATTTGGCGTTTGCCGGGGGCGGCGAATACAGCATCGATGCCGCGCGCAAAAAGGCGTAGCGATATGTCCAGGGAAAATAAACCTCTCCGCATCGTCGTCACGAAAGACGGCCCCTATGTCGTGCAGGGCATTGTTCCGCTTGCCGTGCAAACCATAGGCACGGATGCCGAAGGCGGATCGGAGACCTGGGTTGAGGGCAAGGCCTACCCCGTGCAGGAAAAATGTGCGCTGTGCCGTTGCGGCCATTCGAAGTCCAAGCCGTTCTGTGACGGCACGCACGCGAAGATCGGTTTCGACGGCACGGAGACCGCCAGCCATCAATCCTTTCTTGAGCAAGCTGATATCATTGACGGGCCCGAGTTCGAGCTCATGGATGCGGGAGCGCTGTGTGCCTACGCGCGCTTCTGCGATCCCAACGGCAAAGTGTGGAACCAGGTGGCGCGCACCGATGATGCCGGAACCCGGAAGAATTTCATCAGGCAGGTTGGGGATTGCCCATCCGGCCGACTGGTGGTACGGGACAAAAAAACCGGAAAAACCCTGGAGCCGGAATTGCCGGTTTCGATCGGCCTCGTCGAAGACCCGCAGGAAGAGTGCAGCGGGCCGATCTGGCTGCGCGGAGGCATCCCCGTGGTCGCGGCGGACGGTTTTGAATATGAAGTGCGCAACCGCGTCACGCTGTGCCGCTGCGGAGAATCAAAAAACAAACCCTTCTGCGACGGTACCCACGCGGCAATAAGATTTCGCAGCACATAAGTCAGCTCCTCGCCGCGGCAAAATGCAGCATGGTCAATATGCTCCCCCACACCGACATACCGGAATCGCCAAGGTTGAACACAGGTATGATTGGATGGTAGATTGTGCCTCAGGCAACCATCCCGTCTTTGAGGATCAACATGGTAATCGCAGAACATCACCCGCACAGGATCCTGAATTATTCGGTAGCGCTGCTTTCCCTGTTACTGCTTGTTTACGCCGCGTTCTTTTACGGGCAGTCCCGGCGGGATGCGGAATCGGAACAGTCAAACCGGTTGGCGACCATCGCCGAGCTGAGCGACAGCGCGATCGACATTTATTTCAGCCAGCTCGAGATCGGCATGCGCAACCTGGGCTTGGATCTGGCGGACACCGGCAAGCAGTTCGACGCTGACCGCGCTTATACGCTGGTCAACCGTTTCCAGAAGCTGCACACCGAGTTGGGCAACGTCATCCTGATGCGCACCGACGGACAGATATTACTGACCGGAAAGATGCCAAACCGCAAAGATTTCCCGACGCTCGCCAAAGATAACCAGTTCCTGAAATTTCGCGACGAGCTGCGGCAGGACTCATCCTTCGCGATCGGCCAGCCGGTCTTTGGCAATATAGACAAGAGCTGGGTCGTCGCAGCACGCCTTGCCATTGCAGATCGTGAAGGCAAGCTGCGCTACATCCTCAGCGCCAATCTGCCGGCCGACATGTTGCAGCGCTTTCGCGGCGACCCGCCTATCCCCGGCATCAGTGCACTGGGACTGGTTCGCGATGACGGCTATCTGGTAAACCGCTATCCCGAGCCGAATGGCGCAAGCCTGGATACGGTATACGGCAAGCCGGTAGCGGGGGCGATGTTTGCCTATCTGCACGCCCATCACTTCCCGCCGCAGGGGCAGGCCACGGATGCCGGCACTGCCACAGTGTATGCGATGCGCCGCCTGATGCATTATCCGCTCACGCTGTTTGTGCAGATGCCTGCGTCGGAGATCGAGGCTGCCTGGTTGCGCAAGATTCAAACGCCCTATGTTTTGATGGCGATGATGCTGGCCGGCATAATCGCTTTCTACGGCCTGTCCGTGCATCGCCGTCGCGTATGGAGCATGGAAAAACGCCGCGAAGTGCACAGGCTGGAATACGAGCGGGCGATTTTTGAGCGGAGTCCTGACGAGATCTACATGTTCGACGAAATCACACTGCAATTCGTCTACGCAAACGATTATGCGCTGGATAACCTCGGCTATACACTTGAGGAAATGCAGAAGAAAAACCTGTTCTCCCTGCATCCGGGACTAGGCGCCGATACCTTTGGCGCCATGATCGAGCCGCTGCGCCGCGGTGAGCAGGAATCGATCAAATACCGTACGATACAGGCGCGGGCGAATGGCAGCAGCTATCCAGTGGAAGTCAACCTGCAGTTGATCACAACGGAAGAAGGCAACGATTTCCTGGCGATCATCAATGACATCACCACGCTCAAGGAAGCCGAGGAGAACATCAGAAAATTCAACGTTCCCGCGGAACGGCGCGGCGCGGTGCGCAAACACGAAGGGATCACGACATGAAGATACACCGCATGATCATTTTACTGGCATTGCTGTGGGGCCCGATGGCTGCTGCGCAGACCAACTTGAACGTAGGTGTCGAATATTCAAGCGAAAGTATCGGGATCGATATACTGGCTTATCCGGAACTTTATGCCGTGCCGGGCTATCCGGTCTACTACGCGCCGAGTCTGGGTACGAACTACTTCTTTTACGATGGGATGTATTGGGTCTACCAGAACGATTACTGGTACATGGGTTCCTGGTTTGACGGGCCCTGGTTGATAGTGGATCCGTTGGATGTGCCGCAGTTCATCTTGCGTATCCCTGTTCACTATTACCGCCAGCCGCCATTTTATTTCAGTCAGTGGATGCCTGAAGCACCGCCACACTGGGGGGAACAGTGGGGCGCTGATTGGGAACAACAAAGAAGGGGTTGGGACAGCTGGAACCAATTCACTGTTCCGCCGCCTGCCCCGCTGCCCAATTATCAGCGCCAATATTCCGGTGCACGTTATCCCCGGTTCATGGCGCAGCAGCGCGAGATCGAGATGCAACATTATCGTTACCGGCCTCGCGAACCTGAAGTGTGGCGGAATGATCGCAAACATTCAGGCCAAAGAACGCCTGCGCAAAGTGATTCAAGGCAGCAGTACCGGCAACGCTGGCCGGATGACCCGGCTTCTTCCCGTTTTGAGTCACCGCCAACGGGCGGCGAAAGTTTTCTGGAACCACCGGATCTTTCGCAACCCGGAGGCATGAATATCCAGGCTCCGCCGGGACAGTCGCCCGGGCCGGCCCAGCGCGAGCTGTGGGCGCCTGCTGCGACAGACCAACAGAATTGGCATGAAATAGACATCTTGCCAAAAAAACAGAAAAAATAACAAATGCAAGAGCAGCAACAGCGGGAGAAGCCACGGCTCATCAGTTTATGCTTCGCAGTGAAGCCGTTGCGTGCGGAAGACGTTGCCCATCAGCGCACCGGTTGTGATACGCATCCGGACCATAACTGAATCCCGGCTTATCCTGTCGACGAGTTTCTTCTCCCCGATCTCTTCGCAGCGGATGACCAGCTGCGCGGTGCCTTCTTCATAGTGTTTTCATGATAGCGGTGCAACCTTCGGCATATTGCTGCGCTAGCGATCCTGTCACGATGCGCGCCATGCCGTCTTAGCTGGTGAGCCGTACTTGCGATCTTCCGGCAACTGTCCGGCCAAGGCTGAACAAGCCACCGGCGCATCTGCTTTCACTGTATACGCCGTTCTATATCACCTTGCATGATGGCCCCGTTGATCTGTTCGACCAATTCTCCGGCCGGTGAATACAGGAAACTGGTCGGCATTCCGACCAACCCGCCGAAATATGCCGCAGTACCTTCATTGCCGAATACGATGGGGTAAGAGATGGATTGTTTGCCGACCACGTCCAGCACTTCCTTTCGGCTTCCGTACATCACCGCCACGCCGATGATCTGCAAATCCCTGTGCGCTTTTTGCAGTGCGACAAGTTCCGGCATCTCGCGAAGACAGGGTGGACACCACGGCGCCCAGAAGTTGACCAGCACCCATTTTCCTTTCAGGCCGGACAGCGTGTAGTGCGCACCGTCCTTGTCCTTGAGATCCCACTCGCCGGCCCATGCCGATCCGGCCAGGCACCATGCGGCCAGCAATGCGATGGTCCTAATCATGCTGGTCGATGCAGAGATTGTTTTCATGGCGTACATATGGGCAAGCGCGTTTTCACCTAAATCATTCGAATGTTTTCTGCACACCCAGCGTCAGCGTATATCTCGGACTCAACTGCAAGGAATTCACGTGCTGATATACGGGTAGCTGGATAAAGCCATAAATGGAAGTTCCACCGCCTGCCCGGATCAAGGCACCCGGCGCAAGGTAGACCAGCGTTCCTCCGGTTGCAGGTTCGCCGGTCAGCGCATCGGGCGGCGTGGCTGCCGCTCCCGTATCAGGCTTGCGATGGATATAGTTGAGTTGCAGCATGGGCGTGAATCGGGCACCGAATTTTGCATGGCGTATGCCGGTGTTCAGGGAATAAACATCGCCGGGCCGGTAATCGCTCCCGGCAAATGATTTTGTCGCGACCGCGTGCTGCACGGTGCCTTGCGCAAACCAGCCATATTCATCCATCGCGCCGGCAACGAATCCGCCCAAGATCACATCGGTCGAGCCGGTGCCGATCTGCAGGCTGGGATCCAGCAGCGTGACGCCGTCGCTGAAGTTCGCATCGGTGCTGCCGGTCGGCAGCTTGAGCCCGGCGATGATCCCGGATGATTTGTCGGTGGAAAGTCCGGTGTATCTGCCGATCAGGCGCATGTCGCCGAGACTGTTGTCAGTCGAAGACAGGTAACCCGTGCCGCCGCCGAATGTGCCGTGTGTGCGTCGCACCAACGGAAGCACGGTATTCAATCCCCAGATGTCACTGGTATAGTTGAGCGACGCCGTGATGGTCCGGGTGATGGTGTAATCCTCGATCTCCTGGCCGGCAGTCTGGAGCTGGCTGATCAATGCCGGCGATGCGGTGCCGGAACCGTAGCGTTGCTGATCCTGGTTGATGTAGCCATAGGACAGGTCCGCGGTGTAGCCGGGTGTGGCGCTGACGCCCTGGGTCCCCCAATCCTTGGACAGGGAATCTCCGCAGGCCGCACAGGCGAGCGCTTCCGTTGCATGGAACGACGCGATTAATGCAAATGCAGTACAGATTGAAGCCAGTGTTTTGACCGGCTGGTCATGCCGCAGTCTTTCGACATTGGATTTCAGCATGCGATTAATCCTGAAGAGTTTGCTGCGTTTAAAAAGGGAGGAGGCACAGCCTCCTCCCCCTCCTGTGCATCTGCTTACTTGAGGATCATGAATTCGCCATGTCCTTTTTTCGGGTCGGCGTCTTTCTTGCTCACCAGTACCGAAATGGCGCCACGCAAGGCAGCGTTCATGGAATGGTCAACGATTGCTATACCGGCCACTTCTTTCTCTTTCGGGGTGATGAGGTCGACGGTAACTGCTTCAGCCACGGCCACGTTGTATGTCTGGACACCGTACAGGGTATTTTTCGGATTGCCGTTGACGTAAACACGATCCCATATGCTGGCAATAGGATGCAATGCAACCGGCAAATTGACGTTGGCATTCACGAAATAGATACGCACACGCTCGCCGGGTTTGGCTTCCATTACATCATGGTCGCCTCTTGGGTCATGCACCGGATCGTAATGCAGCACCTTGCCGTTGATCAGCGAACCTTTCCATGAATTGGCATCATTCAGCATTGCGGCATAGTTTTCCACGTCGGGAAAGTATTGCTGTTGGACCAGTATGTATTCACGGTCAGGTTTCGGGAATGCCTTGCTGTAACCAGCTTTGGGATCCACGATGATGATGCCGTACATTCCGCGCGCGATGTGCTGCACCATCGGGCTCGCGCCGCAGTGGTACATGAATACGCCGGTGACCTTGGCTACGAACTTGAAATGCTTGCTTTCACCAGGCTTGACCGGAGCGAATTCATCCAGCACGCTGACCTGTGCCGCATGAAAGTCCATGGCGTGTGAATTTTTGTTTTCGGGCGGGTTGATCAGGGTAAAGTCTACCGTGTCGCCTTCGGTGACACGCACGACCGGACCGGGAATGGTGCCGCCGAACGTCCATGCCGCCATGGTGTCCGAGCCGCCCACCATCGCGCCGTTGGTTGCAACGTCCACTTCCATCGCCGTCATCGAGACATTGACGGTTTTTGCCATGACTTGTTGCGCCGAACAAATCGCCGCAAATGCCGTGATGGCAAGCAATGCTTTCTTTAATGCACTCATGATTTTCCTTTCTTGATTATTGTCACTACAAGTTACTACTCCCCCGCTTTGCTGCTGCTTGCTGCTGCTTGCTGCTATCAGGATCCGTATTTGCACTTGCACAGGTTGCGCAAGTACTGAACCAGATCCCTGATCTCTTCGTCGCTGAATGTCGCACTCCAGGGCGGCATCAGGATGGATTTGTTGATGGATGTTCCACCCTCCTTGATGACCTTGAACAACTCATCATCCGAACGGGTGGACATTGCCTTGGCATCCGTATGGTCTCGGGGCTGGACAGACATGTCGCGGATATTGACGCCCTTGCCGTTTCCCTCCATACCATGGCACTGCACGCAATAGATCTTGTAGTTATCGGCGGCGGTCTCCCCGGCCTGCGCCTGGACGGCAAACATTGCCAACAGCATCACAAACAAAAGTTTATTTGGCATTTTCTGACTCCTTGTTCAGAACCACGAAGTAACGGACGAATTTCTGGATGGCACCCTCGGATACCCCCTTGTTCGGCATCCAGGTCTTGGGTTGCCATGCCTGCGGATTTCGAATGAAGCTTGCGATGAATTCAGGCTGCAAACGATCGGCTGCGGTATACAGTTCCGGCCCGGAAAAGCCGCCAAAATCAGGTTCAATAAGGTGGCAAGCCATGCAACCCCAGAACTTGTCGAAATTCATCTCCCCCATCTGTTTGTCGATTGTCCCGGGTTCGATCTTCTCCCTGGCGATCAGGTCATCGTGCGGCCGCAGCTTCATGAGTTCATCGGCCAGCGCCTCGGCATCGCCTTTGGATAACGCAACGTGTTTCTCAAGTGTTGCTGCATCGACCTCATCACTTTTCACGCCGGGCTTGATGTGCTTGCCGTAGTACTCACCGGCCGGACGTATCCGTTGCGGCTTTTGCAGCCAGCTCACCAGCCACTCACGGCGGTACTTGTTGCCTGCATAGAACAGATCGGGGCCCTTTCTGTCCATCAACTCCTGCAGCGTTTGCGCTGCCGGTCCCTTGAGGTTGTGGCAGCTTGTGCAATCCTTTTGCAATAAAGCCATTCCGTCTGCCGCCACTGCTGCCAACGGCAGCAGCGCAACAGTGACGGCCACGGCCAGCTTGCACTTCATCGATTTAAAAATATTTTCCACTTCTGTCTCCTTTACCATGTTTACCTGCGGTGGCGCCCCTGCTCGATATGTTGCCCCGCAAACCCCGGGCTGTTGAACATGCCGTAGCCTTGTTTCATTGATTCGCTATAGAAAAAATTCGCATCGTAGCTGGCGTCCTTGTCCTTCCAGACATACCAGGGTTCTTTTGGAATACCTTCGTATTCAACCACCGTCATTGGTCCGCCCATCATGCCGCCGCCGTTAGACATGTGTCTGTCGACATGGTCATGCACCACAAAGCGCCCGGGATTGTTCATTTTGACGATTACGTCAAAACGCTCGCCGGGACCCACCGGGACAGTGTCGACATAGTAAGGGCTGGCCAGCGGATAGCCATCTTTGGCGATCACCTGCATGTCATGCCCATGCAGGTGTATCTGGTGTGTCTCGTCCCCTGCGCCGAACATGCGGATTCTCAGTACGTCGCCTTTTTTCACGCGGATAGGCTGCGTCAGGGGAAATGTTTTTCCGTTCATTGAAAAATAATCCGGGGCATCGTGGGGCGATCCTCCCTTGCCGTATTCATTGGCATAAGGTGATTCCCAAGCACTCATCATCATGATGACATCCTTGGTGACGGTCTTTTCGATGGGCAAAGGATCCTTAGCGTCGACGATCAGCGGTCCCCACATCCCGCGGATGGCGACATGCTCCCAGACATTGACATGACAGTGATACCAGAGGCTACCCGGACGATCGGCTTTCCAACGATAGGTGTATATCTCGCCCGGCTGGATTGCCTCCTGCGTTACGCCCGGCACGCCATCGTTCTGCCAACTGTCGGTCTGGTCTATACCGTGCCAGTGTATGGTGTGCGGCATCGCCGTATTGTTTGTGACATGAATTACCACATCGTCGCCTTCTTTGACGTGAATCAACGGACCGGGCACTTGGCCATTAAAAGCAAATACTTTGTAATCCAGGTTGGGGGCGACATGTTCCACCACTTCCTCGATCGTCATGTTGAACTCGCGCTGCTCCGCCCAACTCAACGCCGGAAGAAACGCGACCAGAAAAATCATCATCCGTACTGCGGGTTTCACCAGCTTCATGCTTCCCTCCATATTGGTATATTATTAATACATCTTTTAGTACAAAAAAAAACAACAGTCTCATCGGGAAAATAAATTCGGCATTTTCACCAAGTAGCCCGTCAACCCGACTTCAGCTTCCGTATCCCGGGTACCTTGAAAATACGCTGCAAATCGGGCAACTCCCGGCGATGCAAGCCGGCTATCTTAACCACCAGCTTGTTGCCTTCAGGGGTCAGATGTATCTCGACTTCCCGTTTGTCTGCAACCCCCCGTTGTCTGTAGATCAGGC
>JBBRDZ010000062.1:0-13695 GCA_038203435.1 Burkholderiales bacterium
AGCTTACTTGAACTTGCTGCCCAAACTGGCTGAGGCTGCATAAAATGAAAGATTGGGTGCGCCCCGAGTTGCCCACCGCGGCTCTGCGTTCGTCGCAAGCGACGCTCGCCGCCGTGGACAACTCTGCATCTTTGGCAACCCGCCCGGAGTCCACTTATAAATCGGGGAAAGTTGTTCAAACAAGCGGGGCCACTTCTCTGGCTCAATATTGAATCGGCGCCGACACTCCAAGAAGCTGCAGCTTCTTTGCGCCCAACTGGGCTAACGTTGTGGCAGCGGCTGAGAAGCTCAGTTCGCCTGCCCAGCAGGCGCTAAGTCGTCAGGCTTGCTATAAGTGGGTTTCTCAGGGACAACTAAATAAGTCTTGACATGCAATATTTGGCTGGTATATTGGTGGCCTTACCACTTGATAGCTAGACTTTCTTCTGTCGTGCGATCTCCGCCAGATTGGGGAAAAGAAAAAGCGCGGTAGTTCAATTTGACAGAGTTCGCACAGGTTAGTTTTTTGTAAAAACAGGAGCGCAGGATGCATCAATCGATCTTAAAGAGAGTTTTCCTAAATTTTTTGCTGGCCAGCGTGACTGCACTTATCAGCAGCTCCATCTGGGCCGGCAAGATAGACGATACCTTTAATGTTGCATTTGATGCAGGCCCGGCAACTCTTGACGCATACAAAGAATCAGACCGGCCCGGACTAAGTCTTATACGGATGGTGTACAACGGGCTTATCCAAAAAGATCCCGCAACTGGTAAGTTCGAGCCCGCTCTGGCTGAAAGTTTCAAATTCGTGAATGACAAAACGCTTGAGTTCATCTTGCGCAAGGATGTCACATTTCACGATGGGTCGAAAATGACCGCGGATGATGTTGTTTACACGCTTAATCTCGTCTCATCGAAGGACTACAACGCCCGCTATCAAAATACCGTGAGTTGGATCGACAAGGTCGAAAAACTGTCGGATGACGTAGTCAGAATCCATATGAAAGAACCTTTCCCGTTGGCGCTGGAAATGCTTTCAGAAAATTTGCCGATTTATCCGAAGCATTACTATCAGGCGAATGCCTCGCTAATGGGAGTAAAACCGGTAGGTAGCGGTCCATATCGATTGATCGAGAGCCAGCCCGGAAGCCGTTATGTGTTTGAGCGTTTCCCGGAATATTTCGGTAAAAAGCCTGCAATCAAGCGGTTGGTAGTGCGAATCCTGCCGGATACAAATACACAATATGCTGAATTATTGAGCGGTGGCCTTGATTGGGTTTGGCGTCTGCCGCCCGACGCGGCAAAAAAATTAAGCATGCAAAAGAATCTTGACGTTAAAACAACAGGCATCTTGCGCATCAGCTATATCTCGATCAACCCGCGCTTTCAGGACGGCAAATCGCCACTGGCCAATGTGAAAGTCAGGCAGGCGCTGAATATGGCGATCAATCGTGAGGCGATCCGGTCAGCCTTGGTGGGGGGGGCATCGAAGTTGACCAGCTCCGCTTGTAATCCGCTGCAGTTCGGTTGCAGCACCGCGGTCCAGAACTACGATTTCAACCCGGCGGAAGCTAAGAAACTGTTGACGGCGGCCGGGTATCCGAATGGCTTCAGTATCGACATGGTGGTTGCATATCCGCCGCGGGCGATTTTCGAGGTGGTTTCTGCGAACCTCGCGCAAATCGGCGTCAAGGTGAACCTGACCGAACAGCAATATGGTCCGGCGGTCACTGCGTGGCGTGAAGGTCGTACACCGTTGTTGGCTGCTGCTTGGGGCTCTTACGGTATTGCCGACGTCGCGTTGAGCACCAGCAACTTTTTCAAGGGAGGAGCGGATGATCTGGTGAAAAACCCGGTGGTCATAGATGCGCTGAAAGAAGCCGATGCTTCAGTGGATCCTGAGTTCCGCAGGAAAAAATATGAACAGGCCTTGAAAGTCATCGCTTCCGAAGCGTATTGGATTCCGCTATGGAGTCATTCACTGAGCTACGCACAACCAAAAACTCTGAATTTCAGCGTCGATGCCGATGAGTTTCCGCGCTTTTACAAGGCGAGCTGGAAATAATAGAGTAAGAACTGCAACCGCATGATCAGTTGATGCGTCACTGAGGGGGCGCGCTAGGCAACATTCAGAGAATTGTGCCTAGTGTCGCGGCTGGACCGGCCCGCAGTTGCATCGTCAACGCTCTCCTTTTACACTCAATAATATCCATGGTTTATTACATCCTCCGACGGCTAGCAGTCTCGATTCTACTGATCATTTTCGTATCACTGATCAGCTTTTCACTTATTTTTGCTTCCGGCGATCCAGCCGCCAAGTTGGCGGGCGAGGGTGGCAGCGCGGCGGATGCAGCCCGCCTAGCTTCGCAGTACGGCTTTGACCAGCCGCTAGTGGTGCAGTATCTGAAGTGGCTGACGGCCGTCGCCCAAGGTGATTTCGGTGTCAGTCTATATTTTGGACGTCCGGTGCAGGAGTTGCTGTCGCAACATTTTGCGTTAACGGCAAAATTGGGTGGGATGGCCATGGTTTTGGCTCTGTTGATAGCGATCCCGCTTGGGATAGCAGCCGGTCGCTGGCCCAAGTCCCTGATCGATCGTTTGGCGATGGGCTTTACTGCATTCAGCCAAGCGATACCGCCGTTTTGTCTTGCCTTCTTGTTAATTATTTGTTTCAGCGTCAAGAACACTTGGCTGCCGGCTTCGGGTTTTGATACATGGAAACATTATCTGATGCCGACCGTGGTGCTGGCGGTGTTTGCAACGCCGGCGATTATCCGCTTGATGAAAGCTGAAATGGAGACGGTGCTCCGTTCTGACTATGTTCGCACTGCGCGAGCAATGGGCCTGGGTTCCAATAAGATTCTGCTCAAATATGCGTTACGCAATGCCTTGCGGCCGATCGTTTCTTTGGCGGCGGCGCAAATGGGAACATTGCTGGCCGGGTCTGTGGTGGTCGAAACCGTTTTCGCCATCAATGGTGCCGGGCAATTGGCCTGGGTATCTATCCTGCGCGGCGATTTTCCGGCGATACAGGCGTTGATACTGATTTTCTCGCTGTTCTACATTGCGCTGACCTTATGTGCGGACGTTGTCAACGGCTGGCTTGATCCACGTGTCAGGGCTTTGCGCTAACTCCCGATCTGAAAACATGCGAAACATATTGAACACCCTCCGTCTGGGCAAGCGCACCTCAGTCATCTTGCTAGCTCTGTTGGTTTGCGCCGGCTTGCTAGGTCCATTTTTTTTGCAACACGATCCCTATACGCAAGACCTCCTGGCACGAATGCACGAACCGGTTTGGTCCGACGAGGGCGACTGGACGCATTTGCTTGGCACTGATCACTTGGGGCGCGACGTGCTTGCCAGGGTGCTGTATGGGGTGCGAGTGTCGGCGCTGATCGGGATCAGCGTAGCGCTAATGGGTTGCCTGATCGGTACCACGCTTGGCGTTTTGGGCGGCTACTTCGGCGGCACCACAGACCGAGTGATTTCCTTCCTGATTACCGCAAGGCTTTCCCTGCCGATCATTCTGGTGGCACTGGCGGTGGTGTCGCTGGCCGAGTCGTCCCTACTAATCGTGGTGCTTGTCCTTGGCTTATTGTTGTGGGAGCGCTACGCGCTGGTTGCCCGCACCATGGCTACAGGTTTGCGGCAGGCCGAGTTTGTGGTCGCGGCACGTATCCAGGGTTGTTCCCACCTGCAAATCATGTGGCACGAAATCATGCCAAACCTGTTCGGCAACTTGGTAATCATTGGCACGATCGAAGCCGCGATGGCCATCACGCTGGAGGCCTCGTTGTCCTTCCTCGGCCTCGGCGTGCCACCGCCGCTGCCGTCGCTGGGCCTGATGATTGCCGAAGGCAAGGAACACATTCTGTTTCAGCCGTCGCTGGTGCTTATCCCCAGCGTGGTGCTCTTCTTGCTGGTTCTTTGCGTGAACCACTGCGGAGAATCCATACGCAACGCGCAAAGGAAAGATTGAAATTGGATCATCAGGAAAAGTTATTGCGGGTCGTAGGCCTGAACGTCGATATCACGGGCGGGCTCGTCACGAAAAAAGTGGTGCGCGATGTCTCATTCAGTGTCGACCAAGGGCAAACGCTATGCATTGTCGGCGAGTCCGGTTGCGGCAAGTCGCTCACCGCGCTGTCTTTGCTTGGCTTGCTACCGGTTGGCGCCGAACGGCGCGTGAGCCAGTTGCGCTTCAAGGATGTCGAGATGTCGACACTCAGCCAGTACGAGCTGGGGGCGTTGCGCGGGGCGCGTATTGCAATGATTTTCCAGGACCCGATGACCTCGTTGAATCCAGTGTTCACGGTCGGCACGCAACTGGTCGATATCCTGCTGCAGCACAAGCCGGTGACGCGCCGCGAGGCAATCGACCGTGCCAAGTATCTGCTGACGCGTGTCGGCATCAACAATCCCGAAGTTCGGTTAAAGCAGTACCCCCATGAATTGTCCGGCGGTTTGCGCCAGCGGGTCATGATCGCAATGGCCTTGATGTGCGGACCGGAATTGCTGGTTGCCGACGAGCCGACGACCGCGCTGGATGTCACTGTACAGGCGGAATTGCTCGATTTGCTGAAGGACATCCAGCAGGAGTTCAAACTCGGACTCATCTTCATTTCGCATGACCTCGGGCTGGTCGCGAAAATAGCCGACCAGGTGATGGTGATGTATGCCGGTGAGGTGGTCGAGGCGGGAGCGGCGTCCGAGGTTCTCCGAAATCCAATGCATCCGTATACCGAACTGCTGCTGCGCTGCATACCTCGGCCCGGCCATACTGTGCCGAAATCGGTACTGTCTTCGATTTCCGGCACCATTCCGCCGTTTGAGGACGAGATCGTCGGCTGCCCCTTTTACGATCGATGCCCGATCAAAGAAGCTGCGTGCAAGCTGCCCGGTGTACAGCTCGATAGCCGAGGGGCGCATCAAATCCTCTGCATCAAACCCGGGGCGCTGCGCATGGGAGAACAACAATGAGTCCACATACATTGATGCTGGAGGACGTTTCTTTCGGTTACCGCAAGGCGGGGTTGTTCGCGAACAAGGTGCCGCCCAAGGCCCTCGATGCGGTCAGCATCGAGGTACGCAGCGGCACCACGACCGGCCTTGTCGGCGAGTCCGGCAGCGGCAAGTCGACGATTGCCAAGCTGCTGCTGGGACTACTTCAACCGACTGGGGGACAGGTCCTGCTGGATGGCCAGCCGCTGCATATGACATCCCGGCTGGAGCGCGCGAAAAAAATCCAGATGGTTTTTCAAGACCCCTACTCGTCGCTCAACCCGCGCGCCAGCATCGAACAAATTCTCGATTTGCCGCTGCGCGCGCATCGCATCGGCAATGCCGAATCACGCCAGGCTGCGGTGCGCAAGATGATGGATGCCGTCGGGTTGGGAAAAGCCTTTTCCCAGCGTTATCCGCGCGAGCTTTCCGGCGGCCAGCGCCAGCGGGTCGCGATTGCCCGGGCGTTGATGCTGCAACCGAAGATTGTGATTTGTGATGAACCGACTTCTGCGCTTGATGTGTCGGTGCAATCGCAGATTCTGAATCTGCTGCTCGACTTGCAGCGCGAGTTTGGCTTGGGATATCTTTTCATCAGCCACAACCTCGCTGTGGTGCAGCATGTGTCGGATCAGATCACGGTACTGCAGTCGGGGAAAATCGTCGAAAAAGGAAGCGCCGAAGCCGTCTATTTCAGGCCCCAGGATCCCTATACCAAGCAGTTGATCAGCGCCACGCTGGCGCCGCCCTGAAGATGCGTGTCCCTTGATTGTGCGCAGCACTGTTTACTCCGATTTAATAAAGTGAGACAAAAAATGACGATCTTACATACCGATGCACTGGTGATTGACGGCTTGATCGTTTCCAAATGGGGGCGGCCGGTTTTTGAAGATATGCAGCGCGCCGGACTCAGTGCGGCCAATTGCACCGTGTCGGTATGGGAAGGTTTTCAGGACACGGTCGACAATATCGCCGGGATGAAGGCGCATATCCGCGACAACAGCGATCTGTTGACGCTGGTGCGCAATAAGCAAGACATTCTCGATGCCAAGACGCAGGGGAAGACCGGCATCATTCTCGGTTTTCAGAACGCGCAGGCGTTTGAAGACCATCTTGGTTACATCGAAGCGTTCGCCGATATGGGAGTGCGCGTGGTGCAGTTGACCTACAACACGCAAAACCTGATTGGCACCGGGTGTTATGAGCGTGACGGCGGCTTGTCCGGCTTTGGCCGTGAAGTGATCACCGAGATGAACCGGGTCGGCATAATGATCGATCTGTCGCACGTCGGCGCCAATACCTCGCAGGAAGCGATCCTGGAATCGAAGAAGCCGGTGTGTTATTCCCACTGCCTGCCGTATGGCTTGAAACAGCATCCGCGCAACAAGAGCGATGAGTTGTTGCGCTTTATTGCCGACCATGGCGGCTTCATCGGCGTCACGATGTTTCCACCGTTCATGAAAGCGGGTGCCGACGCGACGGTCGCTGACTATGTCGGCGCGCTGGACTATGTGATCAATCTGGTTGGCGAGGATTGTGTCGGAATCGGCACCGATTTCACGCAGGGCCATGACCAGGCATTTTTCGACTGGATCACCATCGACAAAGGACGTCATCGCCGGTTGACCAATCACAGTGCCGAGACGTCGATTACGGCGCCGCTGGGCATGCGTACGATCGGTGAAATTCCGAACGTGACGACGGCAATGGAGCGCGCTGACTGGAGCGAAACACGGATGCGCAAAGTGCTGGGGCAAAACTGGTTGCGCGCATTTCACGAAGTATGGGGCGCGTGATGCCGCAACGGTGTAGATCGATCTCGATTGCGGCGAGCAATTCAGATGCTGAAAATTGCGTATCGTCGATGTCCCGATGTGTTTTGGCGCCCAATCAATAGGTCTTGACATTCGCTATTTATGAGGTATATTGGTGGCCTTACCACTTGGTGGTTAGGCTTTGATTAATTATTCTTGCTATGAGTTCATTTCATCCTGTCAGTGTGACACGCCTCTATCGCATGATTGCCGATCAGATCGCCGGCAAGATTGGTGCTGGAGAATTTTTGCCTGGAGAACGGTTGCCATCGGAACGGGAGCTTGCGGAGCAATTGCAAGTGAGTCGGCCGTCGATTCGGGAAGCCCTCATTGCGCTTGAAATTGGCGGTTATGTCGAAGTTCGGGTGGGTACCGGTGTGTTTGTGGCGCATCCGAAACTAGGGAGGCAACTGGATGAGGAGGAGTCGCACGCTGGAGTGCGAACCTCATTCGGAGATATTGGACCATTCGAGTTAGTTGAGGCGCGAATTCTGATTGAACCTGAATGTGCCGCACTCGCCGCCCAGCACGCTTCAGAGCAACAACTAGCCGAGATTGCGATTGCCTCGAGATCTATGCATGGCTCTAACACGCCGGGAACCCACGATCGTGGCTTTCATGTCGCGATTGCCGAGGCCAGTGGAAATGCAGCACTTGCCGCCACGGTGTCGCATTTGTGGGAGTTGCGCGAAAGGAGTGCGATATTCAGCCGATTGGAGCAGCATTTCGTCACGCGCAAAATATGGGAGTTGGCCGAAATCGAACATGACCGACTTTTAGCGGCGATCCAAGCGCGCGACTCTGTGCGAGCGCGACAAATGATGGCGAGTCATCTCCTCGGTATCCGTGCCAGGTTGCAAGAGGATTTCAGTGGCGATGCGGAATTGTCTCGGATTGAGAGAATAGGGGCATAGTGGGATGAACGTGTTCATTGCGACCTTATGCTATGTTTTTATCCGGCTAATAATAATATGCACGTTGATGAAATGGCCGTTTTCAAGTTTTTTTAAAAATATTCTGGCCTTACCACCTGATGGCTTGGTTTTAAGCTTTCCAAGTCTTATGCGTAATTGAAATGTTAAAAAGAATTACTCTTGGCACACAAAAACTGCCTGCCGCAATCGCTGCGCATGAACTCGCAGTAATCGGGCTGCGATTCGCCACCGACCATTCGCTTTCGGTCAATTTCCCTGTTGCCCAAATCGCCGGCGCTGAATGGACTTTCTCGGCTGCGGGTGTTACCGAATGTACGTTGCGCGGCTGACGCGCGGCATTTACATACATACTAAAAAGGAGCGCCGTGCAACAGCATCCAGACAGTGCAAGATCACCGCAAGCACCGCCATTAAGCCAAAGGCAAGCGTACATGTTGGTCGCGAACGATGAAAAAGTGACATGGGATGCAGCCGGAAAGATTGGTTTTCTGCCGCCTGGCAGGGACACGTTGATGATCTTCGACATCGGTAGCGACCCTGCACAGCCGAAAGAGGTCGTGACGCTGTCGCTGCCGAACTCCGTTTTTGGGCCGCCGACCAATCTGGCCGTTACTCCGGATAACCGGCTGGCGCTGCTGGCTAATCCGATGTCATGGACGGAGGATGGGGGAGCTTGGCTTCCCGGACCGGGCAATACGCTGTTTGTTATTGATTTAACTCTCAACCCGCCAGCGCTCATCGACACCCTGACAGTGGGCCAGCAGCCATCTGGCCTCTCTATCAGTCGTGACGGCAAATTGGTCTTGATTGCTAATAGAGCCGACCATTCGGTTTCAGTCTTGGCAATCGAAGATAAACAGGTTCGTTTAATTGGTGCTGTCGATGTCGGGGGACATCCTGTTGCGGTAAATTTCTCTGCAGACGGCAGGCGCGCCTTTGTCGCCAAAATGGACGTCCACAGAATGGGCGTACTGACGATCGACGGGACGCAGGTGAACTATGACGCGAAGAACGACATTGTTACCGGTCTGGTTCCGTACAACTTGGGAGTGACCCCGAACGGCACGCTGGCGTTGACGGTCGATATGGGAAGCCCGAACGCCTCCGACGGCAATATCGACACGATTGGAGTGATTGACATTGAGTCAGAGCCACCGCGCTTGATCGATAAAGTGGTTGTAGCTGACGGCCCGGAGGGCTTGGCTATCAGTCCGAGCGGTAAACATGCGGCGGCAATCATTGTCCAGGGTTCGAACTGCGATCACAACTCTTGGTTTTACCACCGCAACGGCAAGGTGGAACTGCTCAAGATCGACGGTAAGAAAGTTACCCGGGCTAGCGAGATCGAGGTGGGTGCATTGCCGGAAGGCGCGGCGTTCAGTCCGGATGGCGAGTATCTGTATGTTGGCAATTTCCTCGACAGCGATATCTCGATTCTGAAAATTGAAGGCGATTGCTTGCGCGACACGGGAAACCGAATCAAGCTGCCCGGCCACCCAGCGGCAATACGCAGCCAATCGAATTAGCAATGTAAAGAAAAGCGCGCCTCTGGACTGCGACAAAACGAATATGCAGTGTGGATGGCAATGCGATAAGTCAACTAAGACTCGAAAAGTTTCTGACACTATCGAAGAGAAAACGAATATGCAAGTGAAAAAATCAGATATGCCTCTGGTGCGTCGAGTCGATGGCATCGACCCTGAGGCGAGATCCGGCATAGATCGAAGGGTAATATTTTCCCCGAACACAGTGGGTAGTCAGTACATGACGCTCGCTTTGGTGCAGGGCCGCGCTGGTGCCGACATGCAGGCAAAAGACGGCGCTGAAATGCTTCTTACGTTGCAGGGTTCTGCGCGGTTGATCGTTTCTGACACGAGTTATGAACTGACGGGGGACACCGCCGTCGCGATTCCGGCAGAGCTTCAGTATTCGATGGAGATCTTAGGCGATGAAGAATGGATCGCCGTTACTGCGGGCTGCTACGAATGTCCATTGATGCTTGCAAAACTGATGCGGGAAAATATGGAGGCAGTTAAGCCACCGCAACAACCTGTAGTGCCGATACTTCGAAAACTTGGAGAGATAGTTCCAGAGCGGTTGTATGGTTTCGAGCGACGAGTGATCTTTTCGCCCAGCACTGTTGGTAGCGATTACTTGAAATTTGCTCAGGTCCATGGCAAACCGGGTGCCAAAAGTGTGCCGCATTCACATCCAGGCGGCGAGTTGGCGTTGACCTTGCACGGAAATGCGCAGCTGTCTGTCAATGGGGAGTTTTTTCAAACGTCATCGGGCACAGCAATCGCTGTGCCGCCCGCGGTCGTGCATCCAGCAGAGGCAACAGGTACTGAAGTTTGGGTCGTTATTACTTCATATTGCGACGAGTGTCCGTTAATGCGGGAAAAATTGAATAAGGAACCTCGTTATAGCGAGCTCGATGTGTGAGGAGGTTTTGAACGTAAGGCTTTTAAGAGGAACGCATCTTTCGTTGGCAAAGCGATAAATAGTTGAGATCAACAGAGTAAGTGAAGCTATTTTAAGTAAGCAAGTGAAACATTAAAGGAGAAGACTATGAATTTGTTAAAGATCACCCATCACACCACGAGAGTCATGCTAGGTGCAGTCATGGTAACGGCGACCTCCGCGTGGGCTCAACTTGATATTAAGCTCGGCCATGTATTGGCTCCAGACCATAGCTGGAACAGGGCGGCCCAAGGTTTTGCTAGCGATGTGAAGCAGCAGACGAAAGGTCGCGTAAATTTCATATTGTTTCCGAGTAGCCAACTTGGCAGCGAAAAAACCATGTTGGAAGGAATGCAAATTGGCAGCGTAAACGCAGGAGTGATTGGCTCTAGCTCGCTCCAACAATTCGATCCAAAGTTCGGTGTGATTGACTTGCCATATGCTTGGCCAACTGAGCAGAGTGCATATCGTGCGCTGGATGGCGATCTCGGCGCTGCATTGGCTAAACTTGCAGACAGTAAGAATCTGGTAGTCCTGTCCTGGTGGGAAATCGGATATCGCCATATCACCAACAGTCGCGGACCAGTCAAGGCGCCAGAAGATCTTAAAGGTCTAAAGATTCGCGTCGCACCGGATAAAGTTCGGCTTGATACCTTTACCGCGCTCGGAGCCAGCCCGGCACCACTTGCATTTGGCGAACTGTATTCCGCCTTGCAACAAGGCGTTTTCGATGCGCAAGAAAATCCCTTATCGATCATCTATACGCAGTCGTTTTTTGAGGTTCAGAAATTTCTGTCATTGTCAGGCCACATTTGGGGCGCGGCGCCACTGTTTGTGTCCAAGCCCATCTGGAACAAGATAGCACCTGCCGATAGGCCGATTGTGTTGGCGGCGGCCGCTAAATGGCGCGATGTGCAACGAAAGATGGTTCAGGACAGCGAAGAGGATTTTCTAACTAAGCTGAAGGCGAAGGGAATGCTGGTCAATACAGTCGATAAAGCTGCTTTTATCAAAGCAGTGGAGCCGGTCTGGAAAGCATATGAACCAGTGTTCGGAAGCGAATTACTCGGGCTGGTCAAAAAGTACCGCAGTCAATAAGTGACATGATCGCGGATATCAACGAGAAATTGGCCGTTAGCTGCGAGGCGCTGGCGGCTATTGGCTGCGCCGTACTCGCGGCGCTGGTGACGACCACGGTCTTCATGCGGTTTGTTCTGGGTGCGCCACCGCACTGGGCCGAAGAGTTGCCACGCCTAATGCTGGTGTGGAGTGCATTTGTCGGATCAGTGGTGTGCAGCCAACGGCGAACCCAGCTGACCGCTGGTATTTTACCGCTACTTATCAGTAATCCCGAGTATCGAAATTATGTAGACAGATTCAATAACTTGGTGCTGCTGGTTTTGTTCGGCTTACTTGCAAAAGCTGGCTGGGACCTAACGGAGCTTACGATGGGACAGACCACGACAGCGCTGCAAATCCCGTCCGCCGTTTTGTATTTATCTGTGCCGGTGGGTTGCACGGCGCTAGCCCTTATTCATCTTGGACTGTTAGTGGAACCAAAGGAAAACTTATGACGACCGGTGTTGTCACTTTGCTGGTCGTTTTTGCTCTAACCATACTGATCGATATTCCGATTGCATTTGGTTTAGCCCTGTCTTCTTTGGTCTATTTGCTTGCATTTGATGCCGCGCCGTTGATGGTAGCGGCTCAACAGATCGTTTCGGGAATGGATAGCTTCACCCTGCTGGCGATTCCACTCTTCCTGTTAGCAGCACAGCTGATGAATAGCGCGGGTTTGACAGATAAAATCGTTCGTCTGTGTGCAGCTGCTGTCGGCGATATCAAGGGCGGATTGGCGGTGGTTGCTGTGTTGGCAAGTATGCTGTTCGGCGCTCTATCTGGATCTGGCGTGGCCGACGTGGTGGCGATCGGCAGCGTGTTACTGCCAGCGATGTATCGCAGTGGTTACGACAAAGGCTTTAGTTGTGCATTGATTGGTTGTGCGGGGTCTCTTGGGGTCGTGATCCCGCCAAGCATCGTGATGATTGTTTACGGCACCACCACCAACACATCAGTTGGCAAGTTATTTCTTGGCGGAGTTATCCCAGGTATTTTGCTTGGAATGACACTTATCGGGGTAGTGCTTTGGCAGTCTCGGAAGCACCACTGGGCTGGCGGCACGCCGTTTGACCGTCGCAATTTATTAACCGCGCTAAAAGAGGCATTGCCGGCGTTACTGGTGCCGGTACTGATCATTGGCGGCATTAGGATGGGCATTTTTACTGCCACTGAAGCAGCGGCCAGCGCCATTGTTTACGCGCTGCTGGTGGGCTTCTTCATTTACCAACAACTCAGCTGGCGCACGGTCTGGACCTGTTTGCGTTCCACGGGTGAAACTAGTGCATCGATTTTGCTTATTATCGGCGCTGCCGGCTTATTTGCCTGGATTCTGGTATCAGAGCAAGTACCGCAGATGTTGGCGCAATTGCTTACCCAGTGGACATCGAGCAAGACAGCCGTGCTTTTGCTAATTACTGCTGTGCTGCTTGTGCTGGGTACCTTTATGGAAACCATCGCCATCATCATCATCATCGCTCCCGTGGTTATGCCCGCCATTCGCCATTACGGCATTGACCCGGTGCACTTCGGGGTGATTCTGACGGTCAACCTTGCGATCGGTGCCAACACTCCGCCGCTCGGAGTTGATTTGATGGCAGCATGTCGGATAGGCGGCATCACCATGGTGCAGGCGTTGAAACCTCTAGTTTGGTTGCTTGGGGCGATGATTTCAGTGCTGATGTTGATGACGTTTGTGCCAGAAATAGTGCTATTCCTGCCGCGGTATATGAATTGACCGTGTAACTAGCATAGCGGATTGTCGTCTAGAAGATGCAACCCTTATTTGAGTCAATAGCAAACTGTTCGTCGTAATGAAATAACGCAGCGCTCAAGTTTCTTAATTTGAATCCCTGCTTCATGGCTGCGATGGCGATGCCGGCTGCGCTACGCTGCGACCTCGTTGAAAACCTATAAGATTTTCTGAAAGTAAGTATTGATCACAATTCGGTCCGGCCGGTTTTCTGGTGATTGAGGGCTGAACACAACGTGGTTAGCGATGACGATTTTGTGATTCTTGAAAGTAAGGTAAAGACATGACACATAGTGATTTTCGTGGACTATATGTTTGGGCACATTATGAATTCCGATAGCACGCAGCGCCGGCCGGCATCACTGCGACGCGGCTGGATGTTTGTCCCCGGCATGGATACAGACGCACAACGAGTGGCCATCGCCGGGGGCTCCGACGTGGTGGTCGCTGACCTAGAAGAATTCACAGCAATCGCAGACCGTCCGCTCGCACGACAACTTATCGCAACAATGATGGAGGAGTGCCGCGGACACAGCGTCGTCGGTGGCGTACGCGTAAACAAGTTGGAGGATGGCGGTCGCGCTGACTTGGAGGGAGTAATGCGGGGCCGTCCCGACGTGGTTTTTCTACCGCA
>JBBRDZ010000063.1:0-13011 GCA_038203435.1 Burkholderiales bacterium
TCAGGCGCTGGCCGACGAGCTGGGCAGCGCGCGCGAGATCGTCAGTCGTTTGCTGAAGGGTTTTGCCGAGCAGGGCTGGGTCAGGCTGGGGCGCGAGCAGATCGTCATCACCGACGCGGCGGCACTGAAAAGATTCGCCGATCTTTAGCCGCGGGCCGGGCCATGAATTCCGCTGTGTGATTTTTGTCACAGACAGGCAGGCGAAATCCATCTAACCTGCAACTTCCCCAACCAGATACAAGGAGTTCAACATGAAAGTCAACGAAGGTACCATCGATCGCGCAGTGCGCGTGATAGCCGGTCTGGTTCTGATCGGGCTGGCCGCCAGCGGCACGGTCGGCATATGGGGCTGGATAGGCGTAGTGCCGCTATTGACCGGGTTAGCCGGGTTCTGCCCCGCCTATGCGATCTTCGGCTTGAGCACCTGCCCGATGAAGAAAACTTAAGTATCCGGCAGATTCAAATCCCGGAATACGGGAACTGTGCGTATTACGCAACGCCAGTTCCCGGTTGGCCGAACAGGTTCTTGCGTGGCGCCGGAGGAATTCAGCCGATGGCGCTTTCCTCGGTACTTCCATATGCGCGGTTGCGTCCGGAATTTTTTGCCAGGTACAACATCCGGTCGGTTTCCGCCAGCAAAATGGACGCACTCTCATCCGGCATCGGCACGGCAGAAGCGTAGCCGGCGCTGATCGTCACCCTCGGCGCGGTGGGTGAGTATGCATGCTGGATGCGCAGTTCATCGATGAGACAGCAAAGCTGCTCTGCAAGCTGGCGTGCTCCGTCAACACCCGTTTCCGGTATCAGCAGGACAAATTCCTCCCCCCCGTAACGCGCCACCATATCGCCCGCCCTGGTCACGAACGAGGCAATCGTCGTGGCGATCTCTTTCAGGCAATCATCGCCCGCACCGTGTCCATAGTTATCGTTGTACTCTTTGAAATGGTCGATATCGACCAGCACCAAAGATATCGATGAGCCGGCACGCTGTGCACGCTTCCACTCTTTTTCCAGTGCCTCGTCGAAACTGCGCCGGTTCGAAATGCCTGTCAAACCGTCCTGCCATGCCATGGATTCCAGCAGATCGGTCATCAGTTTGAACTTGATGTGATTCTGGATCCGCGCCTTGACGATGGGCAGGTGGAACGGCTTGGTGATGTAATCTGCGGCGCCGAGATTGAGGCCCCTCTCCTCGTCGGCCGCCTCGCTCATGGCAGTGATGAAGATCACCGGAATATTGCTGGTCTCGGGATTTTGCTTCAGCCGTGTGCATATGGAATAGCCATCCATGTCCGGCATCATCACATCCAGCAATATCAGGTCGGGCTCCACATGCTTTTCCAATATTTCAAATGCGGCCCTTCCGCTACCCGCCACTTTGATGCGGTAATCCTTGGCCAGACTTTCCGCCAATATCTGGATATTGATGGGTGTATCGTCCACGATCAAAACGAGCGGTTTTTCCGGCGTCACAGTCTTCATGATGCATTCCTTGTTACGGGATTCACGATGCCATTCAATTCATTCAATACTTCCCTGGCATGCACATAATCGAAGTCGTCCAGATGCTTTCCGATCTGGCGCAGCAGGCGTCTCATCGACTGGCCGGTCAGGGCAGCCCTGATAGACTCCAACAGTTCATCCGGCACGAAATCGTTGCCTTCCAGCAGCTCTTTCAACTGCCCAAGCAAGTGAACCACCAATGGTCGGTCAAAATCGCCGCTGTCCGCTTCGGGAATAATCTCCACGGATGTGTCCAAGCGCGCAATCGAGGCCATCGTTATAACCATGGCACGATTGAATCCTTCCATGCCGGGAAATGGGTACCCCGCTCCTGCCACCAGTTCCGATTCCAGATTTTTGGCCGCTTCGAATAATTCGACCGCGCCAAGATTACCGGAGGTTCCTTTGATATTATGTGCAAGCGTCGCCGCTTCGATTGTCTTTCCGGATCGCGCCAACCTGTCCATTTCCTCCCCTGCACCGGCAAATTTCCCCGCGAACTGGATCAGCAACTTTTTCAACAGACCCCGGTTACCGCTGAGCAGCAGCAACGACTGTTCGATATCGAATCCGGGCATATCTTGCGGAAACACGGACGCAACATCCTCCGGCCATGAGACCGGGCGCACCACGACAGAACGTTCACCCGGCCTGATCCAGCGGCACAGTGTCTCTATCAATTGTTGTTTCAATATGGGTTTGGCCACATGATCGCTCATCCCCGCTGCAAGACATGCCTTCCTGTCCTGCTCCAGTACTGCTGCCGTCATGGCAATAATGGGCAAGTCACGATACGCGGAATGTTGACGGATGATTTTGGTTACATCGATACCATTCATTTCGGGCATTTTCAGATCCATCAACACCGCGTCGAAGCGTTCTTTCAAAACTGCCGCTATGCCGTCATTTCCATTGTACGCCTCGGACACCTTCAGTCCCGCGTTCTCCAGCAGCTCGCGAGCCACCATGCGGTTGATCTCGTTGTCATCAACCAGCAACACATGTGCACCACGTATTGCCCCGGATAGTTCTTTCAATCGCAAATTATCCGCTACGGCAGGATTGGGCACAGCTACGCCCAAAATACGGATGATGGTGTCAAACAAGACGGAAGGCGTAACGGGCTTGCCGAGCACGGCATCCAACACAACATCACTTGACTCCTCGATAAGTTGCTTGTCCTTGAATGCAGAGATCATGACGATCTTGGGCATACGGCACTTGTTTACGCTCGCCATCTTGTGGATCATCTGCGCCACTTCGACACCATCTATTCCGGGCATTCTCCAGTCGAGCAGAACCAGCTCGAAATGCTTTCCTTGCGCATTGGCATTTTCCAGCAGCTCCAGTGCCTTGATACCGGAAGCCGCTGCTTCGACGTCGAATCCCCACGACTCCAGTGTCGCGCGCAATATCTGGCTGGAAATATCAAAATCATCCACCACCATTGCGCGCATATTCTTGAGTCCGGCGACCATATCTTTGGTTGTATGTTGCTGCGGCAAGGGAAGGCTGAGGGCAAAACTGAATGTGCTGCCCGCCCCCGCCTTGCTCTCAACCTTGATATCGCCGCCCATCAATTCCACCAGTTGCCTGCTCAGAGCCAGTCCCAGCCCGGTTCCGCCGAATCTGCGCGTGATCGAACTGTCGGCTTGGGTAAAAGCCTGGAACAGGTTCGCAATCTGCTCCGGAGACATGCCGATACCATTGTCGCGGACCGAAAAATCGATTTTCACACAACCGGATTCATGCGCGACCCGGGTGACTTTGAAGTGGATATTTCCTTTCAGGGTGAACTTTACCGCATTGCCCACCAGGTTATTCAACACCTGCCACAACCTCAGCGAATCTCCCACCAGCATTTTCGGCACACGATGATCCAGTTCCAGCACCAATTTCAAACCTTTTGCCTCGGCGGACACCTGGAACAGGTTGAGGACATTTTTAAGCAGCTCTTCCAGATTGAATATTTCCGAGTTCAATTCAAGCCGCCCTGCTTCCACCTTCGAATAGTCGAGAATGTCATTGGTGATGCCCAGCAAAGCCAGCGACGAGGTGTGTATCTTGCCCAGATAATCGCGCAGCTTGGGCGATAGCTCGCCGGACAAGGCAAGGTCGGAAAGACCGATGATGGCGTTCATCGGCGTACGTATCTCATGGCTCATATTGGACAGGAATAGGCCCTTGAAACGCGAGGCTTCCTCAGCATCATTTTTGGCCTTAAGCAATTCCGCTGTGCGCTTGGCAACTTCTTCTTCAAGGCGGTCGCGATGGCGGATTAAATGTTCATCGCGAATCTGGATTTCACCCAGCATTTCATTGAACGCCGTGACCAGATCGCCGATCTCGTCATCGGTTTGCTTGGGCACCCGCCTTCCGTAGCTCTTGTCGCGGGCGATTGCACGAGCCGTCGCGGCAATATCCTTGATCGGACTCGAAATCACGCCCTGCAATCGGGCCGCCAGGATAAAAACCACCATCAGCGACAATATGGCAAAACCCAGCGCCTTGCCCAGATCAGCCAGTTCGCGATTCCACCGCGAGGTGAAATCGGCCTGCAACAGCACATAACCGATCAACTCCCTGTCCCTGATCACGGGCTGATACAGTTCGGCGTGCCGCGACCAGAAATCGGAATGAAGGTAGGCGGCATCCACGCGATAATCTGCCGGTACATTCCCGGCCACTCCCTGACGGCTCCACGAGGCAAGCATGTTCCCGTCGGCTGTCACCAGCCATGCGGCAACGATTTCGCTATGCTCTTTCAACGACTCGAGCAATCTGGCCGCTTCCGTCTTGTCCGAAAATTTGAGCGCAGCCTGCCCGTTTTCAGACAACACTTCAGCCAGGCCGGAAAGTTGGCGCAGGGAGTCTTCGTATCGGCTGCTCGCCGAACTCGCCACCAGCACGGTCAGGCTGACCAGCAGGCAGACCACACTGCCCAGCATGATGACCGAGACGATCTTCTTGCGCAGCGACCAGTTGGACATATCCGGATGGATTCGCATGGCCTATCTCCCTAACACACGTGTGGCGAGATTCAACAACTGGCTTGGCAGGCGGATGTTTGCCTTACGCATCGGTGCCAGATTGACCTCGAAGATGATCTTGTTGTCACGAAAACCCAATCCGATGGCTCCGCCGTTCCTGGCAAAATTGTCGATGTCGGAAATGGTCAGTGTGGAAGCAGCACCGAGCGTCTCGATTATCGTGCCGACCTGGCGCTGTTCCGATTCGCCGATGAACACCACATTGCAGCCGTCCATGCCATGCTCCGCAGTCGCCAACTGGATGACATGCAGTTCGCGGCCCGCTGCAATCCGTCCGTCCAGTTCGCCGAGAACACCGCCCAGCACGCTTTTCCCGATCACGCAAAGCGTGATCTGGTCGTTCACCCAAACCGCATGAGCGGGCCACTCGGCAAATTTGATGAAGTTCAGTACATAGGCGGACTTGATCTGGGCTTCCGAAAAACCTTCCGCCTGGCAAGGCTGCAGCCAGGCCAATATCAACAATAAATATAAGCTTTTGTACTTGTTCATGCTGTCAGGCTGCGTCAGAACTTGTATTGTCCCTGCAACAGCAACTCACGGCTCATGCCCGGCAAAGGCGCATGACCGCCATCGAACGGCTGGATAAAATCCACTTCCTTGTTCAGCGCGTTGTACAGACCGAGCGTCAAATCCAGCCCCCTGGTGGTGGCGCTATCCCAATGCAGGGCGACGTTCAGCAACGGCGTTGGACCGAAACGCTTCAGTGTGCCGTCAAAAGTCGTGGCATTGGCGATCGGCGCAACATATCCCCAGCGCGAGCCCAGATAAACCAGCGACGGATTGATCGACCAGGTGGCCGACAGCTTGTAGTGCAGATTCGCTGTCAATTTTTGCGCAGCGAAGGCCTGGTTCATTTTGTTGTCGACAACCTGATAGGGCGGCGCAGTGGAATAATCGATCACTTGCAGCAAGGTCGCCTGGGTACCGGCGGCGTCGTAATACGAGTAGGTCGCCTCGGCATAGCCCCATGTTTTACGCATCTGGTATCCGGCTTCCAGACCCTTGGTATGCACCTTCTCCCGATTACCGAGTATCAGTGTGTCAAATGTCGTGACGTCATACAAATTGACGGTGAGCTGGGTATCCGGACTGACCCGATAACCCGTTTCCATCTCCCAGGTGCGTGACGTCTCCGGAATGATATTCAGGCTATGACCGAGACCATAAGAGTAGTCTTCCATCGAAGGCGCCCTGGTCGCATGACTGCCCATCAGTTTGACATGCCAATCGCCAAAGACCCGGGTATAGCCCAGTCGTTCGGCACGCATCAGGCCTGCATGGCTATGCTCATCCAGCCTGCCGCTAGCCGTCAGGTTGCCCCACGGGTTGTACCATAACGCCTCGGTATACACGCTGGCGACCTGGGTGCTGTCAAAAGGCAGCGGCCCCAGACCCAAGCCGGCATTGCGTATCACGGCCAGGTATTCCTCCTCCAGATATTCCAGCCCTGCCGAAAGATGGAGGTTGTCGCCGGCATCCAGTTCCAGCGGGATTTTTGCATTCAGGCGTTCGATCTTGGTTTCATTGACCAGCACGCCGCTCGAATTGATGGTCTTTCGCGGATCCTGGTTTTGATACAGCAGATTCGGTGCCGCAGTCAGTCTGTCATTCAACTGATGTTTGTACTGCATCAACAGCGAATCGCTGTAGAACCAGTTGTGCGAATCGGCGGCGCGCACAAAGAATCCCGGGCCATCGCGATCATCGAAGCGCGATTCGTCATGTAAAAACCGGGCGCTGAAATCGCCCGCCTGCAGGCCCACGTTCAGATTACCCAAGTACGTTCCATTGTCATTCTTCATATCAAAGCTGGTGAGTGCCCCAGGAAACATGGGCGACGGGTAAGTGAGATCATAGTATGTGCGGTCGCTGCGTATGGCTTTGCCCAGATGGGCCATGGCGGTCCATTTCACCGTGCGGCTGCCGCCTTTTCCGGCCATCAGGCTGGCGAATTCACGACTTTTCACGCCCGAACCGGTGGCAAGCCCCGCGCCCGCGCCGACCTGCACGCCATTCAGTTCGTCGGCACTCCGGGTGATGATGTTGATGACACCCAGTTCCGCCGATCCGCCGTAAAGCGCCAAGGCAGAACCGCGGACGATCTCGATGCGCGAGATCTGTTCAATCGGAAAACCCTGACCGAGAACCGTGCTGCCATAACGATGTTCGTTGACATCGATGCCGTCGACCAGCATCAACACACGCCCGTCCATGCCTATCTGGCCTCGCATGCCGAGACCGATGCCATTATTGATCGTCATGCGAAAATCGAACCCGGGAACCTGCCGCAACACATCGATCAGATCGCGGGCACCGCTGTCGCGTATCTCTTCGCCGCTGATCACGGTAACGATACCCGGCGTTTCCCGTTGCGAAAGCGCCTTGCGCGAGGAAACCGCCACAGGAACGGTCATCAGTTGCTCAAGCGATAAAGCGTAGGGATCGCCTTCGGCCGATACCGTCGCAGACAGAACCAGCAGCAAGAATCCAAAGTACCTGATATTTCCCATCCCGCGCCCCTTTAGCTCACAAATCGAATTTTTGCCGTGGAACTCTAGCATAATAAAAATCGTATATCCCTGTCCGGGCACAATTCTCCCGCCTCGTGATGCATATGATTGGTTAAAACCGTCATCCCCTGAGCTGAACATCCTACTTGCCGGATGACCTGCATGCGGATACAGTGTATTAGAACCATGAAACATATTCTGCTTTTATCCATAGTTTTGCTAAGCGCCTGCTCCTCGGTAAAAAACACGGTACCGGGGTCGGACAGCATCTCCTCCTATGCCCGCAGCCTGATCGGCATCCATTACCAATACGGCGGCAATTCACCCGATAGCGGTTTCGATTGCAGCGGTTTTGTCGACCATGTGTACAGGCATACCGTCGGCATCAAGCTGCCGCGCAGTTCCTCCGCGATCAGTCGCTACGGCAAGAAGATCGGCCGGGACGAACTGCGTGCCGGCGACCTGGTGTTCTTCAACACGCTGCGCAGCAAGTTCTCGCATGTCGGCATCTATTTGGGCGATGACTATTTCATCCATGCGCCCAGCAGCGGCGGCAAGGTGCGCACCGAGAACATGCGCGACGCTTACTGGAAGCAACACTACGATGGCGCGCGGCGCGTCATTTAGCACTGCCAGACTTGTCACGCGCCGCTTTCAACGCTTCCGCAAGCTGGAACACCGACATCGCGTAGTAGTCGCTGTTGTTGTAACGCGTGATCACTTCGAAATTGTTGAAGGCCAGCCAGAATTCCTTGTCATCCCCGAGCGTGAAGTCCATCAGGCGCGCGGCCAGGTCAGGGGACAGATTTCCGGCTGACTCCACACCGGCTTCCGACCATGCGACTAGCGGGCGCGGCTCGCTGATATCGCCGAGACAGGCATCCTTGCCGAGCTGCACGCGCAGCGCGATCGGCGGCGCGTTGCGGGCATGCCCGGCGGTTTTGTCCACGGCAGGAAGTTGCGGGCCGTTGTCGCGGATCCAGCCGTAGCCGCTCAGATAGTTGGCGACACTGCCGATCGCATCGCGGGCTTCGCGCAGGATGTTGATCTTGTTGTTGCCGTTGAAATCTACCGCATAGGTGCGATAGCTGCTCGGCATGAATTGCGGGATGCCCAGCGCACCGGCGTAAGAGCCGCGTACCGAGAGCAGGTCGAACTGCTGTTCGCGCGCCAGCAACAGATAGTTCTCCAGCTCCTTGCGGAAGAATTCGCCGCGCCGCGGATAATCGAAGGCCAGTGTGGTCAGCGCGTCCAGGGTGCGGAAACCACCCGCATCCTTGCCGTAGACGGTTTCCACACCGATCACCGCAACGATCACTTCCTGCGGCACGCCGTATTTCTGTTCGGCACGATGCAGGGTGTTGCGGTACCTGTGCCAGAATTCCAGACCCAGCCTGATGCGCTCGGGATTCACGAAGGATGCCCGGTATTCAGGCCAGGGCCTGCTGGTGGCCGGTCGGGAAATCGCCTCGAGCACCGCCGGAATCTCATTGGCATGGGCGAACACGTTTTCCAGTTCTTCGCGTTTGAACTGGTGCCTGGCAACCATTTCATCTATGAATTCAGGGATACCGGGCAACTCGACCGCGCGGGCCGGGGACACTGACAGCAATAGCGCCAGTAAAATCGGGGTCGGGGATAATTTCATGATGGGTGGATTCTAACCGATGCCTGCCCGGCACAACGGCACTACGCTGCGTTGGCGGCTGTATGTGCCGAGATGACGTTCGCGCTGCAACACCGCACAGCGGCCACTGTCGTGGCCGCTCCACTCGCTACGATTTGTGCTGCCATGTATACTTGCAAGTTCTATATTTTCACTCGTCAGAAAGAAACACACCATGGACAAACCCACACAGCATCATCGTTTGATCATCCTCGGCTCGGGCCCGGCCGGCTATACCGCAGCGGTTTACGCGGCTCGCGCCAATCTCGCGCCGGCGCTGATCACCGGACTGGCCCAGGGCGGTCAGATGATGACCACCACCGATGTGGACAACTGGCCTGCCGATGCGATGGGCGTGCAGGGGCCGGAACTGATGGCACGCTTTCAGCAACACGCCGAACGTTTCAACACGCTGATGATTACCGACCAGATCCACACTGCCAAACTGCAGCAGAAGCCGATCATGCTGATCGGCGATGCCGGCACTTACACCTGCGACGCGCTGATCGTCGCCACCGGTGCCTCCGCACAATATCTCGGCCTGCCTTCCGAAGAAGCGTTCATGGGTCGCGGCGTATCCGGCTGCGCGACCTGCGACGGATTCTTCTATCGCGGCCAGGAAGTCGCCGTGGTCGGCGGCGGCAATACCGCGGTCGAAGAAGCGCTGTACCTGTCCAACATCGCCAAGCATGTCACGCTGGTGCACCGCCGCGACACCTTTCGCGCCGAGCGCATCATGGTCGATCACCTGATGGAGAAGGTCGAAGCAGGCAAGATCACGCTGCAACTCAACAGCACGCTCGACGAGGTGCTGGGCGACGCCAGCGGTGTGACCGGCATGCGGGTCAAACTGGTGAAGAACAGCGAAACCAGAGACATCGGCCTGCAGGGCGTGTTCATCGCGATCGGCCACAAGCCGAACACCGACATCTTTACCGGGCAACTGGAAATGAGCAACGGCTATATCAAGACGCGCGGCGGCTCGGAAGGCAATGCCACCGCGACCAGCATCAGCGGTGTGTTCGCGGCCGGCGACGTGCAGGATCAGATCTACCGCCAGGCGGTCACCAGTGCCGGTACCGGCTGCATGGCGGCATTGGATGCGGACAAGTACCTGGCCTCGCTCGCCAAGAAATAGGCCCGCTTCCTGCACGATATCGACACTGTCTCATTGTGAAGAAACCATCCAGAGACAAGTCCGGCAAGATCACTACCGAAGATGCCGCGCTGTTCCGTGCGGCGGTCGGCGAAGTGCAACCGCTGGCGGAACAGCACCGCGTCAGCCCGCCCGCTGTGCCGCGCCGGGCTGCATTCAACCGTGTTGCAGAACCCGCGGCCATACCCGACACACTTTCGGATTTTGCCGGTGCGGAAGTCGCGGATGAATATCTGGGCAATGGCCTGTCGCGCATGGCGCTGCGCAAGCTGCGGCGCGATGCGGTCCAGGACACACTCGATCTGCACGGCAACCACAGCGACGAAGCGCGCCGGCTATTACAGGCGTTCCTGCATGAAGCGACGCGGCGCGATCTGCGCTGCGTGCTGGTGATACACGGCAAGGGGCTGAACAGCAAGGGGGGCGAAGCGGTGTTGCGCAAGCTGGCGCGCCACTGGCTGGCGCAACATCCGCAGGTGCTGGCTTATTGCAACGCGACCCCCGCACTGGGCGGCAGCGGCGCTGCACTGGTGCTGCTCAAGAGCGGTGCGAACCCTTAGTCTCAGGTCTTCTTGCCCATCACATAGATCAGGTATTCGAAGAACATCTCGCACCAGTCCTGATCGTTCTCCTTGAGCGATTGCAGCAGTTTCTTGACTTCCGTCACCGGCCAGTTCGGGTTGTACGACACCAGCATGTTTTCCGGGTAGATATCCAGCGATACGCTGAGGCGTCCGGCCATCTTCTTGATGCCGTTCAGCATCAGCGCGATATCCTTGTCGGACTCGACTTCGGCAGTCAGGTCGCCGTACATCTTCGGTTGCTGCTTGGTGAACTCGATGAATTTGGTGAGGATAAAAAAGAATTCACCCTTGTTATCCTTGCTCACCGCATCACCCATCATGAACGGCATCACCGACAACTCCAGCCAGTAGTAGCCCAGTTTGGGATTGCGATGTTTGGATACACCGATATAACCGTTGCGCGCCTTGGCACGCTGGATGACATCATCCAGCAGCAGCTTTTCCGAGCCGCGTGTCGCGATCTCCTTGCCTTCCAGCACAGCGGGCCGGAACAGGAAAAAATTCGGAAAATCGTCGTACAGCTTGCCGTTATGATTGTGGTCGCGGAAATACGCATTGAACAGCTTCAATACCGCCTCTGCGATCACCGTCGCACCGCTGCTTTCCGCATCATTGCCTTTGTTGGCGACTGCGCCAACCTTGCTGTCCTGCATAACACTGACCTCCTTCGATCTACGAGCGATTCACACCCCAAATTCGGTTGCAATCATACCTCCACATGCTAGACTCAGGGACGAATTTGGCCGAATAATTTCGGCACTGTCCGATTTCAATCCGAAAAACATTTGCAGGGATGATAGTCATGAGCAAAATTCTGCTGATAATATTTATGCTGGCCAGCACCGATGCCCTTGCCGATATCAACAAGTGGGTCGATGCCCAGGGCCAAGTTCACTACTCGGATCAACCTCCCCCGCCCAGTGTACAACCCAGGACGCTGCGGACGGACTCGGCTGACGCAGCAGGCAGCGGTATTGCCGAAACGGACACCGTCGCTGAACGCACCGCAAAATCGAAAAGAGCGGAACTGGAAAAGCAGGCAGCGGCGAAAATAACCGAACAGAAACTCGCATCGGAGAAAGCGTTAAAGGTCAATTGCGAGAACGCACAACAAAACCTGCGCACCCTGCAGTCGGGCGTGCGCATGGTGGAAATCGGCGCCAACGGCGAACAAAGCTATATCAACGATGCACAACGCCAGCAGCGCATCGCCAAAGCACAGCAGGACATCAGCGTCAACTGCAAGTGAAAGGCCCTGATCGACGGGAATCATTCCGGATCAGGCTGCTACCCATATCAAAGTGCACAAACTTCCGGCTGAACTCTGGTTTGATGTGATCGTTGCGCGTGCCAGCGCTTCGTTTAACTCTTCCGGGTCAGTATCCGGCACATTATTTCATGGTCTGTTTCAACAAATCCGGCCAGTGCTCCACCCAGCAGCAGGCGTGATCAAAATCCGCGACCGGGATGACCTGCGGGCGTCGGTCGTAAGGAAACCGTGACGCATAGGCATCAACCACTGCCCTGCTGACGACCTCATCGCGCTCGCCGACAAAATGCCATTGCGGCACATTCACCAGCGTCCGCCACTCATCCGCCGGATTCAATGAACCATCCAGCGGTGGAATATGGTGCAGATCGGTCCACGCGCGGTGATCCAGATTGCCCGCAACCGTAATCAGCCGTACCACGTCGTTGCGCCGTGCCGCCACCAACGCCGCAACTGCGCCGCCGCCGGAGTAGCCGACCAACACCAGTCGATTCGCACCGAAACGCAGCTTGAGCAGGTTGATCGCCTGATCGCTTGCCTCGATCACCTCCGGTGCGAAACGCAGGTCGGTCCAATAAGCTTGCCGGCAATTGCGGGCATCTTGCTGTTGCACGAACTGACAGGGGCGCGCCAGATATGCTGCCGCGCCATGCGGTTGGCGCAGGGCCAATTCCAGGCCGACCGGCTTGATCGGTGTGGGGTCGTCCGAAGCCTGCGACCTGCTCAGCCAGGCCAGGCCATCGCCCTCGATGTAGACTGTCAGTACATCGACCGTCGCAAAAGATTCCGGGACATAAGCTGCCAGCACAAACGAGTCGGTAGGCAAGCGCAAAGTATGCCAACCATGCGCAGCAGCCAGCGTATCGGCCCGATCCCGGCGTTCCCGGGGATCGAGATTCGCGCAAGCTGCCAAAGCACACAAGCACAACAACACAAGATAATTTCTGGACATTTTGCTAGACTAACCCTGTTAGATCGATTATCCGATGATTCCCTGACCTGCCCGAACCAGTTCAGTCATAACGATCCGGATGGAAACCCCGATAGCGGCCCCTATGGATCGAGGATGTAGCGAACACCATGTCCGCAGGTTTGACCGGGGGCTCAAATAAAAATTGCTAGCATAGAAAATGGCGGCCAAGATCATTGCCTGATCCGCGAAAGTCTATTGCAACTACAATAATCCAATTCTCCCAGGAGCGCCGTATCGAAATGAATTCTCCAGTTAAAAGTGAATCCGGTTACCAGCATAATGTATTGTTGATCGGC
>JBBRDZ010000064.1:0-12978 GCA_038203435.1 Burkholderiales bacterium
CGGGCCGCGTATCAGGGCCACCGTATCGTCGGTGCGCCAGCCCAGGATGTCGATCATCGGGCCGTCCACACCCTGGCCGACACCGACGATACGATCGCCGGCTTTCAATTCGCCCGACAACAGTGCCGGACCGCCTGCCAACAACTCCCTGATGGTCGTGTATTCGTCTCTTTTAAACAGCGATGCACCAATGCCAGTCAGCGATAATTTCATCGAGATATCGAACTCTTCGGATTCGCGCACGCCAAAATAATTGGAATGCGGATCGACGGCCATCGTATAGGCGTTCATGAAGTTCTGGAATACGTCTTCACTTTTTACCCTGGACAGGCCGTCCAGGGAATTGGCATAGCGCTTGTCGAGTATTGCGGCGATACTTTTATTGTCCTTGCCGGCAAGCTTGAGCAGCAGCCAGTCGTTCTTGACGCGCTTGCGCCACAAGTCATTCAGCTCGCCTTCGGATCTCGGCCAGGCTGCATCCTTGCGGTTGAATTGATAGCTTTCCTTGTTCCCGAAATCAAAATCTTTTTTCAGCAGGGCGCGTGCATAACGATAGCGTTCGGCGATGCGCTGCTGGTAAAGATTGTAGATGGCGAAAGGGACGCTGAGGTCCTGCTGGATGATGGCATCGTCAAGCCGGGTGCGCGCATCGGCAAAATGATCGATGTCGGCCTGCATGAAAAACATCTTGTCGCCATCCAGTCCTTTCAGATAGTTGTCGAATATTTGCGCAGACAACTTGTCGTCAAGATCCACATGCCTGTATTGATAACGGCTCATGAGCTTGGCGGTCATGAATGCGGCCTGTGACTGTTGTTCCAGCGGCGCAAGCTGCGCGACCGCCTGGGTTGTGGTGGAGGCGGCCAGCGAAAACGTCAGCAATACCCATATCAATTTATTTTTCATTCGCATATCCGGAAGAAAGGCACGGTGCAGGACTATAGACGATTTTCAAACGACCCGGTATGGACAGAATGACCGGCGATAAGTTCGGGACGACCAATGCAAGAGGCCATGGGATATGTGCCCCCATCTCATTGAACTTAAGTGGTCGGGCTAAAGCACCGAGAACAGCATCTTGATACTCAACGCCAGCGAGATCGCGACGAATATCTTTTTCAAATGGGCCTCGGGCAAACTATGGGAGCAGCCGGCGCCATAGGGCGCCGCAATGACACTGGCGACGGATATCAGCAAAAATGCCGGTACATAAACGAATCCAAAGGTATAGGGGTCGCCCGATGTTTCGGACCAGCCACTGATCATGTATCCGACAGTACCCGCGATAGCGATGGGAAATCCGATCGCGGCCGACGTGCCTATCGCCTTTTTCATGTCCACATTCTTGTAGCTCAGGTAAGTAACGGTCAGAAAACCGCCACCGACCGCGGCCAGCGCCGATACCGAACCAATGCCGGTGCCAGCCATGAGCAAGCCACCGTATTTGGCCGGCTTCAGACTGACTTTCGGCTTCCAGTTTAGAAACATCTGGCCGGCGACCAGTGCCATGAACAGCGCAAAAAATATCGCGATGTAAACCGGGTTGACACGGGTGGCGATGCGGCTAGTCAGAAAGGCGCCCGCAATGATGCCGGGTGCCATTCCGTAAACCACTTTCCACACGATAGCCTGCCGGGAAGCGTGTGCGCGGATACTTGCCGTTGAAGAGATGATCATGCAAGCCAATGACGTTCCCAATGCCAAATGAACGGCGTTGTCCACGCCGACACCCTGGTAACTGAAAATCGTCACCAGTAATGGCACCAGTATTCCGCCGCCACCAAGGCCCAGCAGGCCAGCCATGAAACCGACCAGGGAACCCAACGCAAGGTATAACAATATCCATTCGAAACTCGGCATATCAACTCCTTCACTTCTCAAGTTATAGATCACATGCCACAAACTTCAACGACGAAAATCTTGTGTCGGGTTGTGGTCGAAGATAAGATACAACTTCAAGTTGACTTGAGGTCAAGCACTATTTGCGCGGGAGGCGACAATGGATATAAACGAGGTCTCAAAAGCATCCGGATTACCCGCCTCAACCCTCAGATACTATGAAGAGAAAGGGCTCATCCAGTCTTATGGCCGGCATGGTTTGCGCAGGCTGTTCAATCCCGACGTATTGGATCGGCTGGCGGTGATTTCGTTGGGGCGCAGCGCCGGCTTCTCACTGGTTGAGATCGGTGCAATGTTTGCTCCTGAAGGCCCCGAGATAAACAGGGCGCAGCTTTCAAGCAAGGCAGATGAACTGGATAAGAACATTAAAGAACTTACCGCTATGCGTGATGGACTGCGCCATGCAGCGGTCTGCACTGCGCCCAACCATTTCGAATGCCCAAAATTCTTGCGCCTGCTTCGTGTTGCCGGCAAGAACCGAATCCGGCCGCCAAACAAGCTGAAGGAAAACAATCTCACTGGGAATAAGCCGAAGTTATAAGGTGGGGCCTGGTTTGGCTGGCTGATGCTTGCGCGGAGCCAACACTGTTAAAATCAAGCTCACCTCACTATTCCCAACCCGCCTCTCATGGCCAAGAACCCACCCGGCACGGACAAAGACTAAGCGGCTTCTTTGATTCTTGTACAATCCACAACGAGTTGCTTTATTCCAATGTGGGCACTCCGACTTAACCAGGAGATTGTCGCATGCGTTTTTACTTAACAGGTTTGGCCCGTCCCAAAAGAGTCGCGCAACATCTTAGCGCCTTGTTCCCCAACAACAAGCTTTCAACCTGCCAGGAATGGGCTGCCAAGCTATATGGTTACAGGGATTGGCACGAAATGGCCGAAATAACCAAAAGTGGCGGAAACACCCCGAGCCAGTTGGATGAGTATCTTTCTGCAGAAGAACAAGCTGCCCGCAGCATCGAGCAGGATGAAAATATCTGCATGGTTTTGAATCTTTCAAAGGAAAAAATCGGCCTTATTGCATTTATACGCAAGATATTGACCTCCAGGACATCGGTACCCATTCCGGATAAAAAAAAGGCTAAAACGAAAACCAAAGCCAAGACCAAAGCCAAGGCTAAAACCGTTTGAACCGGGCGCACATAACGGCCCACAGCTTTTCCTTAACGATAGGGATCCACCTCGCATGACCAAGACCACGCAAATCACCATCCATCGCAAAGACTACACCGCCCCGGCCTACTGGGTGGGCACCGTTGAGATGGGTTTCGATCTCGACCCCGCAGCAACCCGTGTGGCCACGCGCATCACGATGCGGCGCAACAGCGCATCGCCGAACAAGGATGTGGAACTGCTGGGCGACGGCGTCAAGCTGGTGGCCTTGCGCATGAACGGCAAGGCGCTGCGCAAGAATGCAAAAGATGGATACTCAATAGCCGACGGAAAACTGCGCATCGCGAACGCCCCGGACCAGATCACGCTGGAGATCGAGACGCTGATTCATCCCGATAAAAACACCTCAATGATGGGGCTGTATGTTTCCAACGGCAATTTCTTCACCCAGTGCGAGGCCGAAGGTTTCCGCAAGATCACCTGGTTCCCCGATCGCCCGGATGTGATGGCGAAATACACTGTGATGCTGCGCGGCGACAAGAAAAAATATCCGGTGCTGCTGTCCAACGGCAACCTGGTCGAACAGGGCGACCTGCCCAAAGGCCGCCACTATGCCAAGTGGGAAGACCCGTTCAAGAAACCGTCCTACCTGTTTGCGCTGGTGGCCGGCAAGCTGGTGTGCCAGGAAGAAAAGTTCAAACTCAAATCAGGACGCCGTGCGCTGCTGCAAGTGTGGGTGGAGACTGGCAATCTGGACAAGACCCAGCATGCGATGGAATCACTCAAGCACAGCATCCGCTGGGATGAGCAACGCTACGGGCTGGAGCTGGATCTGGACCGTTTCATGATCGTCGCGGTGGGTGACTTCAACATGGGCGCGATGGAAAACAAGGGCCTGAACATCTTCAACACCAAATATGTGCTGGCCAACCCCAGCATCGCCACCGACACGGACTATGCCAATATCGAAGGCGTGGTCGGCCATGAATATTTTCATAACTGGACCGGCAACCGCGTCACCTGCCGCGACTGGTTCCAGTTGTCGTTGAAGGAAGGCCTCACCGTGTTCCGCGACCAGGAATTTTCTGCCGACATGATCGGTACCGACAGCGGTCGCGCAGTGAGCCGCATCGAAAATGTGCGCATGCTGCGCCAGGTACAGTTCTCCGAGGACGCGGGGCCGATGGCCCATGCGGTGCGTCCGAACAGCTTCGTTGAGATCAGCAATTTCTACACCGCCACCATCTATGAAAAAGGCGCTGAAGTGGTGCGCATGGTCCAGACCCTGCTGGGGCGCGACGGCTTCCGCAAGGGCATGGACCTGTACTTCGCACGGCATGACGGACAGGCGGTCACCTGCGACGATTTCCGCGCGGCGATGGCCAAGGCCAATAAGCGCAACCTGAACCAGTTCGAGCACTGGTACAGCCAGCCCGGCACGCCGCAGCTCAAGGTGCAAAGTCACTACGATGCAAAAAAGAAAACCTATGCGCTGACGCTCAGCCAGAGTTGCAAACCCGGCAAGGCCCAGAAGCCCGGCAAGACAAAGCAGAACACCCTGCCCTTCCATATCCCCGTGGCAGTGGGACTGCTCGATGCCAAGGGCCGCGACTTGCCGCTATTCCTTACAGGCGCAGCCTCCTCAAAACCTGCCACCACCTGCGTGCTGGAGCTGACCAAGGCAAAACAAACCTTCAACTTCAACCATGTCAACACAAAACCCACGCCCTCATTGCTGCGCAACTTCTCGGCACCTGTGGTGATGGAATACGACTACACCGACCAGGAGCTGGCCCATCTGATGGCGCACGACAGCGATGCCTTCAACCGCTGGGAGGCCGGGCAGCGCCTGGCGATGCAACGCCTGTTGAATCTGATCCAGCAGGTACAGGCGGGTGAAACGCTGACGCTGGATGAGCTGTTCATCAACGCCCTGCGCACCACGCTCAACGACCCGTCGCTTGATCCGTCCTTCCGTGTAGTGGTGCTGACGCTGCCTTCCGAATTGATGCTGGCCGAACAGTGCAAAGTGATAGCCCCGCAGGCGATCCACACCGCGCGCCAGTTCATGCGCAAGACGATCTCGGAAAGACTCAAGGCCGATCTCATCGCCGCCTATGAAGCCAACCTCACGCCCGGCAAATACAGTCCCGATGCCAAACTAGCCGGCAAGCGCGGCCTGAAGAACCTGTGCCTGTCTTATCTTTTAGGTTGGCAAGATAAATCCACGCTGCAACTGGCCCACGCGCAGATCGTCGCCGCCGACAACATGACCGACCGCCTTGCCGCGCTGATGTGCTTGGTCAACACCGGCAGCAAGACGGCACAACAGCCGTTGAAAAATTTCTATCGGGATTTTAAAAACGAGGCGCTGGTGATCGACAAATGGTTCAGCCTGCAGGCCGTGGCAATGCACACCGATGTCAAAGCGGTACGCAAACTGATGACCCATCCCGCGTTCACGCTGAAAAACCCCAACCGCGCACGCAGCCTGAGCTTCAGCTTCTGCAACGGCAATCCGTCACAGTTCCATGCTGCGGATGGCAGCGGCTATGCCTACTGGGCGGAGCAGGTGATCGCGCTGAACAAGCTCAATCCGCAAGTGGCCGCGCGTCTGGTGCGCACGCTGGATCACTGGAGAAAATACCAGCCTGCGCTGAAAAAACAGATGCAGGCTGCGTTGCAGAAAGTGGCGGCGACCAAGGGATTGTCCAAGGATGTGCAGGAGGTAGTGGTCAGGGCGTTGGGGTGAGGGGGTAAAGGGATCGGGGCGATATATGATTACCGCAGAACAATTCGAGCCTGATCACTTTCATTTACCGCAACTAGTAACGCTTGACAATACTACCGACCGGCAGTAGCATTCATGCATGATTGAATCCTTCGCCGACAAGGCCACGGCAGCGGTGTTTCACGGTCTGTACGTGCGTCGCCTTCCGCAGGAAATCCAGGCGATTGCCCGACGCAAGCTCAAGCTCATTGATGCCGTCAGCAGGATAGAGGAATTGCGCATCCCACCCGGCAACCGTCTGGAGCAGTTAAGCGGCAACCGCGCCGGGCAATGGAGCATCCGCATCAACGACCAGTGGCGTATATGTTTCGGCTGGCAAGACAGCAGGGCGACGGATGTGGAAATCGTTGACTATCACTAGGAGAATCGCATGAGTATCCAGCGCGAAAAACTGAACACCCTGAAATTCGGCAACGTCGTCAGCGGCAAAAAGCTGGCCCCCGTCCATCCCGGCGAAATCTTGCTGCATGACTTCATCGAACCGATGGAGCTCACCCGTTACAAAGTCGCAAAATTCACCAATGTTCCGCAGCGCCGTATTGACGAAATCTGCACCGGTAACCGCGCCATCACCGCCGACACCGCGATGCGCCTGGGACGCCTGTTCGGCATGTCCGCGCAAACCTGGATGAACCTGCAAGCCCAGTACGACCTGGAAGTCGCCGAGAACGAACAGGGCGAAAAGATAGATCGGGAAGTCATGCCGATTGCGGCGTAACCTGGAATGCGAAGCTGACCCGGTTTGGTTATTCGGTAACGGTGACCGGCAACTGGCGCATTACTTTTCGATTCGACGGCGAAGACGCCATCGACCTTAACTTGGAGGACTATCACTGATGGAGTCACTACGAAATCCCAACCGTCGCCCCACCCATCCGGGCGCGATCCTGCGGGAGGATGTGCTGCCCGCGCTGGAAATGACACAGACCGAGCTAGCCCAACGCCTCGGCGTGTCCCGGCTCACCGTGTCTGATCTGCTGCATGAGAAACGCGGCATCACGCCGGAGATGGCGCTGCGCGTCGCCAAATTGCTCAACACGACACCTGAAAGCTGGTTGCGCATGCAGCAGGCTGTTGATCTATGGGACGTGCAACAGCAGCCGGAGAAGCTGGCCAACATCAAGCCGCTGAAGAAAGAATTGCTGGCTGCGTAGCTTCATCAGCAAAAAACAATTCCACGCCGGTACATTTCATCGATTAGGATTGCAACGAGCAGGGGCGGGCTAAAAAATTTCGACTCCGACCCACAGCATTAGATTGAACCGCTTCTATCGGGATTTCAAAAACGAAGCGCTGGTGGTCGACAAATGGTTCAGAACACCCCGTAGGTCGGGTTAGCGGCTTCATCGCGTAACCCGACAACATGAAAACGAAACGTCGGGTTACGCTGCGCTAACACGACCTACGAAGCTGATGACCCATCCCGCGTTCACACTGAAAAATCCAAACCGCGCACGCAGCCTGATCTTCGGTTTCTGCAACGGAAATCCGTCACAGTTCCATGCAGCGGATGGCAGTGGCTATGCCTACTGGGCGGAACAAGTGATCGCACTGAACAAGCTCAATCCACAGGTGGCCGCGCGCCTGGTGCGCACGCTGGATCACTGGAAAAAATACCAACCCGCGCTGAAAAAACAGATGCAGGCTGCGTTGCAGAAAGTGGCAACAGGAAAGGGATTGTCGAAGGATGTGCAGGAGGTGGTGGTCAGGGCGTTGGGATGAGAGGGGGCTAAAACAAAACCGAAGCGTCCACTGCAATATTGTTTATTCCGTGTCCTATTTCATCGGAACCGACCTTGAGCCTCCCATTAGGCTACAATTATGTGCATTCGCGTAACAGTATTTCTATCAGGCAAATATGAACAGCGCAATTATTGACGAACTTCGCCGTGAAGCGAATGCGAAGCTCGATCCAAAAAAGAAAGGCGCCTTGGGTCAGTTCATGACCCCGTTCAATATCGCCGAATTTATGGCTAGCCTGTTCACCAGAAAGACGAATGCCATTCTGCTGGATGCTGGAGCAGGCATCGGATCGCTCACCATCGCGGCAAGCAGGGTGCTGGAGTTGTCACAAGTGGAAGCTTGGGAGGTCGATCCTGTCATGCAGTCCTATCTGCAAAGCAATCTTGAAGAATTGGCGATTCCTTTCCAGATTCACAAAAAAGATTTCATTCACGACTCCCTTGACCGTATCCAATTTGAAACTGGAAAAAAGTTTACCCACGCCATCCTCAATCCGCCCTACAAGAAAATAAATTCAAGTTCAGAGCATCGCCATGCACTGCGTAATGTTGGAATTGAAACAGTAAATCTTTACACGGCATTTTTGGCGCTGGCTATCCTGCAAATGGAAGACGAGGGCGAGATTGTCATCATCATCCCCAGGTCGTTCTGCAACGGGCCTTACTATCGCCCGTTCCGGGAGATGATGTTGGCTAAGTGCTCAATTGACCATATCCATATCTTTGATTCGCGCTGCAAGGCGTTTCAGGATGACGAAGTACTTCAAGAGAACATTATCTTGAAGCTAACGCGTGGGAAACCACAAGAACAGGTTTCCCTGTCTTTCTCAAATGACTCCACTTTTGAAGGCTTCCACCAACGCGATGTTGATTTCTCAAGAATCGTCAAACCGAACGACAAAGAATTTTTCATACACATTCCGACAGAGGAAGAGCAGTTATTGACAGGACTCTTCTCCCACGAGTTGAACGAACTGGGGCTTGAAGTTTGCACCGGCCCCGTGGTCGATTTCCGCCTGAAACAATGGTGGAGCCAATATCCCCAGCCGGGAACCGTACCTTTGCTGTACCCGCATCATTTCGGCAAGGCTGGCTTTGAATATCCCAAAGAACACAAAAAACCCAACGCCTTGCTGCACGCACCCGAGGTAGACAAATGGCTCATGCAAGAAGGGGTCTATGTCCTCGTCAAACGCTTTTCGGCCAAGGAGGAACGCCGCCGAGTAGTGGCTTATCTGGTTACGCCGGCAGACACCCAATCCGCGCTGGTTGGTTTTGAAAACCACTGGAATGTTTTTCATTTCCAGAAGAAGGGGCTGGACAGACTCGTTGCCGCTGGCTTGACGTGTTTCCTCAACAGCACCGTTCTTGACAGTTACTTCAGGGTGTTTTCCGGGCACACCCAAGTCAATGCAACCGACCTCAGGAACATGGCCTATCCCAGCCTTGAACAACTCAAAATACTAGGCTCAAAATACCGTGGTGCTATGAGCCAGGAAGAAATTGATAATCTGGTCGCGTCACTATGACAAAAAAAGAAAAACGGCTCAAAGAAGCACATTCTGTTTTGCTCGATCTTGGCTTGCCAAGGCAACAACTCAACGACAGAACCGCACTGTGCCTGCTGGCACTGCTTGACCTGGCACCGAAAAAGAAATGGGAAAGCGCTGCTGCGCCGCTGATCGGCATCACACCTATCATGGACTGGGCTAAAGAAAATTACGACACCGAATATGCGCCGAACACCCGCGAGACGTTCCGCAGACAATCCATGCACCAGTTCATCGAAGCCGGGATATGCACCTACAACCCCGACAAGCCAGAACGCCCGGTCAATAGTCCCAAGGCTGTTTATCAGATTGAACCCAACCTGCTTACTGTATTGCAAACGTTTGGGACGGATGTATACAAATCACTACTCAAGCAATACCTGAAAAAGCGGCCAACACTGATTGAGCGATATGCCAAAGCCCGCGACATGAACATGATCCCGGTGAAAATAAAAGATGATCGGCAAATCGCGCTTTCTCCCGGCGGGCACTCGGCGTTAATAAAGTCCATCGTCGAAGATTTTGGCAGTCGTTACGCGCCGGGCGGGGAGTTGGTCTATGTCGGGGATACGGGCGATAAATACGGGTTCTTTGACGAGAAATTATTTTCCGGTTTGGGCGTGCAACTGGACAACCACGGCAAGATGCCCGATGTCGTTATTTACCTCAGAAATAAAAATTGGCTCCTGCTGATTGAGTCGGTTACCAGTCACGGCCCGGTCGACTCCAAACGGCATGGTGAACTGGCAGAGCTCTTCAAAAATTGCACCGCAGGCCTAGTCTATGTCTCTGCCTTCCCGAATCGCAAAGTGTTCCTGAAATACCTTGAGGCTATTGCATGGGAATCAGAAGTGTGGATCGCAGATGCGCCAAGCCACTTGATCCATTTCAATGGCGTTCGGTTCCTTGGTCCGTATTAAAACGAACGGTTGAAGCACAAGGGTTAAGGGTGCCTGATCTTATCGATTTTCTAAAATGAGCAACTAAAGGGGTCAGCATCGCAATAAAATCAGGCAGCCCACGTTGAACTTCAAGCCACCTCCAATTCCACGCTTCGGCGTCTTGCCCAGCACCGCCGCTGATAATCGATGAATTCAGATTCGATTGATCACTCGCATGTAAACTGTGAAATAACTGCCTTCAATGCAGCGATGATAGTTTGTCCACAGCCGCAGCCACTGCTTTGCAGGCCGCGATCAGGTCGGTGACGATACGCTCGTCTACATTCAGATCGCCTTCGTACTCGCCAAGGTTGCGCACTTCATGGCATTTTGCCAATACGCACCATATTTCCGGCCCAAGCCCTAGCGTATGCGGCAATACCTGGAACACGATATAGCGGTTACCCGCACGATAGGGAAAATTAAAGGGTCAGCATCGTAATTTATTTGCGGAATAAATCTAGTTAGCCGATCCTTTCTCCCAGCGTGCGCAATCGAGTCCTTTCTTATCCAATGGCAGGACCATTCTCATGCGATGAAAAATCCCTGCACCTGCCCCAACAACTGGCGGTTGCCTGCCACATCCGTTCCATTGGCCATGATTTCCATTTTCGCTGTGCTGCACAATCCTTCAAATCCATCAATCATGTCTTCCTGGGTCACCAATAGCTTTTCCTGATATATCTTTGCTGATGGGAATATAAAAAGCTAACATGAACCTGATTCCAGAGGCACAGTGCCTTGCATTTGAAGAACTAAATTGGCCCTGCCCCTTTAACTCACCTTGTTCATGCATCCCGGTGGACTAGGTCGTAAGCATGCTCACACTAGTTTACAACAGAGGTGGCGATGAAGATTGCGGAGATATGGCGATATCCGGTCAAGACAATGGCCGGCGAAAAACTGGAACGGGCGTCCATTGGGATACTCGGCATAGCCGGCGACCGGGTCGTGCATGTAGCAAATGCTCACGGACGGGTGATTACATCGCGCTCCCATCCGCGCTTCCTGGGTCATAAGGGCACCCTCGACAAGGACGGCGCACCCCTGGTGGACGGCCGGCCATGGAACAGTCTGGAGGTTGCCGACGAGGTTGTGGATATTGTCGGGCCGGGTGCGCAGCTGGTGCGCTACGACGGAGCCGAGCGCTTCGACGTGCTGCCGTTGCTGGTTGCCACCGACGGTGCCATCGCGGCCTTCGGTTACGACTACCGCCGCTTGCGTCCCAATATCGTGATCAGCGGAGTCGATGGATTGGCCGAACGCGATTGGCCGGGCAGTTGCCTGCGCGCGGGCAAGGTGTTGATTGGCGTTCAGGATTTGCGCCTGCGCTGCATCATGACTTCATACGATCCCGACACGCTGGTCCAGGACAAGGAAATCACTCACGGCATCTACCGGCGCTTCGACGGAAAGCTTGCACTGAATTGCTTCGTGATCGAAGGCGGCGAGATCGCAGTGGGCGACGAGGTGGAATTGGTACGCGGACGGGCATGCGTAGAGTCGGTAGAAATACATGGTCCGATGAGTTGAATTCAGAGCGAACAGTCAGGAACAGTTCCCAATTTATTGCAGAAACGATTTAAAGGACCGGGCTCGAGTTATTTTGGAAACTTCAATTCAAGATCGGCGCAAGGCAACAGTCCTCTTAAAAGGTATCGATTCCAAAGTTTTGGGTATATGTGATAATCAATATGCAGCGCGCCGGTTGTAGATCAGCCGGTTGCAGGTTTGAATCGTAACGATAATCAGCAGAGGAAATGTCATGCCAGGTTTGCTCCCCAACGTAGATCCCGATGGATTGCTTGAGTTTTCGGTTGTCTATACCGATCGATCCCTGAACCACATGTCAAAACAATTTCAGCAAATTGTTAAAGACATATCCGCTCTTATCAAAGAAACTTACAACGCCCATTCGGCGATCATTGTTCCCGGTAGCGGCACATTCGGCATGGAATCGGTGGCGCGCCAATTCGCGCATAACCAGAAATGCCTGATCATTCGCAACGGCTGGTTCAGTTATCGCTGGACCCAGATCCTGGAAACCGGACACATCACGCAGGATGTCCATGTGCTTAAAGCAAGGCAGATCGACAACGCCACAACAGGCTGCTTTGCACCGCCTCCGGTCGGGGAAATCGTCGCCTTCATCAAAAAGGAAAAACCGGCAGTTGTATTTGTTCCCCATGTTGAAACATCCTCGGGAATCATCTTGCCGGACGACTATGTGCTGGCAATCGGCGAAGCCGTCGAATCCGTCAACGGAATATTCGTGCTGGACTGCATCGCTTCAGGCGCGATGTGGATAGACCTGAAGAAGTGCAAAGTCGACGTGCTGATCTCGGCACCGCAAAAGGGATGGAGCAGTTCACCGTGTTGCGCAATGATCGCGCTGGGCGACCGCGCGCGCGAGAAGATCGAACATACGCAAAGCAGCAGCTTTGCAATGGATCTGAAGAAGTGGCTGCAAATCATGGAGGCTTATGAAAATGGCGGTCATCTTTATCACGCGACCATGCCGACCGATGCTTTAAATATCTTGCACAACAACATGAAAGAAACACAGGCGCTCGGTTTCCCGACAGCCCAAGCAAGACAGATCGAGCTGGGTACGAAAGTGCGCGCTTTGCTCGAATCGAAAGACTTCAAGTCCGTTGCAGCGCCGGGATTCCAATCGCCCGGGGTGGTGGTGAGTTACACCTCCGACCCTGACATACAGAACGGGAAGAAATTCATTCAGGCGGGTTTGCAGATCGCGGCAGGCGTGCCGCTGCAATGCGACGAAAGAGCCGACTACCGCACATTCAGGTTGGGTTTGTTCGGTCTTGAAAAATTGCAGAATGTCGATAAAACCGTTGCTAATCTAAAGAAAGCAATCGACAGTCTTGGCCAGCCTTGATTTTTTCAAAGATTGAACAGGGACAGTCCATAAA